>CAJUSL010000022.1:0-7615 GCA_910589135.1 uncultured Eggerthellaceae bacterium
TGGAACTGGTAGTAGTGCTGCAGGCGGTTGGGGTTCTCGCCGTAGCGGCCGTCGGTCGGACGTCGCGAGGGCTGCACGTAGGCGGTGCGCCACGTCCCCGGGCCGAGCGAGCGCAGGGTGGTGGCGGTGTGGAACGTGCCCGCGCCCACCTCGTTGTCGTAGGGCTGCACCACGACGCAGCCCTGGTCGGCCCAGTAGCGCTGCAGGCGCATGATGACGTCTTGGAAGGTGGGGGCCTCCGCCGCCGGCGCCTTCCCTGTGTTGGTGTCGCTACTCATGGTCGTTCTCGCACTCTCCTATCCTGCCGGCCGCCTGGCGCGGGCCGTTGCGTCCGAGGCGCCCGAACCGGGGCGCCTTTGCGTCTATTCCAGCAAGCCGAACTGGTCGAGGGGCCAGTATACAAGCACGGCCTTCCCGCTGACGCTCGAGACGGGAACCGACCCGAAGTAGCGGGAGTCCTGCGAATTGGTGCGGTTGTCGCCCATGACCCACAGCTCGCCGGAGGGGACGGTGTAGGGGTACGTGACGTCCGCGCCCCCCGTCAGCGGATAGCTGGGCTTGTCGTCGGTGTACGGCTCGAACTGACGCACGCCGTCAATGTATACGTTGCCGTCGCGCAAGTCGACCGTCTGGCCCTCGGTGGCGATGACGCGCTTGATCAGCGTGCGCGAAGGGATCTCGGGGTCCTGGAAGGTGACGATCTGGCCCGGCTCGGGGTCGCCGAAGCGGTAGGACACCTTCTCGGAGAACACGAGGTCGCCCGTCATGATGGTCTCCTCCATGGAGGCCGAGGGGATCTCGTAGGACTGGAACACGAAGGTGCGCAGCAGATACGACGCGACGACGATCGCGGCCAGCGTGAGCACGAGCGACAGCACCGAGCGCAAGACGCTGCGCCGCGGCGCGGCCGGCGGCTCTGCGTACACGGGGGCCGGCCCCGGCTGCTGCCCGTATGGCATCTGCTCCTGCACGGCGTTCCCTTCCCTTGCTCGTTCGTCGCGAAGGCCGCTCGAAGGCGGCCATGCCATGATACATGATAGAGGCGGCTACGGCAGCCTTCCCTGCTCCTGAAGCCGCTCGATGAGGTCGGGGCGCAGGCGCCTGGTGCGCTCGAGGCTTTCCCGGCGGCGCCACTCCTCGATGCGGGCGTGATGCCCCGAGAGAAGCACCTCGGGAACCTCCATCCCGCGGTACGCCTGGGGTCGCGTGTACTGCGGGTGCTCCAGCAGCCCGTCCGAGAACGACTCCTCGTCGGCCCCGCCCTCCGCGCCGAGCACGCCGGGCAGCTTGCGCACGACGGCGTCGATGACCACCATCGAGGCCAGCTCGCCGCTCGTCAGCACGTAGTCGCCCAGCGACACGACCTCGTCGGCCAGCGCATAGACGCGCTCGTCGATGCCCTCGTAGTGGCCGCAGACGAACACGAGGCGGTCGCGCATGGCGAACTCGCGCGCGCAGGCGTCGTCGAAGCGGCGCCCCTGCGGGGCCATCATCACGACGGTGGCGTCCCCGTGCGGACCGGGAAGCGAGCCTTCGGCAACGCCCAGCACCGCCTCGAGCGACTCGAAGATGGGCTCGCACTTCATCACGAGCCCGATGCCGCCGCCGTAGGGGTAGTCGTCGGTGGTGCGGTGGCGGTCGTAGGTCCAGTCGCGCAGGTCGTGCGCATGGAACTCGAGGATGCCCTTCTCCTGGGCGCGCTTCATCATCGACTCGCCCATCACCGAGGAGAACATCCCCGGGAAGGTGGATATGGTGTCGACCCTCACAGCTCGAACAGCCCTTCTGGCAGGTCGAGCACGAGATGGCGCGCGCCGGCGTCCGCCTCCGCCACGAACTCGTCGACGAACGGAACCAGGTGCTCGCCGTGCCCGTCATCCGCTATCGTGACCGCGAGAAGCGTCTGGCCCGGCATCCGGCGCACGTCCGCCACCGCCCCGCACAGCCCGGACCGCCTGTCTTCGAACGTCCAGCCGACGAGCCCGGGCGCACCGGCCGGGGCCGCCTCTTCGAGCCGTGCCGCGTCGACGTCGTCGGCGGCGACCAGGCAGTGACAGCCCGCCAGCATGTCGGCGACGTGCGCGTCGTCGACGCCGGCGAGCGACACGATCGCGGAATCGCCCGAAACCGGGCGCACGGAGCGCACCTCGGCCGTGCGGGGCGCGTCGATGACCGGAGGAACCAGATGCACGCGCATCCCCTCCTCCAACAAGAAAGGAAGGCTTGCCGTCGCAGTGACGGCGAGCCTTCCATCGAGGTTCTTCCTGCCAGTTATCCTGGCGGCGTCTATGTAGCGCTGCACGCCGGGCTAGTCGTCGAGGAGCTCGACGTCGACGTTAAGCCCCTTGCGGGTCGCGGCGGCGCGGACGAGGGTGCGGATCGACTTGATGACGCGGCCCTGCCTGCCGATCACCTTTCCGGCGTCGTCGGGGTTCACGGCGACTTCGATCAGGACGTCGGACCCCTCCTGCGAGGCCGTGACCTCCAGCTCGGAAGGCACGTCGACGAGCGGAGAGACGACCTCCTCGACGAGACCGCGGAGCTCTTCGGCCGAGGTCGACATGGCTTACGCTTCCGCCTTCGTCTGGTTGTAGAGGCGGGCGACCGTGTCGGACATCTGGGCGCCGTCGCCGATCCACTTCTGCATCTTCTCCTCGTCGAACTGGATGAGCTTCGGGTTGGAGAGCGGGTTGTAGCGGCCGACCTCGTCGATGAACTTGCCGTCGCGGGGGCAACGGGAATCGGAGACGACCACGCGATAGTACGGACGCTTCTTCGCACCGTGGCGGGCAAGGCGAATCTTAACCATGAAGTAATGCTCCTTTACGTGCAATGAATGAAAACAGCAGCTATCTATCTTAGCCGAACCGGCGCTATTTGCAAGTACGGCGGCGCAGCACGGCGCCGAGTGCTGCCGACAGCGCGGACAACGCCAGCGAGAGCGCGAGCCACACGGCCCCCATGCCCGCCCAGAACGGCTCGGGCAGCATGGTGATCAGCAGCGAGTCCGCCGGAAACGTCCACGTCCCCTCGGCGAAGAACAGCGAGTGGATGGCGTCGAAGAAGCCGTCGAAGGACACGAGCGCGCAGACGGCGACGGCGAGCAGCGCGACGCAGGCCGCCAGGCCGCCGGCGAAAAGCATGTTCGCGACCGTGCGCGCGCCGAACATCCTGAAGCCGGCGAACAGCAGGAAGGCGGCGATGGCGGCGATGCCGAGGATGGGCATCATGAGCCTTTCCGCCACGTCGTTCACGTCGTCGAGGTGGGCGACCTGTTCGCGGTCGACCGAGTACTGGACGGGGGCGTCGAGGATGTCCACCTCGGTGGCGTAGGGCGTTGCGGCCTGCTCGTTCATCGACCGCAGCGCGTCCTCATAGGCGGCGAGGTCGTGCGAGCCGAAGGAGTAGTCGCGCGTGGCGAGCGCCCCTTCCACCAGCTGCTCCTTGTCGAAGGGCGACGCCGCGTCGTCGACGGTGGCGTAGGCGACCTTCTCGGCTATGAAGGGGACGCCCGCGCAGGACGCGTACCCGACCCCGATGTAGGTGGCGGCGAGGAACAGCGCCCCGAGCACCGTCATGAAGGCCCGCTGGCCGCCCTTGCCCTTCGTCACGGGAGCTCCAGCCCGCACTGCACGTCGGCGTCGACCCACAGGGTGGCTGCCCTCGTGCTGCTTGCTGATGACCGGATGCGGCCCCAGGCGGCTGAAGACGCCCTGGAAGCGGCCGTTGTACAGATAGAGCCCGTTCAGGTTGTTGTACAGGCGGGGACTCCATTCCACCGCGCCGTCGGGCGCATCGTCGATGCCCGCGTCGGGCGGCAGCGTCTCCGTCTTGAAGGGCCTGACGTAGCGCTGCACGATGAACGGATAGCCCGCGCGCCCGTTCGCGAACCCGTCGACGAGGCGCTCCCACTCGCCTTGGCCGACCTCGCAGCCCGCGTACACGTTGTCGGCGCCGTAGTGGTCGGACGGCTTGATGATCCATTCGTCCTTGTTGGCCCTGACCTGGCCGACGTTGACGAAGCGGTCGTCGAGGAAGTCGGTCTGAGGCAGCGCCTGCTCGAGGAAGGACACCTCCTCGGCCTCGAGGAACGAGAGCGTCTCGTCCTTCATCAGCACGTCGAAGATCTGCTTGTCGTGGACGATGTGCCCCGCGAAGCTGCCGATCAGCGCGACCTTCTCGGCCTCGACGGCACAGATGAGGTCCTGCGAGTCGTCCCAGAACTCGAGCACGTCGTTGGTGACGCAGCGGCGCCAGATGGCGTCGATCCGCTCGCCGTCCGGGCCGCGCAGCGCCTCGCCGTCGAAGTCGAGCTCGCGCACGTCGCACACGCAGCACGGCACGCCGCGGCGCGCGAACAGCTCGGCGAAGACGCGGAACTCGTCCACCACGCCGTTCTCGAGGTAGTCGCAGATGGCGAAGCGGGGCTGCTCGACCTTGTGCACGTAGGTGCCGTAGATCGCCAGGAACTCGTCCACCCACGGCTCGAACAGGTCGCATCCGACGACGCGGTGGCCTTCGCGGAAGGCCGCGAGCGTCTGCGAGCCCGCGATGGAGTTGGTGATCTCGCGGTTCTCGTTCATGCCGGCCGACCCGTCGCCGTTGAACTCGCAGAACTTCACATCGAAGGTGTCCTCGTTTATGAAGGTGTCGATGCGGGCGAACGGCAGCAGCGCGTCGTAGCCCCGCGGCAGCAGGATGAGCCTGCGCAGCCGCTCGTCGAAGTCGAACAGGCGGCGGTAGTCCTCGTCGTCGAGGTAGCGCTGCATCACCTTGCACAGGATGCGGTGCGTCGTCTCGGAGGCCGCCTTCATCGCGTCGTAGGTGCGCTGGCCGAAGAGCCTCGGAACGAACGAGCAGGCGACCACCTCGTGGTGCACGATGGCGGTGGAGCCCTCCATGTAGTCGAAGGCGCGCCTCCTGTCGTCGACGGCGCCGTCCAGCTCGTCGATGATGTCGAAGTACTCGGATGTGTAGTCGGCGTTGGAAGCCACGGTGGTCCTTTCGTCAGGCCGGGTGGTAGCAGGTAGTGACCACCCTGGCGATGTGCTCGCCCATGTCGTCGGTGACATCGATAGTGTAGAAGCCCACCTTGCGCCCGGTGCGGTCCACGTCGCAGGTTGCAACCAGCTTGTTGCCCTCGGTCCCCTTCATGAACTCGATGGTGCTGGAAAGCGACACCGAGCTGGAGGCGCCGCAAAGGCTCGCGGCGGCGAACGCGTAGTCGGCCAGCGTGAAGACGGCGCCTCCCATGACGCGCCCCTTGGCGTTCAGGTGCTTCGCGGGGTCGATGTCCATCTCGGCGACGCCGTGCCCCTTCCACGCCTCAACGATGCGGCAGTCCGCCTGACGGTAGGCGAAGGTGTCGTTCCTGAAGAAGGCGTCTATCTGGTCGGGCGTGGGACGCTCGGGAAGGCCGCCCACCTGGCAGGCGTCCGCCGGCGCCTCGAAAGAGCCCGTCACGCGACGTCCAATCCCAGCACCGAGTCGATGCGCGCCAGCACGTCGTCGCGGCTCATCAGCACGATGGACTCGAACAGCGGCGGCGACACCATGTTGCCGCACACCGCCACGCGCAGCGGCTGGAAGAGGTTGCGCGGCTTGATGCCGGCTTCCTCGCCGAGCGCGCGGCACTGCTCCTGAAGCGCCTCCGCCTCCCACGCGACGCCGTCGTCGGCGAGCACGCCGCGGCACAGCTGCAGCGCCTCGCCCGCGCGCGAGCCCTCCTTCGCGAGCACCTTCTTGAACGACTTCCCGTCGATGCGCACGTTCGGGCCCCAGAACAGGTACTCCAGCTTGCCGGGGATCTCGTCGAAGCGGGCCATGCGCTCGGCCACGAGGGGGTGCACCTGCATGAAGTGCGCCTTCCGGTCCTCGACGTCGGCGAGGCAGCCCTGCCACGTCTCGCCGTCGACGCCCGCACCCGGGACGCGGGGCGCGCCCGCGCCCTCCTGCGCCCCGCCGGGCTCGGCGGCCGGCTGCACGTTCGCCCCCGGCTCCACGCCGAGCGCGTCGGCCTTCGCCTGCGCGATCCACGGCGCGGCCTCGAGGAACCACTTCTCGGGGGCCATGTCGCGGATGTAGACGCCGTCCATCCAGTCGAGCTTCGTCTCGTCGAAGATGCTGTCCTTCTTCGTGATGCGCGCCAGCGAGAAGGCGCGGCAGAGCTCGTCGGGCGGGATGATCGTAGTCTCGCCGTCGAGCGACCAGCCCAGAAGCGCGAGGAAGTTCACCATGGCGTCGGGCAGGTAGCCGCGGTCGCGGTAGTCCTCCACGTTGGTGGCGCCGTGGCGCTTCGACAGCTTCTTGCCGTCGGGGCCGAGTATCCTCGGGAGGTGCGCGAAGGTGGGCACGTCGAAGCCGAGCGCCTCGTAGATGAGGATCTGGCGCGGCGTGTTGGAGAGGTGGTCGTCGCCGCGGATGACGTGCGTGATGCCCATGTTCGCGTCGTCGCAGACCACCGCGAAGTTGTAGGTGGGGCTGCCGTCGGTGCGCACCAGCACCAGGTCGTCCATCACGTCGGCCGGAAACGACGTGCGCCCGTACACCGCGTCGTCGAACTCGATGGGGCCGTGGCCCTCGGGCACCTTGAGCCTCCACACGTGCGGCTCGCCGGCCTCGATGCGCGCGGCGGCCTCGGCGGCGGGAAGCGCGCGGCACGTGCCGCCGTAGCCGGCGTATCCGCCCTCCTCCGCCTCGGCGCGCTTGCGCTCGGCGTCCAGCTGCTCCTTGCTGCAGAAGCACGGGTACGCCGCGCCCTTCTCCTTCAGCACCTCGAGCGCCGCCTGGTAGGTGGGCATGCGCTGCATCTGGAAGTACGGGCCGAAGTCGCCCCCCACCTCGGGGCCTTCGTCCCAGTCGAGTCCCAGCCAGCGCATGGCGCGCAGGATGATCTGCGTGTTCTCCTCGGTGGAGCGCTCGGGGTCGGTGTCCTCGATGCGCAGCACGAACGTGCCGCCCATGGCGCGGGCGAACGCCCAGTTGTAGATGGCCGTGCGGGCGCCCCCGATGTGGAGCATCCCGGTGGGAGAAGGCGCGAAACGCACCCTGATGTTGCCGTCGATGGTCATATGCGGCCCCTAGTCCTCTTCTTCCGTGTCGAACACTTCGTGCAGGAACGCGCCGACGGAAAGCGCCGCGTCGTCCGCGCCGCCCGTGGCCGAGATCTTGCTCATGGGCATTATAAGCTTGCGCCTGTCCTGGAGGTAGCGGCCGCCGCGCCTCTTCAGCGGAATGAGCTGCTCGCGGGTGAGCTGCAGCCCCTCCACGTTGAGGTTGCCGCCGCTGACGACGATGCTCGTCGCGCCGCGCTCGGCGGCGAACGCGCGCAGGCGCTCCTTCGCGAAGAAACTCTCGGCCTCGGGCGGCATGTCGGGGTGCACGCGACGCATGTCGGCCTCGAGCGCGCAGACGGCCTCCTCCGACCCCGCGTTCGTCGCCCGGCGGTACCACAGCACGCGCTCGTCCAGGTCGGGCACGTAGTCGTTGGCGATGAACATGCGCCCGGGGATGTTGATGTTGATGTCCGAGGCCGCGCGCGACTCGGCGCCCTTCACCACGCCCTCGCCCTCGCGGGCGTCGGTCACGGCCTGGTTGAGCATCTGAGCGAACAGGT
>CAJUSL010000022.1:7625-24990 GCA_910589135.1 uncultured Eggerthellaceae bacterium
TGTTCCCCGACTGCTCGGCGCCCAGAAGGTTGCCGGCGCCGCGGATCTCCAAGTCGCGCATGGCGATGCGCATGCCAGAGCCGAGCCCGTGCTCCTCCGACAGGGCGGTGAGGCGCGCCTGCGCGTCCTCGGTCAGCGGTATCTCCTCGGGGAACATGAAGTAGGCGTAGGCCTGCTCGCTCGAGCGTCCCACGCGCCCCTTCAGCTGGTACATCTGCGAAAGGCCCAGCCGTTGCGAGTCCTCGATGATGAGCGTGTTGGTGCGGGGGTTGTCGATGCCGCTCTCGATGATGGTCGTGGCGACCAGCACGTCGACGAGGCCGGCGGAGAGGTCCTCCATCACGCGCTCCAGCTCGTCTTTGGACATCTGCCCGTGCGCGACGCCCACGCGTGCCTCGGGCGCGGCCTCGCTCACGCGGCGCACGGCGTCCTCGATGGTGTTCACGCGGTTGCTCACGTAGTAGACCTGGCCCCCGCGCCCCAGTTCCAGCCTGATGGCCGCCGACACCACGTCAGGGTCCCACTCCCCCACGTGCACCTTCACCGGGAGGCGCATCTCGGGCGGGGTGAGGATCAAGGACATGTCCCGCACGCCCGAGACGGCCATCTGCATCGTGCGCGGGATCGGCGTGGCCGACAGCGTCAGGATGTCGATGTGCTCGCGCAGGTTCTTGAACTGCTCCTTGTGCGCCACGCCGAAGCGCTGCTCCTCGTCGATGACGATCAGCCCCAGGTCGTGGGGGTTCACGTCGCGCGACAGCAGCCGGTGCGTGCCGATCAGCACGTCGATCTCGCCGGCCGCGAACTGCTCGAGCGTGCGCTGCTGCTCGGCGGCGCCGACGAAGCGCGACAGCACGCGCACCGACATGCCGAACGGCTCAAGGCGCTCGGCGAAGCTGGCGAAGTGCTGCTGGGCGAGGATGGTGGTGGGGCACAGCACCATCACCTGTTTCCTGTTCTGCGCCGCGACGAAGGCCGCACGTATGGCGACCTCGGTCTTGCCGAAGCCCACGTCGCCGCAGATGAGGCGGTCCATCGGGTGCGACGAGCGCATGTCGGCCTTCACGTCCGCGATGGCCGCGGCCTGGTCGGGCGTCTCGTCGTAGGGGAAGCTCTCCTCCATTTCCTGCATCCAAGGGGTGTCGACCGCGAACTGGAAGCCTTTGGTGGCGGCGCGCCGGGAGTACACCTCGATCAGGTCGAACGCCAGTTTGCGCGTCGCCTTGCGCGCCTTCGTGACGGCGCGCGACCAGTCGGTGCTGTTCAGGCGCGTGACCTTGGGGGCGTGCCCCTCCGGGCCCACGTAGCGCGTGACCTTGTCGAACTGCTCGACCGGGAGGAACAGCTTGTCGCCTTCCGCGTAGTCGAGCTCGAGGTAGTCGCGTTCGACGCCGCCGATGTCGCGCAGGACGAGGCCCTTGAAGTGCGCGATGCCGTACGTCTCGTGCACCACGTAGTCGCCGGCGGTGTACGGGAAGGTGATGTCGGCGGCGTTGACCTCGCGCTTGGGCTTGGTCGACTGGCGCGCGCCCTTCAGGTCCTCGAGCGACAGCATGACGAGCTTCGCCTTGGGTATCACGACGCCGAGAGGCACGTCGACGTCCACGATGTTCACGACGCCCTTCTGCAGCGGGGCCGCGTCGGCGTCGATGGAGTCGAGGCGCTCCTGGATGGGCAGCGCATGGTCGACGAACGCCAGCTCGATGTCCTTGCGCGCGCGGAACGACGGCGCGCTGAACAGGCAGTAGTTGCCGCCGTCCACCCAGTTGCGCATCTTGCCGAACAGCCGGTCCTCCGAGCGCGACACGTCGACGCGCTTCACCGGCACCTCGTCGTCGAGCTCGACGCCCAGCTGCATGATGGACACGTACGTCGCCCGCACGCCATGCCCGAGGTCCACCTTCGCGGGCGGCGTGTGCAGGCTCTCGGCGTTCAGGTAGGTGCCCTTGAACGCCTCCTCGGCCTCCTCGAAGGCGTGCGCCATGTCGTCGAAGGTGGCGCGGGGCTCCACGAGGCAGGTCATGGAGCCGGGCCCCGCGTAGGCGCCGAGCTGCGCCGTTTCCTTGTAGAAGTACGGCAGAAGCACGTCGGCCCCGTCGAAACACAGGCCGCCTTCCATCTTCTCGAGCGCCTCGCGCAGCGCCTTGTTGGTAAGGGCCGCCTTCTCGAGCGCCTTGCGCGCACCGCGCGCGGCGGCCTCCGTCATGGGCAGCTCGCTTGCCGGGTATATGTCCACGGCGTCCAGGCTGGAAATCATCTGCCCGGTTGAGGGCACGATGCGCCTGATCTCGTCCAGGTCGTCGCCGAAGAAGTCGAGCCGCACGGGAAAGTCGAGGTTGCCGGGGAAGACGTCGATGCTTCCGCCCCGCATGCAGAACGTGCCCGGGCCGTCCAGCTCGCCGGTGTTCGCGTACCCGCACGCCTCCAGCCGCCGGCGCAGCGCGTCCACGTCCCCCACGCCGTCGATGCCCATGTCCGCAAGCGGCTCCAGCGCGCGCAGCGACATCGGACGGCATGCGCCCGACGACGGAGGCGGCATGTCGCGGACGAGCGACCGGGCGCTGGCCACGACGATGGCATGCCTTCCCTGGCGCAGGGCGTCCGCAGCCTGGAGCCTGCGCGCGACGACGCGCGGGTCGGCCTTCTCCTCCAGCTGCGGTCGGTCGAGCCGGGCGGGGAAGCGCAGCACGGCGTCTTCGCCCACGTACGACGCGAGCGTGCGCGCGAACGCGTCCGCCGCGTCCTCGCCCGGCAGCACGACGAGGGTCGGCTGGGGCGAGCGGGCGAAGCGGGCGGCGACGAAGAAGGGGCGGGCGGAGGACACCACGCCCAGCGCGCCGTCCTCCCCCGCGTTCAGCTTCCCCCAGAAGTTCTCGACGCAGCCCGACTTCTCGAGCACCGCCGCCAAGGCATCGACCAGCATGCGCGCCGCCTCACTCGGTCATCTCGTGGTGCCAGCCGGGCCCCACGGCGCGCCCGTCCGCCTTCGCCGCGATGCGCACGCCGCGCGCGTGCAGGTCGGCCAGCACGGCGTCGACCAGCAGGGGAACGGCGTCGTAGACCGCTCGGGTGAGCGCAACGGTGACCACCTCGGGCGTCATGTTCGACACCTGCATGCCGAAGCACTTCCCCTCGCATCCGTAGCCCACGAGCGCCGCCGCGTCGAACAGGTCGGCAAGCGTGAGCTCGTGCAGGGAGGCAGACGCGCCGTGGTGGCGCATCATGTCGTCGGGTTCGAACTCGAAGACGGTGCCGGGCTCGCATCCGGTGCCCTCCACGGCGTCGACGGTGACGATGTAGTCGCAGTCGCGCACGAAGTCGAGCATGTCGAGCCCCATGCACCCCACGTCGTAGAGCTCGACCGAAGGGTCGAACTCGTAGCTGCGGGAAAGCTCCTCGTAGACGACCGGCCCCAGCCCGTCGTCGAGCATGAGCTTGTTGCCCACGCAGAACACGGCGATGCGCTGCGGGGCGTCGGGGCGTGTTGACGCGTCCATGGTCGCTGTCCTCGGCTACAGGGGCGCCCTGAGCAGCAGGTTGTAGACGCTGGCCAGAACGAGCATGGCCAGGCCGCCGAAGATGCACCCCACCGCCCACTTGCGCTGCGCGGCGAGGTACTGCTGCTTGGTCTTGCCGTGCGCGTGCGCGCGGTGCCACGCGTATGGTTGGCTGATCAGCGCGAAGAACACCGTGACCAGCGCGAGCAGCAGCAGCGCGCTCAAGGCGATGGCGACCGACATCA
Source organism: uncultured Eggerthellaceae bacterium (assembly GCA_910589135.1). GTDB lineage: Bacteria > Actinomycetota > Coriobacteriia > Coriobacteriales > Eggerthellaceae > MGBC163016. The sequence continues at coordinate 11,368 of CAJUSL010000022.1, forward strand.
CGGAAGGGGCGCTGTACATGGCGTACAGCAGGTTGTCCACCAGAAGCCACGCCGGATAGAACAGGACGGTGGCCCAGATGCCGTGCGCAGGCCCCCAGATGGGCGGTAAGAGAAAGGCGGCCAGGTTGAACCTCGGCACGCCTTCCATGAACGCCTTCTCGGCGGCTATCTGCTCGTCTGTCAGCTCTGTCACCGGGCAGCGCCTCCGCTAGTCCAGCTGCTCGGCGATCTCGTCGGTGATGTCGGCGGTGTGGTAGACGTTCTGAAGGTCCTCCAGCTCCTCAAGCTTGTCGATGAGGCGCATGACCTTCTTGGCGTCGGAGACGCTGATGGGCTGCGGGTTGTTCGCGATCATGGTGAGCTCGGCGCCCTTGGTCTCGACCCCCTGCGCGTGCAGCGCGTCCTTCACCGCGGCGAGCTCGGTGGGGCCGGTGTAGACGACCCACTCGTCGCCGGCGTCCTCGTAGTCGTCCCCGCCCGCCTCGGCGACGGCCAGCATGAACTCCTCCTCGTCAGCCGCTGCGCCGTTGGGGCCGGTCGGGTTCTTCTTGTCGCCCGTCTCGACCTCCTTGGCCACGATGATCTGGCCCTTGCGGTCGAACATGTAGGCGACCGAGCCGCTGGTGCCAAGGTTGCCCCCGGCATGGCTGAAGGCGGAGCGCACGTCGGCGGCGGTGCGGTTGCGGTTGTCGGTGAGCGCGTCGCAGTAGACGGCCACGCCCGCCGAGCCGTAGCCCTCGTAGACCACCGTCTCGTAGTTGGCAGCGTCCTTGCCGCTGCCGAAGGCCTTGTCGATCGCGGTCTTGATCTTGTCCTTGGGAAGCGAGTAGCCCTTCGCCTTCTCAATGGCGGCCGCGAGCGAGGCGTTGTTCTCGGGATTGGGGTCGCCCCCCTCCTTGGCGGCAACGGTGATGTTGCGGGAGAGCTTCGAGAACAGCGCGGAGCGCTTGGCGTCCTGCGCGGCCTTGCGGTGCTTGGTGGTAGCCCACTTGGAATGTCCTGACATATGTGCGCCTTTCGAGAATGCGGTGTTTCGTTCAAACCTTTGAAATGTTACCACAACGGGCGCTTGGAAACGCTTTCGCAAGTGGCGCAGCAAGGAGAGCGGGGCTCCGACGCGTCGTCACCTCGAACTAACTCGGGCAAGAACAGCCCGAGTGGATTTCTCGGCTCCTTTGGCTTTGCCGGACCTCCGCCCCGCTCTCCTCGCTACGTCATCTGCGAGCAGCCCCTATCCCTTCCGGAAGAACGAGCGGGTCATCAGCGCGTCGCCGGGGCCGGACCCTATCGCCTCGGTCACGTCCTCGCCGCGTATCTGCACCACGTACATCACGTTGGTGGGCGCGAACTTCTCCACGTTGCCCTCGGCGTCGCGGGTGACGGGGCTCGTGAACCGGTCGCCGCACGTGATGACGGCGATGTCCCCCACGCCGAGCAGCCCCTCGTCGCAGACCGCCTCCTTGGCCTTGTCGATGACGCGGCGCATGTCGCCCTGCACGTCGCCCTGCATCGGGCGCACGCCCCAATAGATCTGCATCATGCGCATGACGTGCGCGTCGGGGGTGACGGCGTATATCGGGATGTAGGTGCGCAGGCTGGACATGAGGCGCGCGGTGCGCCCGGTCATGGTGGGGCACACCAGGCACTTCGCCTTGACGTCCATGGCCGTCTGCACGGCCGCCGACCCCACCGCGTGCGAGATGGACTTGTAGGGGTTGCGCGAGGTGGCGGGCTTGCGCCGGTCCTCGAAGAAGTGCCGCTCGGTCGTCTCGACGATCTCGACCATGGTGCGCACCGCCTCGACGGGGTACTCCCCCATCGCCGTCTCGCCCGACAGCATCACGCAGTCGCTGCCGTCGTAGATCGCGTTGGCAACGTCGGCCGCCTCGGCGCGCGTGGGGCGCGGGCTGTGCGTCATCGACTCGAGCATCTGGGTGGCGGTGATCACGGGCTTGTGCTCCATGTTGCACCGCGCCGCGATCTGCTTCTGAAGGTGCGGAACCTCCTGCGCGGGCACCTCCACACCCAGATCGCCGCGGGCGATCATGACGGCGTCGGCGGCCTGGATGATGTCGTCGATGCATTCCACGGCGCGCGCGTTCTCCACCTTGGCCACGACCGAGACCGCCTCCCCGCCGTTTTCGGCCAGAAACTCCCTGATCTGCCTGACGGAGTCGCCGTTCTTCACGAAGGACGCGGCCACGAAGTCGACCTCCTGCGCTATGCCGAACAGCAAGTCGTCCCTGTCCTGGTCGGTGAGGGCCGGAAACCCCACGTCGATGCCGGGGACGTTGAGGGACTTGCGCTGGCCGAGGGCGCCGGCGTTTCGCGCCTCGCACACGATGTCGGGGCCCTCGAAGCCGGCCACTTCGAGCTCTATGAGCCCGTCGTCGAGGAGGATGCGGGCCCCGGGCGCGAGATGCCGGTGCAGCTCGGGGAAGCTCTGGTGGACGAGGGCGGCCGTGCCCTCCACCTGGCGCGGGGTCAGCGTGATGCGGTCGCCGGCCTCGAGCTGGACGGGCTGGCCGCCGGCCAGCAGCCCCGTCCTGATCTCGGGGCCTTTCGTGTCGAGCATGACGGCCACGGGAAGGCCCATCTCCTCGCGCACGCGCTTCACGCGCTCGATGCGCGCGGCGTGCTCGCCGTGGGTTCCATGGCTGAAGTTGAGGCGCACGATGTCGACGCCCAGCGAGAACAGCTCGCGCAGCACCGCCTCGTCGTCGACGGCGGGCCCGAGCGTTGCGATGATTTTCGTCTTCTTGCCCATGAGGCCTCCTAGACCGTCCGGGCAGGCAGGCTAGCCCCTGACCCAGAGACCGGATTTCCCTCCCTCTTTCCGAAGGAGCCTTACGTCCATTATCTCCATGCCGCGGTCGACCGCCTTGCACATGTCGTAAATTGTAAGGCAAGCGACAGATGCGCCCGTCAGGGCCTCCATCTCGATGCCGGTCTTGCCGGTGACGCCGGTGGTCACCGCGACGTGGACGCCCACCCGGCCGTCGACGCGGCCGCCTTCGCGCACGGGAGTGCACTCCACCTTCGACTTCGTGATGTTGAGCGGATGGCACATGGGGATCAGGTCGCTGGTCTTCTTGCACGCCATCACGCCGGCGACGCGGGCGCAGGCCAGCACGTCGCCCTTGGCCGCCTGGCCCGTGCAGATCAGCTCGAGGGTGTCGGGGTGCATGGCGATGAAGCCTTCCGCCACCGCCACGCGCTCGGTGTCGGGCTTCGCCGACACGTCCACCATGCGCACGTCCCCGTGCTCGTCCACGTGAGTAAGCCTGTCTGCCACGTCATCCTCCGATCTTGTTCATGCTGCGCTCGGTGCCCACCCGGTCGTGGTGGTCGTCGGGCTTGGCGCCCAGCGCCTCGAACAGCACCTTCTCGATTCCCGCCGCGCCGCCTTCGCGCACCGCCGCGCGCACGTCGAACTCCTGGTCGCTGAACAGGCACGGGCGGATCTTGCCGTCGGCGGTCAGCCGCAGCCTGTTGCATTCGCTGCAGAAATGGCGCGAGAGCGGCGAGATGAAGCCCACGGTTCCGGCGGCGCCCGGGAACTCGTAGTAGCGCGCCGGCCCCCAGCCGAGGGGCTTGTTGCCGGCGGGGCGCAAGGGCTCCATGCCGCTTTCCACGGCGCGCGCGTTGATGGTCTCGAGCAGCTCGTCGCTGGGGATGACGTCGTCGGCGCCCCAGCCGATGCCGCCCTCCGAGCTGTCGCCGAGCGGCATGTACTCGATGAAGCGCACGTGCAGCGGGCGGTGGAGCGACAGCTTCGCGAAGGCGAGGAAGTCCTGGTCGAGCCTGCGGACCGTCACGGCGTTCACCTTGACGGGGTCGAAACCGGCCGCAAGCGCCGCGTCGATGCCCGCCAGCGTGTCCTCGAGCCTGCCGGTGCGGGTGACTTCGCGGAACTGCTGCGCGTCGAGCGTGTCGAGCGAGATGTTCACGCGGTGAAGCCCCGCGCGGGACAGCTCGTCGGCCATGCGCGGCAGCAGCACGCCGTTGGTGGTGAGCGAGACGTTCTCGATGCCGTCCATCGCCGTGATCGACTCGACCAGGCCCACGACCCCCTTGCGCACGAGGGGCTCGCCGCCGGTGAGCCGCACGCTGCGGATGCCGTGCTTGGCGGCCACCCGCACTATCTCCTCGATCTCCTCGATGCGCAGGATGTCCTCGTGCGGAAGCGTGCAGACGCCGTCGGCCGGCATGCAGTAGATGCAGCGGAAGTTGCACCGGTCGGTCAGCGAGATGCGCAGGTAGTCGATCGTTCTGCCGTGTGAGTCCTTCACGAGATGCATCCTAGCCTTGGTTTATTTCCATTTGATGATAATACACGACCGCGCATGGTTCGTGCGCGGGGAGCATGCGGGTGCCCGTTTCCACGAAAAGACCGCGCCCTATTTGCACACGAGGTACACGCGGTCCGCAGGGATGTGGATCCACAGCTCGTCGCCCACCTGCGGAAGCGGCCCCTCGGCGGAGCGCCGGTCGAGGCGCCAGAACAGGTGCTGGTGCAGGTAGCGCATCTCGTCGTCCGTGCGCGCTACCTCGGGCGTCGCCCCCGGGCCGCGGTCGAGGAACCCGAGCAGGATCGTGCGGTCGAAGCGCGCGTCGCTCACGCGGTCGACGCGGACGCGGTAGTTGTTGGCGCCCGGGCCCGAGGCGCGCTCCAGGAAGAAGCCGCGCACGCCAAGGAAGGCCACGCCGTCGGGAACCTCCTGGACCGTCTCCACCGAGACGCCCCACTTCTCCACGAACACGCGGTGGTCGCCCACCTTCGACGCCGGCACGGCGTTCTTGCACCCCGACAGCTTCAGGGCCGCCTCGGAATGCGGCGCGTTCACCAGCTCGTCGGCCGTGTCCACCTCCTGGATGCGTCCCCCGTCGACCACGGCGATGCGGTCGCAGAAGCGGATCGCCTCGTCGATGTCGTGGCTCACGTACAGGACCGTGCCGTCGAAGGCCGAGAACAAGTCGACGAGGTTCTGCTCGAGGACGCCCTTGAGGTGCGCGTCCAGCGCGCTGAACGGCTCGTCGAGCATGAGGATGCCGGGGCGCGCCGCCAGCATCCGGGCCAGGGCGACGCGCTGCTGCTGCCCGCCGGAGAGCTGCGCCGGGTAGCGTCCCTCGAAGCCGCACAGGCCGAAGCGCTTCAGCTCGCGCGCGACCGCCGCGGCGGCGTCGGCCTTCGGCACGTCGCGCCCGATGCCCGCGCCCACGTTCTGCTCCACCGTGAGGTTCGGGAACAGCATGTAGTTCTGGAACAGCAGCGCGGTCTTGCGCTGCTGCGGCGTCAGGTTCACGCGGGCCGCCGAGTCGTAGAACACCCGCCCGTTCACCACGATGCGCCCCTCGTCGGGCGTCTCGATGCCGGCGATGCAGCGCAGCGTCAGGCTCTTGCCGCAGCCCGACGCGCCCAGAAACCCCAGCGTCTCCGACCCGGCCTCCAAGCACACGTCCAGGTCGAACCCCTTGAAGCGCTTGCGTATGTCGACTTCCAGGCTCACGGCGCCTCCTATTCCTCGACCGTGCGCCTGCGGTAGCGCGTGGTGCGCTTGCCCCATACGTTGATGAGGAGGATCACCACGAAGCTGAACGCGATGATCACCAGCGTCCAGAACAAGGCGACGTCCACGTTGCCGTTCATCCACTCGAAGTAGATGGCGATGGGGATGGTGCGCGTGATGCCCGCGTAGTTGCCGGCGAGGAACAGCGTCGCGCCGAACTCGCCGAGCGCGCGGGCGAACGCGAGCACGGTCGCCGCCGCGATGGAGCTCCATGACAGCGGCAGCATCAGCCTGAAGAAGATGCGCGCGTTCGACCAGCCCAGCGTGCGCGCCGCGTCCAGCATGTTGGGGTCGAGCCCCTCGAAGGCGCCGCGCGAGTTGCGGTACATCAGCGGGAAGGCCACCACCACCGCCGCGATCACGGTGGCCGGCCAGCTGAAGATGAGCGGGAAGCCAATGTCGATGAACCACTGGCCAAGCGGCGTGTTGCGCCCGAAGGCGAGCAGCAGCAAAAAGCCGCAGACCGTCGGCGGCAACACCATGGGTATGGTGAACACGGCGTCGAAGACGCCCTGGGCCTTCGGCGAGATGCGCATGGTGAAGTACGCCGCCGCGAGCCCCAGCGCGAAGATGATGACGATGGCGCAGCCGGTGGTCTTCAGGGTGACCCAGAGCGGGCTGTAGTCGATGCCCGCCAGGAACTCGCCCAGCCATGCAAGCCCCGTGGCCTCCTGCCGGATGGCGACCGCGGAGGCGTCGACCAGCCGCGCGAAGTCCGCGAAGTCGCTCGTGACGTGGCTGGGATGCGCGGGGTCGGTGACGTCTGCGCCGTCCTCGCCGATGATGCAGGCGTAGTAGCGCCCGTCGGCGACCTCCTGGTCGAACGAGTAGACGACGCCCTCGCAAACATAGCGGGACTCGCTAGTGAAGCGCCAGTCGGACAGGGCGGAAAGCCGCGCGGGGCTCTTCGCATGGGCCTCGTCGAGCGCAACGAGGTAGTCCTTCAGCAGCCCGACGTCGGCAGCGTCGTCGCGCGACAGCCCGAACCGTTCGAGCACGGCGGCCGGCACGTAGACGACGGCGAAGTCGGTCGTGCCCACCACCGAAAGGTTCTCGGGCTGGTCGCCCACGTAGTAGTTGTACCCGTGGTAGGCGTCGCCGACCTTGCGGTTCGAGCCGGCCTGGGCGCGCGAGAAGTCCGCCACCCCGAAGGAGCAGCCCTCAATCAGGGCCGCGTCCCCCTCGGCGGACACCGTGACGTCGCCCCACTCCTGCTGCAGGCGTTCCACGTCGCCCGGACCGGACGCGTCGTCGGGCGTGATGTGCACGGCCGGCTCGTCCGCCTGGGGGATGCCGGCGCCTTCGCTGGCGAAGGCTCCCGCAGGCGCGAGGGCCGACAAGACGAGGAGGAGGGCGGCGAGCGCCGACGTTATGGACCGCGATGCGCTCATGAAGCCTCCTCCCCGTGGAAAACCGTCGTGCAGACTATTCTAGTCCTGCGCGAGCTGGAAGCCCCACTCGTTCCAGACCTTCTGGGCCTCCGGGTCGGTGACGCACCACTCGATGAAGTCGGCGGCGGCCTCGGCGTTCTCGGAGGCGGCCGCCACGGCACCCGGGTACGAGATGGGCTTGTGGGCGTCGGCCGGGATGATGCCCACGATCTCGACGTCGAAGCGGTAGGCGTCCGACGAGTAGACGATGGCCACGTCCACCTCGCCGCTGGCGGCCTTCTGGCAGACGTTGCCGACGCTGGCGTCGGTGGAGGGGGTGATGCCGACGTAGGCGCCGCCCTTGCCCGAGATGTCCTTGCCCGTCTTGCCGGCCTCCGCGGCGGCGGGCTGGTAGGCCCCTACCGTGGAAAGCGCCTGCGCGGCGTAGTTGCCGGCAGGCACGGAGTCGTCGCCGACGCAGACCGTGTACTGGCCGTCGGCGATCTGCTGCAGGGTGACGTCCTGAAGGCCGGAGCCCTTCTTGGCGACGACGACGAGCTCGTTGGCGAACATGTCGGTGCGGGTCGCGTCGTCGGTGAGGCTCTTCTCTTCGGCGGAATCCATGGTGCCCTTGGACGCCGTGATCAGCACGTCGGCCTGGCCGCCGCCGGAAAGCATCTCCACCAGCTCGCCGGAGCCCTTGTACTGGGCGTCGGCGAACGTGACGCCCGTCTGCTCGGTGTAGAGCTCCATCGCCTCGGGCATGGCCTTCTGCAGCGAGTTGGCGGCGTAGACCTGCAGCTCGACGCCGCTCTGCGCGGCGGCGGACGAGGACGCCGACGAGCTGGAGGAAGCGCCCGAAGAGCATCCCGCAAGCGCAAGCGCTGCCGCAAGCGACAGCGCGCACGCGCCTGCCGCAACCGCGCGCATGCGGCGCGTTCCGTGCTGCATGCGTTCCGCACGCATTCCCACCCTGTCTTCGGCCAGCCTGTCGATGATGCCCATGGTTTCCTCCCTGTACGCATTCCATATTGTTCTTATGTGGATATATCCACAATTGAGAATAATATCAAAAGCACGTATCCTGTCAACGGAGGGCCATGGTTGCGCGGCAAGGAACGTTCGTCTTCTTCAAGCTGCAGCGCGGTGCGGCAAAAGCGGACCTCCCCCGCATCCCGCGCTGTGCCGAGCGCCTAGTGAGCCTCGGCCCAGTTGTCGCCGCACGAAACGTCGACGAGCAGCGGGACGGAAAGCTCGGCGACGCCTTCCATGGCGTCCTTCACGAGCGCGCGCACGGCCTCGACCTCGTCCGCGGGCACCGACAGGTCCAACTCGTCGTGCACCTGCAGAAGCAGCTTCGCGCCGGAGCCCTCCTCGCGCAGCCTGCGGTCCACCTCGACCATCGCTATCTTGATGATGTCGGCCGCGCTGCCCTGCAGCGGATGGTTCATCGCGGTACGCTCCCCCACGCCGTAGACCTGCCGGTTCTTCGCCCGCAGTTCGGGGATGCGGCGCTTGCGGCCGTACATCGAGACGGCGTATCCCGCGTCCTTGGCGCCTTCGACGACGCCGTCGAGGTAGGCGCGCACGCCCGGGTACGCGTCGAAGTAGCGGTCGATCATCTCCTGCGCCTCCGCGCGGGGGATGTCGAGCGTCTGGGCGAGGCCGAACGCCTGCTGCCCGTACACGATGCCGAAGTTGACGGCCTTCGAGCGCGAGCGCATCTGGGAAGTGACGTCCTCGACCGGCACGCCGAACACGCGCGCGGCGGTCATGGCGTGGAAGTCCGCGCCCGAGTTGAACGCCGCCACCAGGTGCTCGTCGCCCGACAGATGGGCAAGCAGCCGCAGCTCGATCTGCGAGTAGTCGGCCGACATGAACCGCTCCCCCTCGCGCAGGGGCACGAAGCACTCGCGGATCTGGCGGCCGAAGTCGGTGCGCACGGGGATGTTCTGCAGGTTGGGGTCCGACGACGACAGGCGCCCGGTGGCCGTCACCGTCTGATGGAAGACCGTGTGCACGCGCCCGTCCTCGGCGCGCATCTTGGGAAGCGTGTCGATGTAGGTGCGCTTGATCTTCGAGACCTCGCGGTACGACAGCACGAGGCGCGCGATCTCCTGCGTCTTCGCGAGCTCCCGCATGACGGTGGCGTCCGTCGAGAAGCCGCGCTGGTTCTTCTTCAGGGGCTCGAGCCCCATCACCTCGAACAGGACGTGCCCCAGCTGCTTGGGGGAGTCGATGTTGAACTCCTCCCCCGCGATGGCGTAGATGGCGGACGCCAGGCTCTCCAGGTCGGCCTCGGACGACGCGCCGATCCGCGCCAGGCGGCCGAAGTCGAGCTCGACGCCCGTACGCTCCATGTCCACCAGCACGGGCACGAGCGGGGCGTCGATCCTCTCATATGCCTCGAGGCTGCCGTCCTCCCTCAAGGCGTCCTGCATCTTCGGGGCGAGCAGGCGGCACGCGACGGCCTCGGCGGCCACCCTTTCGGCGGCGTCCTCCGTCTCGGGAAGCCTTCCGCCGAGGTAGCGCAGCGCAAGGCCCTCGCACGTGTACGACGACGTCGTGGAGTCGAGCAGGTACCCGGCGAGCCCCACGTCGAACACGTCGGCGGCGAAGAGCGCGTCGGCGGGAATGCGCGCCGGCGACTCGTTGTCGGACGGCCACAGCAGCCGCATGAGCTGGTTGGCGTCGAGCGCGGCGAGCGCCCCCGATTCCACGGCGAAGGCGAGCGCGTCGAGCGCGTCGTCCCCTTCGAGCACCGAGGTTCCTTCCGAGGCGGACAGCGCGATGCTGACCAAGGGCCCGAAGATCGTCCCCTGCTCGCCTTCGGCGAAGGCGACGCCGATGCGCTCGTTCCTGCCAAGGGCGCCTTCCACGAGGGAGCGCGCCTCGGCGGCCGGCACGAGCGGCGGCACGTCGATGTCCGCCTCCGCGTGCGCCGGCTCCTCGTCGACGAGCTTCAGCACGCGCGTGAGGGGGCTCATCAGCAGGTAGCGCCCGAAGGCGTCCTGGACCGCGGCGGCGTCGAAGTCGGGGAACGACAGCCCCTCCAGGTCGAGCTCGAAGTCGAGGTCGCAGACGATGGTGGCTATCTGGCGGCTGAGGAACGCGACGTCCCTGTTCGCCTCCAGCTTCTCGCGCTGCTTGCCCTTGAACTCGTCGATGTGCGCGTAGATGCCCTCCATGTCGCCGTACTTCTGCAGCATCGTGGCGGCAGTCTTGGGACCGATGCCGGGCACGCCGGGGATGTTGTCGGACGAGTCGCCCATCAGTCCCAGGTAGTCGACGAACTGGTCGGGTGCGACGCCGTACTTCTCCTGCACGCCCTCGGGGTCGAGCACCACCACGTCGCTGATGCCCTTCTTGGTGCTGACGATGCTGGTGAGCCCGGTCGCCAGCTGGCAGGCGTCCTTGTCGCCGGTGACCAGCAGCGTGCGGAAGCCAAGCCGCTCGTCGCGGGCCGCGATGGTGCCCAGGATGTCGTCGCCCTCCCAACCGGGGCATTTGACCACGGGCACGTTCATCGCCGCGAGCAGCTCCTCCATGACGGGGAACTGCACCCGCAGCTCGTCGTCCATGTGGGGCCGCTGCGCCTTGTACTCGGGAAGTTCCGCGATGCGGTGGACCGGCTTGCCCTCGTCGAAGGCGCACACCACCGCGTCGGGCGACGTCTCCTCCACGAACTTGCAGAACATCTGCAGGAAGCCGAACACCGCGTTGGTCGGCGTGCCGTCCTTCGCAGCCATCGGCGTCTGGATGGCGTGGTACGCCCTGTGCATCAAGGAGTTGCCGTCGATGACGGCGACCGTCTTTTCCATGGAGCCTCCCGGGACTAAGTGTTCCAGAGATATCCTACACCACGCACGGTCTCCAGTCTTTGCGCGAGGTCGGGCCCCAGCTTCGCGCGGACGCGCCTGACGTGGACGTCCACGGTGCGCGAGCCCCCGTAGTAGTCGAAGCCCCACACCCGCCGCAGCAGCGTGTCGCGCGAATAGGTGCGCCCGGGATGCGTGACGAGGAACGCCAGCAGCGCGTACTCGAGATACGTGAAATCGAGCGGCTCGCCGCCCACGCGCACCTGGTATGTCGCCAGGTTGATGGTCATGTTGTCGACCGAGACGAAGTCGCCGGAATGCGTCTCGGTGCCCGGCCAGAGCAGCAGGCGCACCCGAGCCGCGCATTCCTCGGGGGAGGCGTCATGCGTCACGAAGTCGGATGCGACCCGCATGGGGAGCCGGAAGTCGGGAAGCGCGTCCCGCTTCACGATCAGCAGCATGGCCCCGATGCCGTCCTCCACCAGCAGGTCCTCGGCCTCGGACATGCTCGCCTGCGATGCGCCAGCGGCTTCGTATACGACCAGGTCGCATGCAGGCTCCTGCCTAAGCAGGGTGCGGAGATGGGCGCAGGACCCGGCCACGACCTCGACGTCCATGCGCGAGAGCACCTGCTGGAACTTGTGGGCGTTGTCCAGAGAATCCGCTACGAACACAACCTTCTTCACGCTACAGCACCGCCAGGTTCCGCTCGAGCTCCCAAGGCGTTACCGTCCTCTGGTAGCCGTCCCAGTCCGCCCGCTTGGCATCCGCCAGGTACTCGTGCACGTGGTCGCCCAGCACCTCGCGCATGAGCGCGCTGTCGGCGAACGCCTCGAGCGCCTCGCCTAGCGTGCGCGGCAGCACGTCGACGCCGAGCGCCTCCGCCTCCGCGGGGCTCATCTTGAAGAAGTCGTGGCCCTCCATGGGCTCGCAGAGCGGAAGCTCGCGCTCGATGCCGTCGAGCCCGGCCGCGAGCATCGCCGAGAACGCCAGGTAGGGGTTGCAGGCCGGATCGGGGTTGCGCAGCTCGACGCGGCATGCGTCGGCGCTGTTGGGGCGGTACCCGGGTATGCGCACCATGGTCGACCGGTTGTGGCGCGCCCATGCGATCGTCGAAGGCGCGTTCATGCCGCCGCACAGGCGCTTGTAGGAGTTCACGTACTGGTTCGTGACCAGGCAGAGCTCCTTGGCGTGCGCCAGGATGCCGGCGACGAAGTGCTTCGCGGTCGCCGACAGGTTGTAGCCCGACCCGTCGGTCTCGTCGAAGAAGGCGTTCCTCCCCTCCCCGTCGAAGAGGCTGAGGTGCACGTGCATGCCGTTGCCCGGCACCCCTTCGATGGGCTTGGGCATGAACGACGCGTACACGCCGTGCTTGATCGCGATCTCCTTGACGACGAGCTTGTAGGTCATCACCGAGTCGGCCATGGACAGCGCGTCCGAGTAGCGCAGGTCGATCTCGTGCTGCGAGGGGCCGCACTCGTGATGCGAGTACTCGACGGGAATGCCCATCTTCTCCAGCGTGAGGACCGTGTCGCGCCTGAGGTCGCTCGCGTAGTCCAGCGACGTGAGGTCGAACGACGTCCCCGCGTCGAGCGGCTCTGCGCCCTCGGCGTCCTTGAAGTAGAAGAACTCGATCTCGCAGCCGATGTTCGCCGTGAAGCCCGCGTCGGCCGCGCGCCTGATCGCCCGCTTCATGATGTGGCGCGAGTCCGCCTCGAAGGGACGCCCGTCGGGCTTCTGGATGTCGCAGAACATCCTGGCAACGGCGTTCGATTCCGGCCGCCAGGGAAGCACCTGGAAGGTGCCGGGGTCGGGAAACGCCAGGATGTCCGAATCCTGGATGGCGCTGAACCCGCGTATGCTCGACCCGTCGAAGCCCATGCCGCCGGCGAAGGCGTTCTCGAGCTCGCCGGGGACGACGGCGAACGACTTCATGTTCCCCAGCACGTCGGCGAACCAGCACCGTATGAAATGGACGTCCCTGTTCTCGATCGTCTTGAGCACGAAGTCCTGCTCGGGCTTCGTGCCGCCGAATTCGTCTCCCAATCCTGCCTCCTCGCGTGCCGGGCGCGCCGCCGCTGCCGCACCGTGCGGCGGCACCCGCGGCGCCTTTCGTTCAATTGTAGGCGCAAAACGGGCCCCCGCGACACGCGAGAGCCCGGATTTAAAGAAGGTTTAACCTGAAGCCTATTCGGCGGCTTCCACGGCCTCCTCCTGCGCCTCGGCGGAAGGCTCGGCAGCGCTTCCCTGCTCGGCGGTGTCGTTGCCGGCGAGCTCGTCGGCGGCGACGGCGTCGGCCGCAGCGTCGGCTGCAGCGGCGGCCTCCTCCTGCGCCTCGGCGGAAGGCTCGGCCGTCATGCCCTGCTCGGCGGTGGCGTCGTCGGCAGGAGCAGCCTTGGCGGCCTCCTCCTCGAACTTGGCCTTGCGGGCGGCCTTTTCGGCGGCCTTCGCCTCGCGGGCGGCCTTCTTGGCGGCCTCCTGCTCGGCCACCTTCGCGGCACGCTCGGCCTTCTTGGCGGCCTCGCGGGCGGCGACGGTCTCGGTGGCCGAACCGAAGCGGTCGGCGAAGCGCTGGACGCGTCCGCCGGTGTCGATGAGCTTCTGCGTGCCGGAGTAGAACGGATGGCACACGTTGCAGATGTCGATCCTGAGCTCGGGCTTGGTGGAACGCGTGGTGAACTCGTTGCCGCAGCTGCAGCGCACCGTGCACTCCATGTAGTCGGGATGGATGTCCTTCTTCATGTTTGGGCTCCTTATCTAGCGCCTTGGTTTCCGACCAAGGCTGGACAGCCCGTCAATGTTACCACAACCCGCCTTGATTACAAGTCGGTCTTCCACAGCCCGTGGATCTTGCAGAACTCGTAG
>CAJUSL010000023.1:0-12023 GCA_910589135.1 uncultured Eggerthellaceae bacterium
CGCCCAGCACCGGCACGCCCGCCACCTGGGCGATCATGTCGGTGAACACCGGGTTGGACGCCAGCGGCTTCATGACCGACCCCATGGTCTCGATGCCCACGAACAGCAGCCCGAACCCGAAGACCGCCTTGCCCGACAGCTTCACGCGCTCCCGCTTCGCCACCGTCATAATCAGAAAGCCGAGCGCCACGAACAGCAAGATGTAGTCGGACAGCTTGAACGCGATGATCTGCGCCGTTATGGTGGTTCCGATATTCGCGCCCATCACGATGGGGATGGCTTGCGGAAGGCGCATCAGGCCCGCGCTGACGAAGCCGATGACCATCACCGTGGTGGCGCTCGAGCTCTGCAGCACCGCGGTGGCGAAGGCTCCGGCCAGCACGCCCAGCACGGGGTTCTTCGTGACCGTCGCCAGGATAGAGCGCATGCGCTCGCCAGCCGCCTCTTGCAGGCTGCCGCTCATCAGCCCCATGCCGTACAGGAAGATGGCGAGGCCTCCCAAAAGGCCCAGCCCTGTTGCCAGTATCTCGTTCACGCCCGCACCTCCTTGCTCGCCTTCCCTCGATCCGCGTCGTGGGAAGAAGTCTACGAGGGCGGCGTACGGGCGCGGTAAGAGGCACGTAAAGCCTTTGTAAAGTCGCGCCCGGAGGAAAAGGCCGCCACGGCGGTGCGGAAAGCAGTCGTCCAGGCCCCTACAGACGCCCGTGGCGCACCGCCGCATGCCTTCCGTTGCCGTAACGGAACAGCCACACGGAAGACAAGGCGAACGCCGCCGCCAGCAGAAGCAGCGCCACGCCCGTCGAAAGTCGGTTCGTGTGCTGCAAATTTACGCGCTCGGGCACCGCGCCTGCAAGGCAGGCCACAACAACAATGCAAACGGGCGCGATTGGAAAGATTCGGTCGCCCGCGCATGCCGGCAGGCGTTCATGTACACACCGACATGCGTTCATGTATAATCACTCTGCACTGCGGGTGTAGTTCAATGGTAGAACTCCAGCCTTCCAAGCTGATAACGCGGGTTCGATTCCCGTCACCCGCTCCATACGGAATCGCAAGGGCCGCCTTCACGGGCGGCCTTTTCGTTGCAGACGCATTGCGATAAACAGCAGCACGGGTTCGGCTTTGGCCTCGAACGGAACGCACGCAACCGCGCGCCGCATGCGTCGCGCATCAGAGGACGGCTGCCTTCGGCACCTCCCGCGCGCATGCCCCTCTGGCGCATCCCCGCTCCCGCTGCGTGGCTACCGCGCAACCTCCGCGAACGGAGGCTCCATCGCGCGCTTGAACGCATAGGCGGCGTAGCGCCTCGCAACCATGTCCACCTGCGACCGAGGATAGCCGGAAGCGACCACTTCGTCGACGGGCTCCCCCGCCTCCACAAGGCGCAGCAGGATGGCGTCGAGCGCCTTGTAGTCGATGCCAAGCGACGCCTCGTCCTCCTGACCGGGCGCAAGCTCGGCGCTCGGCGGCTTCACGAGCACGTTCTCGGGAATGGGCACCACGCCTCCCTCGCGAACCGCCTGTTCGTTGCGCCAGCGCGCCAGCGCGAACACCTCGGTCTTGTACAGCCCCCCGATGGGCGCGAAAGCACCCGCCGTGTCGCCGTAGAGCGTGGAGTAGCCCATCGCAGCCTCGGACTTGTTGCCGGTGTTCAACATCATCCAGCCATGCGCGTTCGACAGCGCCATGATGCACACCATGCGGCACCGCGCCTGCGTGTTCTCGGCGGCAAGGCCCGAGAGCGCCTCGCCCGTGGCGTCGGACAGGGCGCGCGCGAACGCGTCGTAGGGCTCGGTGATGGGAACGACGGGCGCCTCGACGCCCAGGTTCGCCGCAAGCAGCCGCGCGTCGTCGAGCGAGCCCTGCGAAGAGTAGGGGCCCGGAAGCATCACGCCGTGCACGTGCCGTGCGCCCAGCGCGTCTGCGGCCATCACGGCCACGAGCGACGAATCGATGCCTCCCGACAGCCCGATGACCACGTCCTCGAAGCCCGCGCCCGCGACGAAGTCGCGCAGGGCATCGACGCAGAACCGATATGTTGAGGCGGCATCCATGGGCGCTAGCGCATACCGGCTACATTTC
The DNA here is from genome assembly GCA_910589135.1 of uncultured Eggerthellaceae bacterium. Taxonomy (GTDB): domain Bacteria; phylum Actinomycetota; class Coriobacteriia; order Coriobacteriales; family Eggerthellaceae; genus MGBC163016. The sequence continues at coordinate 2,083 of CAJUSL010000023.1, forward strand.
CTGCACGCTGCGGACCTGGTCGGCCAGCCACTGCGCCCACGCCTCGACGCCTTCGCCCTTGGTGGCCGACACCGGGAACACCGGCGCGCCCGGGTTCAGCCGCTTCACCGATGCGTAAAACGCCTCCTCGTCGAAGTCGAACACGGGCATGGTGTCCACCTTGTTCAGCACGATGGCCTGCGCCACTTGGAAAACGCCGGGAACCGACAGGATCATGACCTTGGCGTTCTCGCCCAGGTCGAAGTCGGTGGGGCACACCAGGTTGCCCACGTTCTCGATGATGACGAGGTCGAGCCGCTCCAGGTCGAGCACGTCGACGGCGCGCTTGATCATCGCGCCTTCCAGATGGCATGCCCCGCCGGTGTTGATCTGCACCGCGGCGGTGCCCTGCGCCTTGATCTTCTCGGCGTCCACGTTGCTGGCGATGTCGCCCTCTATGACGGCGATGTTGAACTCGTCGCGCAGCGCGTCGATGGTGGCGAGGATGGTGGACGTCTTCCCCGACCCCGGGCTTGCAAGCAAGTCGAGCACGTAGACGTGGTTCTCGGCGAAGCGCTGGCGCAGCTCCTCGGCGAGCTGCCCGTTCTTCTTGAGTATGGACTCGTTGATGTCGATGTGTGCCGCCATGTCTATTCCTCCGGTAGGTCGACCTCTATGGACTCCACTTCCATCTCGCGCCCCGCAAGCAACTGCAGCGCGAAGCTGTCGCATTCGGGGCAGAACATATGGAAGCGGTCGTGCTCGAACGTGGCCCCGCAGTCGAGGCAGACGCTCTTCGAGCGCACCATGCGCACCTCCAGAACGGCGTCGGCGAGGAACGGGTCGCCTTCCTTCAGCACGTCGAAGGCGAACTGCAAGGCGTCCTCGATGGCCTCGGTCATCTCGCCGATGCGCAGCGTCACCTTCAGAAGGCGCTCGGCGCCCGATTCGCGCGCGACCGGCTGGACCGAGTCCATCACCGAGGTCATGATGCCCAGCTCGTGCATGGCCTATTCGGCTTCCTCGGCCGCAAGCTCCTCGTTCTGCTTCCTGATTCGCTTGGCCAGCACGACGCGCGCGGCCAGCAGCGACAGCTCGTACAAAACGACCATGGCCGCGAACAGCAGCAGCATGGTGACCGGAGAGGCGTCGGGCGTGATGACGGCGCAGAACACCATGAGCACGACGTAGATGACCCTCCAGCTCTCGCGGAGCTTCTTGTACGGGATGACGTCGAAGATGACCAGGTAGAAGATGACCAGCGGAAGCTCGAAGGCGAAGCCGAACGCCACCTCGAACTTGATGATGATGTCGATGTAGCTGGACATGCGCGGCTCGACGTAGCCGAGGCCTGCGGCCTGGTCGGTAAGCCACTGGAAGGCGGCCTGCAGGATGATCAGGTAGCAGAACACCACGCCCAGGATGAACAGCACGACGCCCACGGCAAAGGTGGGCACGAACCACTTGCGTTCCTTGGGCTTGAGCGCCGGCAGGAAGAACGCCAGCAACTGCCAGAGGATGACCGGCGACGTGGCGATGACCGAGTAGAAGAACGCGATCTCGAAGCGCGTGGCGAACGCTTCGAACGGGTCGAGCGCGACGGTTTCGACCCAGCCGGTCTCGGGATCGAACGGCAGAAACTGCGCGATGGGAAGCAGCAGGAACTGCCCCATGATGGGCGCGGACAGGTAGAAGACGCACACGGCCACAGCAAGGCAGGCGACGATGCGCACCAGGCGCATGCGCAATTCGCCCAGGTGGTCGAACAGCGGCATTCGTGCAGGACCGATGGGCATCGCCTAGTCCCCTTCCTCGACGACCGGCTTCGCAGCCACGTCGGCCTTCGGGTTCTCGCGGGCCTCCTTGGCGGCGGCATCGGCCGCGGCGGCCTTGGCGGCCTGCTCTTCGGCGGCCTTCTGCTCGGCCGCCTTGCGCTCGGCGCGCTCGCGGTCGTAGCGTGCCTTGCGCTCGGCGAAGCTCTCGGTGCGCTCGATTACCTTCTCGGTGGCGTCGGATGCCTTCTTGCGGGCGTCCTTCGCCTTGGCCTGCGCCTCGTTCGCGGCGCTTTCCATCACCTCGAGCGGGTTCTTCAGCGGAGCGTCGGGGTCGTCCTTGTCGATGAAGGCCGCGCCCTTCAGCTGTTCGGTCATGTCCTCCTGGGCGCCGCGGAACTTGGCGATGCCGCGCCCGATGGTCTTGGCGATGTCGGGCAGCTTGTCGGGCCCGAAGATCAGGAAGCCGAAGATGAGTATGAGGAAGAGCTCGAAGCCGCCGATGCCAAACACGTGTCGTCCCAGACTACTCGCTTGCCGCCTACGACGACAGCACCGACAGGGCCATGGTGGGGATGCCGAGCGCCAGCACCAAGATCACGCACACGACGATGGTGAATACCTTCTTCAAGCGTTCCCCGCGCTCGCGGCGCTCCTTCTCGCGCTTCTCGCGCTCCTGCGCCGCCTTGATTCGGTCGGCCTTCTCCTCGCGGGTAAGCTTGCGCATCTGCTTCTGTGCCTGCTTGTTGGTCTGTGCCATCGCCTGGGTCCTTGCTCGCTTCCTCTAAGACTTGAGCTTCGCGCGTATCTCGATCACGCGCGCTATGTTCCTGGCCGCCTCGACGTCGACGTGCCAGCGGTTCTTCTCGTACAGGATGTTGCCGGCGACCATGGTCATGAGCACGTCGGAGGTCATGCACGAGTTGACCAGCGCCGACACCGGGTTGAGCTCGATGGACTGATTCGTGCCCGACAGGTCGACGGCCAGGATGTCGGCCTGCTTGCCGATTTCCAGCGAACCGATGCGGTCGTCCATCTTCAGCGCCTTCGCGCCGCCGATGGTGGCGAGCTCCAGCATGGTGGCGGAGTCGAGGAAGGTGCGCGTGTCGCGGGCGCGGTTCATCAGCAGCCCGACCCTCATCTCGGAGAACATGTCGGTGGAGTCGGTGGCCGCGGGCGAGTCGGTGCCAAGCCCCATGCGGAAGCCGGACTTCAGGTACTCGCTGAGCGGCGCCATGCCCATGCCCAGGCGCGCGTTGGCGCGGGGGCACATGCAGATGGACACGCCGTGCTCGCGCATCTTGTTGATGTCCTCGTCCTCGACGTGCACGGCGTAGACGACCATGACGTTGGGGGCGTCGAACGCGCCCCAGTTGAGGGCGTAGCGCACGGGCGTGACCCCGAAGGGCAGCCACGGCGGGATCTCAACGTAGCCGCGCGCCTCGGCGTCCATCGTGTCGACGGCGAACATGGACGAGCCGTACTTGACGAAGTTGTATTCCTCGCGCGTGCCGGCAAGGCGCAGCGCCAGCGGCATGTCCTCCTTGGTGGCAAGGTGCGACGCGCGCTGGAAGACCTGTGGATGGTTGGCGTAGATGGAGGACGGTGCGATGCCCACCGTGATGCGGGCGGGGTCGGCGTCCTGGCGCCATTTGTATATGTCGGACTCGGCCGAGTGCATGGCGTAGTTGACGCGCATCTTGTCCATCGCGCCCACCTCGCGGTAGATGACGCCGCGCAAGCCGAGCTTCTTCACCGCTTTGAGCGACGAGCCGGTGGAAGTGATGTCGGCCACGGTGGTGATGCCCGACGCCAGCGCGTCGAGGCCGCCCAGGATGGCCGAGTCGTACCAGTCGGACGGCTCGAGCTCGGAGGAGCGCTCGAGGATGGAAAGGAGCCACTGCGCGTAAGGCAGGTCGGCGACGATGCCGCGCATGGCGGACATCTCGAGCTTGGTGTGCAGGTCGACGAACCCCGGAAGGAGCGCCGCCATGCCGAAGTCCATGACCTCTTCGTCGGGATAGCGCAGCTTGAGCGACTCGAAGTCGCCGATGTCGACGATCTTGTCGTCGCGCACCAGCAACGCGCCGCCGCTGACGGGGCTGCTCGTCACCGGGAATATGTACTTAGCGCTGAGAAGCATGCAGTTGGCCTGTCTGAGCTGCGGCCTTGCGGCCTTTTCACACGTAAACCTGCATTTTAGCAGAAAGCCCTGCGCGTACATGATGGCGCGATATAATATGCGCATGAACGACACGCATTCGAACAGCATCGACACGGCAACCGGCGAAAGCGCGCCCGCGGCGCTCTCCTCATCGCGGGTGAAGGACATCTTCGCCCGCATCGCGAACCGCTACGAGGCATTCAACGCGCTGTCCAGCTTCGGCGCGTACCGGCTGTGGCTGGCCAAGATGGTGAAAGCCGCCGACGTGGGACCGGCCGACGCCGTGCTCGACATAGCCGGCGGCACCGGCGACGTCGCGTTCGCCGTCGCGCGCGCCAAGAGGCCCGCCGTGGTCGTGTGCTCCGACCTCGTGCCCGAAATGCTCGACGTCGCCCGCGCGCACGCCGAAGCGGGGGCCGCCCGGGGCGTTCCCGTGCACTTCCAGGTGGTCGACGCGCAGGACATCCCCTACGACGACGACACCTTCGACGTGGTGACCATGGCCTACGGGCTGCGCAACATGCCCCGACGCGAGCGCGCCCTCTCGGAGATCCTGCGCGTGCTGAGGCCGGGCGGCCAGCTCGTCTGCCTCGACTTCTCCACCCCACCCAGCCCTCTCTGGAACGCCATGTACGGCATTTACCTGCGCCACGTCATCCCCTTCTGGGGCAAGGTGGTGACGGGCGACGCGTCCGGCTTCGTGTACCTGTCGAAGTCCATCCGCGCGTTCCCCGACCAACAGGGCGTCGCCGCAATGATGCGCGAGGCCGGCTTCGAGGACATAGGCTGGGAGGACTGCACGGGCGGCGTCGCCTGCATCCACACGGCGAGGAAGCCTGCATGAGCAAAGACCGGCTCTGGTCGCCGATGTTCGTGGCAATCGTCGCCTGCTCGCTGTGCTGCTTTCTGGTGGGACAGGGGTCGAACGCCGGCACCACCGTCTATCTCGAACGCATAGGGGGAAGCACCGGCCTCGCCGGCATCGGCGCGCTCACCTTCTCCATGGCCGCCGCCGCGTCGCGCATCGTCAGCGGCCCGCTCGCCGACGCGCGCGGGCGCAGGCTCGTCATGGTCGTCGGGGCCTGCACCATGCTGGCCGGCACCGTCGGGCCCCTGTTCGGCAACTCCGACGGGCTGTTCCTCCTGTGGCGCGTCCTGCAGGGGTTCGGCTTCTCGGCCGGCACCACCGCCGCAGCCACGGCCGCCGCCGACGTGCTGCCGCTCAGCCGCCTGGGCGAGGGCATCGGCTACTACGGGCTGGGCCAGGCGATCGCCATGTCGTGCGGCCCGGCGCTCGCCATCTTCCTGATATCCACCGAGCCGCCCGAGAACTTCTACTTCGGGCTCGCGGCCTGCGCGGCGCTCGCGCTGGCGTTCTCGCTGATGTGCGGCTACGAGAAGCACCCGCAGAAGCTTGCCGGCACTTCCGAGTTCCGCCTGCGCTGGGAGAAGGGCGAGGTCGCCTACCTCGGTGCGCCGGAGGACGTCTGCGCACGCCACGCGCAAGCCCAAGAAGCTGTGTGCGGCGAAAGCGAACGTCTTCCGACGCGCGCGAAAGGGCGCGGCCGCATCAGGAGCCTGCTCGACGGCGTGTTCGAGCCGACGGCGCTGCCGGGCACCATCCCCATGATGCTCATCGCCACCTCGTTCGGCTTCGGCATCTTCTACATGGGCGTCTACGGAAACCAGCTCGGCGTGGGCAACGCCGGCGTCTTCTACACGGTGTCGGCCGTCGCGATGATCGTCGTGCGCCTCACCTCGGGTCGGTTCATGGACCGCTTCAAGCCCATCTACATCATGGGCGTGGCGGTGGGCGCGGGTCTCGCGTGCTACGCGGTGCTGCTGGGCTGCCCGCTGCTTCCCAGCCCTGGGGCCACAGAGGGCTCCTTCTATGCCGCGGGGGTGTTCTACGGAATCAGCCTGGGGCTTTCGCTGCCGGTGAACCAGGCGGTCGCGGTGCGACTCAGCCCGCCTTCGCGCTGGGGAGCCGCCAACGGGCTCTACCTGCTCGGCAACGACGTCGCCATCGGCATCGCGTCGTTCGCGTGGGGTCTCCTGGCCCAGGCGGTGGGATACTCGCTGACGCTGGGCATCGTGATGTGCTGCATCGCGGCATCCTTCGTCGCAGCGCTCGTATGCTACCCGAAGGAAGCGGCCTAGTACGGCTCCTGCAGGTCCGCGTGGGCGAAGGCGTCCTGGTCGAGCCCCGCGAACGCGCCGCCGCGGTAGCGGTCCAGCGCCACCAGCGCGATCATGGCCGCGTTGTCCCCGCATGCGGAAAGAGGCGGCATCGCCAGCCTCACGCCTTCGCGCCCGCACATCTTTTCGTAGGCCCGGCGCAGCTCGGGGTTGGCCGCCACCCCGCCGCCGAGGCAGAACGTGCCCGCGCCCGTCTCCTGCAGGGCGCGGGCGGCCTTCGACACCTGCACGTCGACGACGGCCTGCTGGAAGCTCGCGCACACGTCGGGAACGTTCAGCCCCTCGCCCGATTCGCGCTGCTTGGCGATGTAGGTCATGACGGCGGTCTTCAGCCCCGACAGCGAGAAGCGGTAGTCGCCCGAATGCATCAGCGCGCGCGGGAAGTCGATGGCGGCCGGGTCGCCCTCGGCGGCCAGGCGCGAGATGTGCGGACCGCCGGGGTATGGAAGCCCCAGCGCCTTCGCCACCTTGTCGAACGCTTCCCCCACCGCGTCGTCGATGGTCGCGCCCAGCACCTCGTAGTCCTGCCAGTCGCGCATGTGGACGAGCATGGTGTTGCCGCCCGACACGAGCGACACCACCGCGGGCGGCTGGAAGTCGTCCGCGAGCTTGTTCGCATACAGGTGGCCTTCCAGATGGTTGACGCGCACGAGCGGGACGTCGGCCGCCCAGGCGGCCCCCTTGGCGAAGGCGACGCCCACGACCAGCGCGCCCACAAGGCCCGGCGCGTACGTGACGCCGACCGCGTCCAGGTCGTGCCAGCCCAGGGCATCGGCCCCCAGCGACGCCGCGGCCTCCTCGAGCGCCAGGCGCGTGACGCCCACGATGGCCTCGACGTGCTTGCGGCTCGCTATCTCGGGAACAACGCCGCCGAAGCGCGCGTGGAAGTCGACCTGCGAGGAGACCACGTCGGAAAGGATGTGCCCCTCCCCGTCGACCACCGACGCCGCCGTCTCGTCGCAGGACGACTCGATGGCCAGGATGAGCGGCCGCGCGGCCTCGTCGGCCAGAGCGCGACCGCCCTGCGCCGGCGCGGTCTGAGCGTCGGGCGCGCAACCCCCCTCGCGGCACGCAAGCGGAAGCGGCGCAGCCATGACCACGGCGTCCTCCCCGTCCGAGTAGTACTTCGGGCGGCGCCCCTGCGCGCCCAGCCCCAGCGACTCGTAGAACGCGATGGCGCCCTCGTTCGAGGCCCGCACTTCCAGCGACATGGAGGCGGCGGCAAGGCTTTCGGCATCGTAGGCGACCCGGCAGACCAGCTCGCGCGCCACGCCCTGCCGGCGCGCGTCCGGACGGACGGCCACCTTCAGCAGCTGCACCTCGCCCGCACACACCAGGCCGCCCGCGTATCCGACGAGCACGCCGTCGCGCACCGCCATCCACCACGTGCGGTCCTTGCGGGGCAGCTCGTCGGCGATGAGCGCCTCCGACCAGGCGTCGGTACCCATGGCGCCGGCCTCGAGCCGGGCCGCTTGCGCCAGATAGGCGGCGTCGAAGGGCGTAAAGGCGACCGCCCCGACGGCCGACGCGTCCCCCTGCACGCCCGTGACGAGGTTGCGCTCGCCCGGCGTCGCCAGGCGCGCACGCTCGTGCTCCTCGGCGTCGGACAGGCGCGTGTAGATAGGCAGCACGCCCACCGGGTCGGACGCCACCGAATCGAGCGGGTCGGCCGCGCCCGCGCGCCAGGCGGCCTGGAGCGCCTGCAGCAGCCCCTGCCCCGTGGGAGTCCACAACGCCTCGGGGGCGACCGTTCCCAGCCTTCCCAGCTCGTCGCCGTACTTGCCCAGCGCGTCGCCCGCGATGGTCAGCGGACAGCCCGGATGCTCCCATTGCTCCACGAAGTCGGCCGCCTTCGCCACCTTGTCGGGAGAAAGCCGGCGCACGCCCGCGTCGTCCAGCTCGAAGTAGGAGGGATAGATCTCCTTGCGCATGGCGTCGCCGGCCACGAGCAGGCGCCCGCGGATGCCAGCGGCGTGCGCCTCCCACGCGACGGCCTCCTGGGTCGATATGCCCACCAGGCATGCAGGCAGGGCGCTCGCGATGCCCTTCGCCGTGGCCATGGCGATGCGCACGCCCGTGAACGACCCAGGGCCGCGCCCCACGCACACGCAGGCGATGTCGCCGCGCGCGACCGAGAGCCGCTTCAGCAGCGCGTCGATGCGCGGCAGCAGCTGCGTGTTGGACGCACGGCGCGCCGCGTGGCGCTCGCCGGCCAGCGCCTCGACCGTCTTCGCGGCGGCGTCCAGCAGCCCGACGCCGATGGCGATCGCCTCGTTGGACGTGTCGAACGCGAGGACGTATTTCGCATGCTCGTTTTCCATTGACTCCAAGATTCGCCCCTATCCCATGCTGGAGTTTTCCAGCAGATACTCGCGAAAGCCCGGCAGCGCGAACACGAACGACCCGACGACCGTCTCCTCGATGACGCCGCTTTCGAGCAACCGCTTCTTGTAGGTGGATACATGGCTCGTGCTTTTCCCAAGTCGCTGCATCAACTCTTCGCGCGTTGCGGGGCCCCGGCTTTCCAGCATTGCATTCAAGAACGCGCGGTCGTTCTTCGAAAGGGCGCCGTAGGTCGCATCGAATATCTTCGCTTTCATTTCCTTCGACGCCAGTCGTGCGGCAGAGCGCACGTCGTCAAGAGATATGACCTCGCCCGCGGAGGCATTCCAGGCCCTGTAGCCAACCAGCTGGAACATGAACGGAAAGCCTCCGATGCATTCGACGGCTTCTTCCATGGCGGCCGCATCGACCATACGCCCTCCGTCTTCGACGGTGAGGCGAAAGGCCTCTTCGATCTCGTAATCGGGAAGCATTCCGAGGTCATGCCTGGAAGCACGGCGCAAAAACGACGTGGATTTGCCCGAGAGCAGCGCAAAAATGCTGTGAGGCAGACCGGCCATGAGCAGAGCGACCTTCTTGCCCTCTCTCACGAAATGCTGATATGTGGTCACAAGATGGACCATCTCGTCCAGTCCGGCATCCACCTCGTCAACGGTGATCAACACCCCGGTGTCCGTCGGTGAGAGCCCTTCGAAAACCGCATTCATCCTCGAGCGCCAATTCGGGTCGGATGCACCTTCGTTCTGCCAGGAGAAACCGAGGATTCCGCCCACCTCTATGCCGTCGATCCTGCGCTTCGATTCCGGCACGATCAGATGGGACGCAGCTTCCTGCAGCCGCTGGATGATGTCCTCGAGCATCCCCGGGGTCGATGTCACGTTCGCGGATATCCAGCCAAGCCGTTCCGCCTCGTTGCTCAGGAAGGAAAGCATCGCCGTCTTGCCGGTGCCGCGCGCCCCCACGAACAACGTGCAAAGATTCGGGTCATTGCGCCCCGAATCGAGCGCACGGACCATCTCTTCTATCAGCAGGGTGCGGCCTGCCATATACACCGGAACCTTCCCAAACTCGGGGGTAAAGGGGTTTCCAAGCCTCTTCGAATCATTCGAAATGGAAGTTCTATCGGTCAATTTCGCTCCATGGTCATATCAGCGTGTTCTTGGTTCGATTATACTTCCTTGATTTCTTTGATTCTCCTTGATTCGCTTGATTTCCTTTACGGGCCGAATCGAGAAACCGGCGGACGACATGGATGCCTGCGACCTCAAGATGACGACAGGGGAAGACGACAGACGTGAAGCCATAGACCTGTTCCGCCTCGGACATCGCCGAGCCATCTACCGCAAGCTATAGCCGGAAATCACCCGATTCGCCCAGCGACCGGCCAACCGCGCTGCAGGGACGGCTGCCTCAGCGCTCCATCTCGATCGTGCGGGCCCCGTCGTCGCCCGGCACGCGCGCGATCCGCACGCGGATGGCGTCGT
>CAJUSL010000023.1:12033-15343 GCA_910589135.1 uncultured Eggerthellaceae bacterium
TCGGGGAACAGGTCGGCCCATTCCACCAGGGCGATGCCCGGGGTGGACGCATCGACCAGCCCGTAGAAGTCCACGTCTTCCAGCTGCGATGCGTCGTCGAGCCGGTACAGGTCGAAGTGGTACAGCGGCACGCGTCCGCTGGCGTACTCGAACATGATGTTGAACGTGGGGCTCGTGACCGCCTCAGCCACGCCGAGCCCCTGCGCGAACCCTTGCGCGAACTGCGTCTTTCCCACCCCCAGGTCGCCCGAGAGCAGGACGGTGTCGCCATCCGCCAAACCGTCAGCCAGCGCGGCGGCGATGCGGCGCGTGTCCTCGGGCGACTGCGAGCGCTCGACTTGCATGGCGGATCCCCCTACGAGCGCTTCTTCGTCGCGTGCGTCGCGTACATGATGACGCCCACCACCGCGCCGCCCACGATGTTGCCCAGCGTGACGGGGACCAGGTTCGCCCCAAAAAAAGTGCCAAGGTCGAGCATGGACACGTTGATGCCCGCGTCGGCGATCATGCCGGCATAGGCCGGGTTCGCCGCGGCGAAGATGCCGGCCGGGATGTAGTACATGTTCGCGACGCAGTGCTCGAAGCCGGCCACCACGAACGCCATGATCGGGAAGAAGATGCCCAGTATCTTGCCGGCCGTGTCGTGCGCGGTGTTCCCCAGGTAGATGGCGATGCACACAAGCAGGTTGCAGAAGATGCCCAGCACGAACGCGTTCATCCACGGAAGCGAGCACTTGGCTGCGGCCACCTTGGCCGTGTAGACGGCAAGCGTCCCCCCGCCGATGTCGAGCTGGCCGAACGCGGCCATGAGCCACGCCAGCGCGACCGCCCCGCAGAAGTTGCCCACGTACACGAGCGCCCAGTTGCGCAGCAGCTGCACCATGGTGATCTTGCGCGCAATGACGGCCGAGACCATGAGCGCGTTGCCCGTGAACAGCTCGGTGCCCAGCAGGACGACCATCATAAGGCCGACCGGGAAGATGGCCCCCGTGACGAAGCGCGCCGTGCCCGCGTCCGGCAACCCCTGCGCCGCCGTGGACGACGCGACGGCGCCGAGCGCGACGAGCATGCCCGCGAAGAACGACAGCACGAGCAGCCTCCACGCCGCCATGGTCGCCTTCCCGATGGCGCCGGCGATGTAGCCGTCGGTGACTTCCTTCGGGGAATTAATCGGCATGGGCGCCCCCTCCTTCGCGTTGTTCTTTTTGTGCCCCGCCGAAGCGGGCCTGTTCATTTTTTCTTAAGCCTTATTATAATTGCAGTACATGCGCCCGAATCGGGCGACCCGGACGAGCGGAGGACTGGCGGCGTGCCATCAGAGAGCAGCAATTCGAGCGGAAGGCGCAGGGCGCGGGGAGCATCCCGCGAGCCCGGCCGCGAGGCCTCCCGCGGCTCTTCCCGCAGCTCCGCCCAACGCGGGCGCAGGAACCCAGACGCCGCTTCGGGCGGCCGCTCCTCGTCGCATGCGCACGGCTCGTCCGCCGCTGGCCGCCGCTCGCCGCAACGGCGGCGTCCCGTCTCGCCGGACGGCCGTCCCGCGTCGCGCGCCAAAGGAAGCAGCCCGCGCACCGGCAGCGACGAGACGGCCGCATCCCCCTCAAGGCAGTCGCGCTCGTCCGAGCGCTCCCAGACGCGCAAGCCGCCGAGCGCCCCGCGCTCGCACGCGCGCCACGGCGCCCCAAGCCACACGTCCAGGCCTGCAGAGGGCCGCTCGTCCGCGCCGCGCCAGGCGAGCCATCGCAGGAAGCGGGCCAACGTCCCCATCGTTCCCGTCGTGGCGTTCGTCGCGCTCGCCGTCATCGGCCTCGTCGCCGCCGGCATGAATTCCGGCCCGCGCTACGAGGCGTTCCTGAACGTGCCCGGCGAGGCGGCCTTCGTCCAGCCCGAGGAAGGCTCCGACCAGGCCACGCCCCAGAACGGCACGCAAGCCGAAGGCGCGCCTGAGGGCGGTGGCGAGCAAGTCTCGGAAGACGGGCGAACCGCCGTCACGGACGCAGCGCCCGAAATCGACCTCTCGGCAATCCCGGCATCGGAGGAAGTGTCCGCCTTCTCCGCGGCCGGAGGCAGCGCCCCGCCCGTGTCCCAGGCGTCCCTCGACTCCATCAGCGACGCATTCTCGCAGCTGACCGACGGCGGCATCGACGCCGGGTTCGTCTTCATGAACATGGAGACGGGAGCGGGCATCGCCGCCAACGCCGACCAGAAGGTCTACGGCGCGAGCTCCATCAAAGGGCCCTTCGTGACCTACATCTGCGAGAAGCTGATCGACGGGGGCACCATCACCGCCGACACCAAGTGCATATCCATGACCGACAGCTTCAAGCGGAACGGCTCCACCAGCGTGGAGAACCTGGTCGAAAGCACGATCGCGCAGTCGTCCAACGGCTCGTTCGCAGGGCTGCGCGAGGAATACGGCGGCTCGAAGTACGCCGAATGGCTCGAATCGCTCGGAGTCGACGCCGACATCCACGAAGGAGGCGACTGGTTCGCATGGTACACCGCACGCGACGCCGCCAAACTGTGGAGCGAGACGTACGACTACCTGGGCAGCGGCTCTCAGACCTCCGATTGGCTTCGGGGGCTGATGGAGGAGACCAACGTGTCCTACATCCGCGACGGCGCCGCCTCGCTGAAGGTCAGGCTGGTGGAGGAGCAGGAATGGAAGATGCCGGCCATGCAGTCGTCCCCCACCAAGCTGATCAAGGCCACCGCCGACAGCGTCTCGGGCTACAGGGACGTGGCGACGGTCCTCGACAACGTCACGGTGGCGAACAAGGCCGGATGGTGCGTGAGCGACAGCGGAAGCACCGTCGACTACGACTCCACCAGCGACAACGGCATCATCACCATCGACGGCCGCGACTACCTGCTGTGCATCATGACCGGTGCGCCCTACAGCGACCGCAGCGCCGGCAACGTGTCCAACCTGGCCGCTTCGCTCATAGCGTCCTACGACCAGGTGGCATGATAGAGTACGTTCGCGCTTTTGACACGCAAAGCGCTCGCTAGAACAGCCCCGAGATCACGCCGTTCTCGTCCACGTCGATCTTGTGGGCGGAGGGCGCCTTGCCAAGGCCCGGCATCGTCATGATCTCGCCGGTGAGCGCCACGATGAACCCGGCGCCGGCCGACACCTTCACCTGTTTCACCGTGATGTCGAACCCGCGCGGCGCGCCCTTAAGCTGCGCGTTGTCGCTGAACGAGTACTGAGTCTTCGCCATGCACACGGGCATGGCGCCGAAGCCCAGCTTCTCGAGCTTGGCTATCTCCTTCGCGGCCCGCGGCTCGAACACCACGCCGTCGGCGCGGT
>CAJUSL010000023.1:15353-23863 GCA_910589135.1 uncultured Eggerthellaceae bacterium
ATCTTCTCCACGATGGAGAGGCCGTCGTCGTAGGAATACTCGAACGTGTCGGCGCCGAGGCCGCCCGTCCCCTCCCCTTCGCACAGCGCCACCACGTTGTCGGCCAGCGCAAGGCCGCCCTCGCCGCCCTTGGCCCACACCTCGGAAAGCGCCACGTTGACGCCGAGCTCGGTGCATTTCGCCTCGACCAGGTCGAGTTCCGCCTTGGTGTCGGTCGGGAACGCGTTGATGGCCACCACGCACGGCAGCTTGTACACCTTGGTGATGTTCTCGACATGCTGCAGCAGGTTCGGAAGGCCCGCTTCAAGCGCCTCGAGGTTCTCGGCGTTAAGGTCCTCCTTCGCCACGCCGCCATGGCTCTTGAGCGCACGGACGGTGGCCACGACGACCACGGCGTCAGGCGCCAGGCCCGCCAGGCGGCACTTGATGTCCAGGAACTTCTCGGCGCCCAAATCGGCCCCGAAGCCGGCCTCGGTGATGCAGTAGTCGCCGAGTGCGAGCGCCATGCGCGTGGCCATGATGGAGTTGCAGCCGTGGGCGATGTTGGCGAAGGGGCCGCCGTGGACGAAGGCGGGCGTGCCCTCGAGCGTCTGCACCAGGTTGGGCTTGAGCGCGTCCTTCAGAAGGGCGCACATGGCGCCCTCGGCCTTCAGGTCGTGCGCCGTGACGGGCTCGTCGTCGTGGGTGTAGCCCACCACGATGCGGCCTAGGCGCTCCTTCAGGTCGGAAATGCTGGTGGCCAAGCAGAAGATGGCCATGACCTCGCTGGCCACGGTGATGTCGAAGCCGCGCGCCCTCCCAGTCCGTCCACGATGTGGCGCAACTGGCGGTCGTTCATGTCCACCACGCGCTTCCACGTGATCTTCCGCACATCGATGCCCAGCTCGTTGCCGTTCTGGATGTGCGCGTCGAGCATGGCGGCGAGCAGGTTGTTCGCGGCCCCGATGGCGTGGAAGTCGCCGGTGAAGTGCAGATTGATGTCTTCCATGGGCACCACCTGGGCGTAGCCGCCGCCGGCGGCGCCCCCCTTGATGCCGAACACCGGCCCCAGCGACGGCTCGCGCAGCGCCACGACCACGTTCTTGCCGCGACGGGCCAAGGCGTCGGCAAGGCCCACGGTGGTGGTCGTCTTGCCCTCGCCGGCAGGCGTCGGGTTGATGGCCGTGACCAGCACCAGCTTGCCGGGCGCATGCTCCTTCTCGCGAAGCAGGTTGTAGTCGACCTTGGCCTTGTAGGCGCCGTAGCACTCCAGGTAGTCCTCGTCGATGCCGGCCGAGCGAGCCACGTCGACGATCTTCTCGGGCGTGCACTCCTGCGCTATCTCGATGTCTGTCTTCATTGACTCCCCTTTCCGGATTCAACCGCCTCTGCCAGTATCCTAAGCCCCTCGAGCGTCAGCTCGGGGCACACGTCGGTAATGGTGCGCGAAAGCCGGGACACGGTATGCACAAGGCCTCCCGTCGCGACGACGGGGCATGCTCCCCCCAGCTCGTCGAAGATGCGCGCGAGCAACCCGTCGACGCGTCCCACCTCGCCGAACACCACGCCCGACTGGACGGCCTCGGCGGTGGACTTGCCGATGACGTTGCCGGGAAGCGCGACGCCCGTCGCGGCGACCTGCGCGGCCCCGGCGAAGAGCGCGTTGGCGCCCGTCATGATGCCCGGGGCGATGACGCCGCCCACGAAGCGCCCGCGCGCGTCGACCACCTCGATGTTGGTGGCGGTGCCGAAGTCGACGACCACGACGGGCTCGCCGTAGAGGGCCCGCGCGGCGATGGCGTCGGCCACGCGGTCGGACCCGATTTCGTGGGGACTCGGGTAGTCGGCGTCGAACAGGCCGCATTCGTGCGCCACCTGCGCGCTGCAGCACACCGGCTTCACGCCCCATACCTTCTCGATGGCGTGCGACCACGATATGGTGAGGGACGGAACCACCGAGGCGACGGCGGCGCGGTGCACCTCGCCGGCGGAGATGCCCGGCATCTGGAACAGGGGAAGCAGCCGCGTGCGCACGTCGTCGGGCGTCGCCACCTTGTCGGTGCTGATGCGCCACATCGCACGATACGCGTCCCTCCCGCCACCGCGCACATGCACGCCGATTACGGTCTGGGTGTTGCCAACATCGACAAGAAGTAACATATCTATCAGTTCGCCTTCGAAAAGAAATGTATACTTCTTAAATAATAACCAAGTTGGCTGGAATGCCTACGGCCAAACCGTCTTCGGCTTGTTTTTGGGCTGCCAACTGAATCAGGAACACGGGGAGGGAATGAACGAATGACCGAGTCATCAACGCGTATTCTGGTTTGCGACGACGAGGCGACCATCACCGACTTCGTCGGGTTCGCTCTGCAGAAGGAAGGCTACACGGCGGACATCGTCAAAAGCGGCGAGGAGGCCATCGAGGCCGCCAACAACAACGACTACGACCTTTTCATTCTTGACATCATGCTTCCGGGCATGGACGGCTACGAGCTGTGCAGGCGCCTGCGCACCAGCACCGACGCCCCCGTCCTGTTCCTCTCCGCGCGCGACACCGAGCTCGACAAGGTGGTCGGCCTCGAAATCGGCGGCGACGACTACCTGGTGAAGCCGTTCGGCGTGCGCGAGCTCATCGCCCGCGTCCGCGCGCTTCTGCGCCGTGGCAGCGGCACCGGCGGAAGCGACCACAACGTCGTCACCGTGAACGGCATCACGCTTGACGAAGAGGCCCACACCGCCTCCGGCGACAAGGGCCCCATCGACCTCACGCCGCGCGAGTTCGAGCTGCTGGCCTCGCTGATGAAGAATGCCGGCAAGGTGGTCTGCCGCGAGGACCTGCTGCGCGACGCCTGGGGATGGGAGTACCTCACCGAGACCAAGACGGTGGACACGCACATCAAGCGCCTGCGCGACAAGATCTCGGGCGCCGGCTACGACTCCGGCCTGGTGGAGACCGTGCGCGGCTACGGGTACCGCTTCAAAGCATAGCGCCTGACCCATCTGAAACCACGGAAGGCCCGGGCGCACGTCCGGGCCTTTTTCATGCGCAGGCGCCTGCGTCGGCGCCCTCAAACGTCCTCGGGAAACTCCTCGCGTCGGAATTCCGCGATGGCCTATATCATGGAATTCCCAGCTCCGGGGGTTTGCCGCTCGAACGCCCGGGGCCACCGACGGAATGGCGCGACGAGCGCGCACAAGACAACCTGGGAGGAACGATGGCGAAGCGCATAGGAGTCATCAGCGACACGCACGACAACCTGCCCGACGGCGCGTTCGAGCTGTTCTGCGGCGGCTGGGACGACGAGCGCCTGAACCGCGCCGCAAGCCAGGTGCTGCGCTGCAGCCGCGCGGAAGGCGCGCCGACGCTGGAAGACGTCGCCGGCGAGGCCGACGGCTGGCTGGATGCATGCAAGGTCGACTTCGTCCTGCATGCGGGAGACGTCTGCAGGCAGTCGATCCTGGACGAGCTGGAGGCCATCGCCCCCTGCGTTGCGGTGCTCGGCAACAACGACCGCGAGCCGCTCCTTGCCAGCGACGGCCGCGTGCAGCCGTTCCGCAGCCTGCGCTGGGAAGGCGTCGAGGTCGCCATGGCCCACATTCCCCAGGACTTGCGCCGGGCGCTCGAGGGCAGGCCGCCGCTCGCCCCCAGGCTGGTGCAGCGCGAGCCCGACCTGGCGGTGTACGGCCACACGCACGTGCCCGACGTGCGCATCGAAGGCGCACACGTGCTGCTCAACCCGGGATCGCCCAGCCGCGGCCGCAACGGAAGCGGGCACAACGTGGCGCTCGTCGACGTGGAAGGCGGAAGACTGGCGCGCATCGCCATCGTGGCCGTGTAGCCGTGTAGCCGCGCAGCGCCGGCGCGCGCAAAGCCGGCAGGACGATGCGGCCCGCGAGGCGCCCCTGTTACGCGTCCTCGCCGCGGACGGCGGGCTGCATGTCCTTGCCACGCGCGCCCCTCGGCTCCATCCACGCCTTTGGAACCGGCACCAGCGCCCCGACGGCCGCCGCCATCAGCAGCACGAACGCCGCCTTCACCGGGAAGCACAAAAACAGCAGCAGCGCGGTCATCACCGGCTGGCGCATGACCGCCCCCATGAGCGCCGCGGTGCAGGCGCACAGCGAGAAGACGGGGTCGATTCCCGTCAGCGCGGCGCATCCGTACCCGATCGAGATCCCCGCGAAGATCAGCGGGAAGAAATGGCCTCCGCGCCAGCCCAGACCCAGGCATGCCTGGGTCGCCAGCACCTTGAGGAATCCCGTCGCAACCAGCACGCCGACGCCCATGCCCGTCCACGCTTCGGCCAGTTGCTCGGTCTGCGACTCGCCGGCGAACATCGTGAACGGAAGCACGGTGCCGAGCAGGCCGAGCACGACGCCCGCGACGACGGCCTTCGTCACCGTCCGCGACGCAAGACGACGCCCCACGGCGCGCACGCCCGCGCCGCACGCATGGTACAGCCAGCCCGCGAACGCGCCCAGAAGCGCGACGGGGACGCCCCAGGCAAGCTCGCGGGGGCCGACGGACACCTCGGTGAAGCGCGGCAGTCCCAACCCTCCCCCGAACAGCGCCCCACACAGCGCGAACGCGCCCAACGCGCCGCCGATGGAAAGCAGGTACGCCACGATCTTCTTGGCACGAGGCACCTCGAGGGGTTCATCGCCTACCGTGCGCCCCTGCGACTCGTCGGCGTATCCAGCCAAGGGGGCCGCAAGCCCGAAGAGAGGCGCGTTGAAGACGGCAGAGACCGCCGCGGCCGTGCCGACGGACGCAATGGCGCGCATCTCGCGCCCCGCGAAGCGCAGCCGGTCGCCCACCCACGTGCACAGCCCTGCAATGACGCCGGTCAGCCCCGCCTCCGGGCCGATGCTTCCACCGAACAGCAGCGGCAGCAGCGCGCCGAAGAACGACGCGCCCATGTGCCCGTAGTCGCACCTTCCGGTGCTCTTCACCTCGCCCATGACCTCGTTCATGTCCTTCGGGTACGGCCCTGCCTTCTTTTGGAAGAAGCCGATCGCCAGGCCGCCTGCGGTGCAGAACGCAAGCGGATAGAACACGGCGGGCATGCCCGCAGCCTCGAGCCAGGAGGGGACGCGCTCCCACAGAAAGCTGATTCCCAGGTTCATCAGGAAGAAGAACGCCCAGACGAACGCGCCTGCGAAGGCGCCGAGGACGACGGCGACCGCCACGAAGGCGGCGTATCCTTTCACGGCTGACAGTTTGATGGCTCGCTCCTCGATGGTCGTATGGCCCAACGTGCCTTAGATGCGTTCCGACGGCGTCTTCAGCCCTCGTCGCGCAGGCGCCTCAGCTTCTCGAGCACGTCCGGCGAGATGCGGTCGGCGACGGTGTTCTTGCGCGAGACCGACACGGTCTCCTTCTCCTTGCGGTCGTCGGCCATCGAGCCCAGCTCCTGGCAGAAGCCCTCGGCGCTCATGCGGTCGATGCCGCCGCCGAACACCGTGTCCTGGATGGTCGCGTCGCTCGTGACGACGATCGTCTCCACGCCGCGCTCGCGGGCGTCGTGGGCCAGCTTCTCGATGAGATGGTCGGCGGTCTGGCCCATGGCGGAGAACATCACGCGCACGCCGCCCACGGTCTCCGTCTTGGACGCGTCGCCCTTGCGGTCGGCCGCGTCGTAGACGACGATGGCCTCCATCCCGCGCCCTGCATAGTCGATGACGTCGTTCAACAGGCGCTGGCGTGCGACGTTGAAGTAGTCGTCCGTGAAGTCGGGCAGCTGGATGTTGCGGTAGCGGCTGCCGGAGCGGATGGCGTTGTAGCCGTCGACGATGAGCAGCTTCTTCCGGGGCCTAGCCATGGTTCTGCCTCAGCCACTCGTACATGAAGACGGTGGCAGCCTGGGCCACGTTCAGCGAGGATATGGCCCCTTCCTGGGGCAACTTGCACGCAAGGTCGCAGTTCTTCAGCACCAGCTCGGAGATGCCGTCGTGCTCGTTGCCCATCACGAGCGCGATGCGCCCGGTCATGTCGGTGTCCCACAGCAGGTCGTGCGTATGCTCGCTGGCCCCCACCACCCAGAAGCCCGCGTCCTTGAGCTCCTGCAGGGCGCGCTTCAGGTTGGGGATGCGCGCGATGGGAATGTGCGCGACCGCGCCTGCGGACGTCTTGTAGGTGGCGGCGGTGACCTGCGCCGAGCGCGCGTTGGGGATGACCACGCCCGCCGCCCCCACCGATTCGGCGGAGCGCACGATGGCGCCCAGGTTGCCGGCGTCGGTGATGTGGTCGCACACGACGACGAGGGCGCATGCGGCCCCCTGTTCCTGCCTCGCGTTGGCGGCGGCTATCACGTCGCGCACGCCCACGTACGGAAACGGCAGCGTCTCGGCGGCGACCCCTTGGCTCGCATGCCCTTCGATGTTGCCGCAGGCGGCCTCGAACTTCCGCTTGGGCAGGAACTCGACGCGCACGCCTGCACGCTGCGCGCGCTTGAGCACGTCCTCGATGGAGGCGTCGTGCTCGACGCCGTCGTACACGAGCACGCGCTCGAGCGGCATGCCGCTTTTGAGGGCCTCGAAGGTGGCCCTCCTTCCAAGTACCATGTGGTTGTCTTCAGCCATCAAAAATCCTGAGCGAACGGGTTCACTCAGGATATCGTAGCAAAAATGCGGCGATGCGGCTGCAAGGGCCGGATGCGCCCGCGAATGCCGCCCGCAAAGGCGCCGCGGAAGGCTACTTGGCCTCGGTTGCGGCCGCCGCCGCGACCTCCGCCTGCTGCTCGACCTGCAGCTGGTCGGCGGCGTCGATGCTGGCCGCCATGTCGGCCACCTTCGCCGCGAACTCGTCGCGCTGCTCCTTGGTCATGGTGCGCATGTGCGCCTCGATGATCTCGCTGCGGACCTTGTCGAAGTTCTGCTCCGCCTGCGACGACAGGTCCTCGGACATCGCCTTGCCCTCGTCGACGGTGACCTTGCCCTTCTGCACGAGCTGGTCGACGATTTGCTGCGACTTCTCGGCGCCGATGGCCAGCGCGCCTATGCCTGCGAGGAATATCTGCCTGATTGGATCGTTGGTGGTTGCCATGATGCCTCCCCCGTTTCCGGATTTCTTCATGCGACCATGATGCATCAACGCAGCCGCACGACCGCCTGCGGCGCAAGCGTTGTTACTGAAGCGTTTGGGTGGCACGGGCGGCAAGACCGCGCCGGCGCCGGGTCGGCGCTAGGAGAACAGGCCCTCGAACATGGCGATGCTGCCCTTGTCGCGGTTGAGCAGGTGCTTCTTCGCGAACGAGATCAGCTCGATGGCCACGTTCAGGTCCATGTCGCGCTTCTCGCCGGTGAGACGGCGGCGCAGCTCGATGGTTCCCTCCTCCAGGCCGCGCTTGCCGATGACGATCTGCAGCGGCCAGCCGATCAGGTCGGCGTCGGCGAACTTGACGCCCGGGCGCTCCTTGCGGTCGTCGACGGCCACGTCGAAGCCGAAATCGCGCAGGTTCTCGGCCAGGCGGTCGGCGACGGGCTGCACCACGTCGTCGCCCACCGTGAGCGGAATGATGCAGATGTGCGCAGGCGCGATGCCGGCCGGCCACTTGATGCCCGCCTCGTCGCTGTGCTGCTCGACGACGGCCGCC
Organism: uncultured Eggerthellaceae bacterium; assembly: GCA_910589135.1. GTDB lineage: Bacteria > Actinomycetota > Coriobacteriia > Coriobacteriales > Eggerthellaceae > MGBC163016. The sequence continues at coordinate 22,931 of CAJUSL010000023.1, forward strand.
AGCGTGCGCGTGACGCCCACGCCGTAGCAGCCCATGATGAATGGCTGCTCCTTGCCGTCGCGGTCCAGATAGGTGGCCCCCATGCTCTTGGAGTATTTGTCTCCCAGCTGGAACACCTGGCTGACCTCGATGCCGCGCGCGCCCTTCAGCTTCTTGCCGCACTCGGGACACACGTCGCCGGGCTTCACCTCGCAGAGGTCGGCCCACACGTCCACCTCGAAGTCGCGCCCGAAAGCGGCGCCCGAAAGATGGAAGCCCTCCTCGTTGGCGCCCACCACCCACGCAGGAACGCTCTTCAGCGACTCGTCCGCGACCACCTTGGCACCCGCAGGCAGGCCCACCGGGCCCATGGAACCCTTGTGCAGCCCGAACGCGAGCATCTCCTCGTCGGTCAGCAGCTCGAAGCCCTCCACCGCGCGGGCGGCCTTGATCTCGTTCACCTCGTGGTCGCCCGGCACGAACAGCACGTGCAGGCAGCCCTCGGCGTCCTTTCCGGAAAGCGCCTTTACCGTGGACGTGGCGGGGATGTCCAGGAACTCGGCCAGCTCCTCGATGGTGTGGATGCCCGGCGTCGAGATCCTCGTGAGCTCGGAGACGTCGTGCGCCGTCGGCGTGGCGACGCACTCGCCCGCCTCGGTGTTGGCCGAATAGCCACAGTCGCAGTAGACCAGCTCGGCCTCGCCCGACTCGGCAAGCGCCATGAACTCGCAGGTGACCTTGCCGCCGATCTGGCCCGAGTCGGCCTCGACGGCGCGCCATTCCAGCCCGCAGCGGTCGCAGATGCGCCCGTAGGCGATGCTCATGGCGTCGTAGGTCTCCTGCAGCGACTCCTGCGAGTCGTGGAAGGAGTACGCGTCCTTCATGATGAACTCGCGCGAGCGCAGAAGGCCGAAGCGCGGGCGGATCTCGTCGCGGAACTTCACCTGAATCTGG
>CAJUSL010000024.1 GCA_910589135.1 uncultured Eggerthellaceae bacterium
GCTTGGAAGGCATGCTCTCGGAGAACACCGTGGTGACGACCGGGATGCAGGAGCCCACGCCGAAGCCGGCGATCAGGCGGAACGCGCAGAAGAACGCGTAGTCAGGCGCGAAGGCCTGGGGCAGCGTGAACAGGCCATAGAAGATGACCGCGATGGTGAGCATCTTCTTGCGGCCGATGGCGTCGGACATGATGCCGCCGACGGCGCCGCCGAGAACCATGCCGAGCAGGCCCCACGTGGTGAGCGAGCCGGTCAGGGCCGCGATGGGCTTGCCAGCAGCGATCTCCTCCGCGAAGAACGTAGGTGCAACGTACGTGTTGGTGGAATTAACGATCATGAAGTCATAGCCGTCGAAGATCATGGCGAAGGCCAGGATGACGAAGACGATCCACGTGTGGCTGGAGATGCCAGCGCGGTCAATGACCTCAGATACTGTGAACTCTTTACCGTCCATCAATACCCCCTAGATAAGGATAGTTTCACGTTTTCGCCGCTTGATGGATAGCGCAGCGAAACGCCTTGGAAGTTTCGACCCACGCGGTAGCAAGACTGGCTTTGCGACGAGAAATCAAGGGTATTGCGAACATCTCAATCATCTAGGGCTGCTGAGGTGTGCGTAATAGCGAGAGAAAGCCCCTGCTTGGACAAGGATTGCTCAATCCCTTCGAGACTACGTCGCAGTCAGAAGAAACGACCGCGCGTAATCCTCCTTTCAGTCTTCTCTTCCCATGTAGATGATTTGTCTATTAAAGAACTCAGCCAAGATTTCCTTTATAGGCAAATCACACCGTTCACGCTGATTTTCATGCCACTTACAGCGCGAAATCAACGATGTATGTAGGATATTTGATGAAGGTATCGAGGTCAATAAAAAATTTGTGCAAAAATACGCGTTTCGCCTCGGCAGGAACCACGCGCATGACGGCATTTTTCCGCGCCGCTTCGCCCCGTCCGGCGCCGGTATGATACCATTGCGCATTGCCCGACGGTCGCGTGGCGCAGCGGGAGCGCAGGTCCCTTACAAGGACAAGGTCGCAGGTTCAAATCCTGCCGCGACCACCATAATAATCAAAAGCGGAACCGGTCACGGTTCCGCTTTTCTTGTTTCTTCCCAGCGATGCAGGTCTGGCCGAATATTACCTATAGTCGTCCCCCTGGTCGCCGCCGAGCAGCTTCGTCTGCTGCTTGAGGTGTTCCATCTTCTCGGCGTGGCTGACGAAGTTCTCGGGCGCGTCCTCGAGGCCGAGGATCTCCACCTCGTAGGTCAGCTTCTGGCCGGCCAGCGGGTGGTTCATGTCGAAGGTCACGATGCCATCCTCGATGGAGACGACGGTCGCCTCGACGGCCTGGCCGCCGCCCTCGGAGCTGTGCATCTTCACGCGCTTGCCCGGAACAATGCCCGAGATGGGGATCTGGTCGATCGGAATCTTCTGCACGAAGTCGTCCAGGTACTCGCCGTAGGCGTCGTACTCGCTGATGGTGAACGTCTTCTTCTCGCCCACCTCGTTCATTGCCAGGATCTCGCGCTCGAAGCCATCGACGACGAGGTCCATGCCCGTCTGGAACTCCATGGGGTTCTCGGCGGTGGCATAGCCGAAAACGGTGCCGTCGTCGAGCGTTCCCTTGAATGCGAGCTTTACGGTGGAGCCTAGTTCCATGGTGTTTCCTTTCCTTCCTGTCGCAGTGGCTTCCCGCCAGGCGACAGCTATTCCACGATCGTGACGTCGGCGTTGTCGACGAGCCACTCGGTGGCCTTCGTCTGACGCGCCATCTTGCGGACGTCGGCCATGCGGTTGGCGCTCTCCCACTTCTCGCGGGAATCCTCGCCGCCCTCGCCCTCGAACATGGCGTCGATGTCGGCGTCGGCCACCTCAAGGCCCTTCTCGGCGAAAATGGCCTCGAGCGCGCAGTCGATCTTCGCGCGGTGCAGCGCCTCGGCCTCGATGCTTTCCTTCATCGCGTCGCCCTCGACCTGGTTCTGCAGCATCCACTGCTGCAGGTTCGTGCCGTCCTTCTCGAGGTTCTGCATGAACTCGCGGCCCACGTCCTGGCGGATGAACTCCACGTAGTAGGCCGGCACGTCGCCGTCGAGGCGCTGGATGACCTGCTCGATCACGCGGTCGACCTTGATTTTCGGAAGCTCGCGCTGCTTCTGGATGCCGATGTTGCGGCGCATCTGGTCGCGCATGTCGGCGGCGTCCATGCAGCCGACCTTGGCGGCCAGCTCGTCATCGAGAGGCGGCAGCACCAGGCGGCGGAAGCTCTTCACGTCCACGACGGCGTGCAGGTGCCCGTCGCCGAAGTCGGACGTGCCGTCCTCGTTGATGGCGTCGAAGTCGAACTCCAGGGTCTCGCCGGCCTTCGATCCCACGACCTTCTCGTCGAAGGTGGCGGGCATCTGGCCCGTTCCGAGGCCAATCATGCGGCTTTGCGCGGCCAGGCCGCCGACGACCTTGCCCTCGGAATCGGTGACGGTGATGGACGCCTTCACGTAGTCGCCCATTTCGGCGGCGTGGTCGGCATCGTCGATGTCCTCGAAGGAGTGGTAATAGTCCTGCAGCGCCTCCAGCTGGCGGTCGACCTCGGCCTCGGTGGGCTCGTCGGGAGGCATCTCGATGGCGACGGGGCCGTAGTCGACGAGCTTCATGACGGGGGCCACCGGGCCCGAGACGGTGAACTTGAACGGCTTGCCCTCTTCCAGCGCGTCGTCCACGTTGAAGTCGGGCTCGCTGATGAAGATGACGTCCGCGCCGTCGATGGCGGCGGGCGCCAGCTCGTTGATCAGCGTCTCGGCGACGCCGCCCATGGCGTTGGCGTGGCCGCCAACGCTCTGCTCGAGCACGGCGCGCGGGGCCTTGCCCTTGCGGAAGCCCTTCAGCTCACGCTTCTGGATGTCGGCGAAGAAGCGCTTGGATGCGGCGTCCACGTCGTCGGGAGACGCCACGATGGTCATGACCAGCTCTTGCTTTCCGTCGTCGGAATGCTCGCGGTTGATCTCGGTGATTTCCACTGCTGCACCGCCTTACAGGGACACGAAGGCGTCGGGGAACTGCTTGTTGGCGTTGAGGACGTCCTGGCTGGTGTCGCCGTAGCGCAGCCACTCGGTGTCGGTCTCGCGGCGCTTGATCATGGCGTTCTCCATGACGATCTTGAGCGCCTTGGTCTTCAGCGCGTAGTCCTCCATCTGCTCGAGGCGGCCGTCCATCTCGATCTGGCGACGCTTATACGCCTTGTCGTCGATGCTGTCACCCGGAATGATGGCGTAGAAGTCCTCGGCGTCGAGGGTGAGGCCCTCGTGGTCGGCATACGCCGCAAGCGCGGAGTCTTCCTTCAGGCCCTGGATGGCGCGCTGGCGGTTGTCGGCATAGAGCTGCTCCTCGCTGATGCCGCGGCTGGCGCAGAACGTCTCGACGTCCATGCCCTGGCGCGTGATCATCTCCTCCAGGCGGTAGTTGGCCGCATAGACGGAGTCTTCCACCAGGTCTTCGGGAAGGTCCTCCACCAGGCGCTTCGCCAACTCGGCGCAGACGACCGCCTGATCGGCGAGCTCCTGCACCTCGCGGTTGTCGCGGTACATGTTGTACCGGATGAAGATCAGCAGCTCCTCGACGTTCTTGAAGTCCTCGCAATGGGCATCCACCCACGCGTCGGTGAGCTTGGCCTCCTCGCCTTCCTTGGCAACGTTGTAGTTCAGCCAATTGACGGCCTGCTGCTGGATGACTTCCTCGGGAATGCGGACCTCTTCGGCGACCACGTAGACCGGGTCGTACGAGGTCAGTGTGAACTTGGGCTTTGCCATCGGTGACCTTTCGCTTTCATGATGCATTTCATCCCGCTATTGTAGCGGAAAGCAACGCCTGCGGCGCGACGCGGAGCGGCGGGGCAGAGTGCTTTGCCCCACCCGTTACTTCTTCAACGCGTTGAGGCAGACGGCGCGGTAGGTTGCATCGTCGCCGCCGACCGCCTTCACCTTCTTGCCGGCCTTGTACCCGCGGTCGGGCTCCACCGCGTAGTCGTCCACCACCTTCGGCGCGCCGAACCCGGCAGCCTCGAGCATGTGCAGGTTCTGCCCCTCCGTCAGCGCGGCCTGGACGCTGTTCCCCAAATCGCGCGCAGCGTCCGTGAACTGGCTGCCGTGCTCGGCGCTGGAAAAGACCGTCTCCATGATCAGCAAACCGCCCGGCTTCAGCACGCGCGCGAACTCGCGCAGCGCCGCCTGCTGGTCGTAGAACAGCGTGATCGCGTTGTTCACGTACACGGCGTCGAAGGTTCCGCTGCCGATGCCGGCCCCGATGAGGTCCTCGGGGAAGGCCACGCGGAACTCCATGTTGTTGCTGGAAAGCCTGCTGTCGTGCCATGCGCGGTCGGCGCCCTCGGCTGCCTCCTGGATGTAGGACGAAACCCAGTCGACGCCCATCGCGAAGCCGCCGTTGCCCACCATCGACGAGATCTTGTACACGCCACGCCCGCGCCTGCAGCCCACGTCGAGCACCTTCTTGCCTGCAAGCTCGGCCGCCGGCAGATGCATCTTGCAGTCGCTGGTGAAGGCGTACTCCAGCTCCTTGGCGTCGTAGTAAGCACGCAGCGCCTCGGGGGAAGCCTCCGTGGCTTCGTCCGGTTCCGGACGAACGCCGCGAATTTCGCTTGAAGCAGAATCGTCTGAGAGACCTTGGCTCGAAGCGATTTTGCGTTGAGCGACGTCGTTCGGGCCGGACGAAGCCGCGTCCAGCTCCGGTTCCGGACGAGTGATTGGGGCAACTTCCTCCTTCTTCATGACGGCGCCGCCGCCAAGCGCAGCAGCCCCTCCCATGTCCAGGCTGGTGAAGTCGAGCAGGCTGTTGTCGCCGTGGGCCGCGAAGCTCTTCACGTTCTCCTCGAGCTCGGCAAGCAGCGAGGCGCGGTCTTCCAGCCCCATGCGGGCCGAATCGACCTGCAGCTGGTCGTTGTGGCGATAGTAGGTCTCGTTGCCGTAGTGCGCCAGGTACTGCGTGGTTGCCTTGCGCGTGGCCAGCTCGGCGACGAACACCAGCATCTCGCGGCCGCCGAAGCACTCGTCCACGAACGCGAACGCGTTGTCCATCTTCGCGCCCACCGCGTCGACCGCCGGCTGGATCTTCGCGACCTCCTCCTTGTAGGCGCGCTCGAGCGTGTGGAACGCCTCGTCGCCCTCGTGGGTCTTTTCCATGGTGCAACGCGCCGCGAACTCGCGCAGCTTTGCGATGGCCAGGCGCTCCTTGCGGATGGCCGCAGCAGACATGATGCCCGAGCCGGCCTTCCGCGCAAGCGCCGCCTCGCGCTTGTCGATGACGGGCACGAACGCGACATCGACCGCCCCGCCGCGCACCAGGGCGTCTTTCGCACCGCGCAGCACCTCGCGCAGCTCGAGCACCACGCCCTCCTGCTCGAGCACGCCCGCGCAGTCGCCCGCAAGCGCATCCAGCAGCAGGCCCAGCAGCGCGACCCGCTCGTCGAAGTCGGCCGCTTCGGCGCGGTTCTTGATGGTGCCCGACGCGCTGCCGTCCAGGATGCTCGCCACCTGGTAGTCCGACCGGTACTTCTCGAACAGCGCATAGTACACAGCGAACTGGTCGGCGATGTCCTCGTCGCGCAGGAACTGCGCCACCAGGTCGCGGTTCACCGGCTTGCCCAGCTGCTCGTACAGCGCGATGACGCGCGCAAGGTCCTCCCAGCCGCGCGTCGTGACGAACGACTTGCCGCCGCCGGCCTTCGACTCCACTTTATAAAAGCAGTCCTTCTTCGTTTCGAGAAACGTCGTGACCGCCGGGTGCAGCCCCACCTGCGCCGCGTAGTTCTTGAACGCGGCGTAGTCCGGCTCGACGTCGATCTCGCGCATGCGGTCGAGCGTGACGATGTCGAACTCGTGCACCTGCTTGTTGTACTCGGGCGGGTTGCCCGCGCACACCACCACCCAGCCGTCGGGCACCTTGTGCTTGCCGAACGTCTTGAACTGCAGGAACTGGAGCATGGAAGGGTACAGCGTCTCGGACACGCAGTTGATCTCGTCCAGGAACAGGATGCCGCGCCGCAGGTCGGTGCGCTCCATGTAGTCGTAGATGGCGCCGATGATTTCCGACATCGTGTATTCGGACGACTCGTACTCGTAGCCCTCGAAGTCGTGATGTTCGATGCGGGGCAGCCCGAGGGCCGACTGGCGCGTGTGATGGGTCATGGAGTACGACACGATGCCGATTCCCAGCTCCTGGGCGATCTGCTCCATGATGGCGGTCTTGCCGATGCCGGGCGCGCCCAGCAGGAACACAGGGCGCTGGTGCGCGGGGGATATGACGTACATGCCTGCATCGTCGGTCTCCAGATAGGCCTCGACCGTGTCCTTGATCTGCTCCTTAGCCGATTGAATGTTCATCGCTTCAGCCTTTCTATGTCGCGCTCGTCGATCGCAATCTTCACGGCCCAAGGCGGGACCGGTGGAAGCTCGGCCGTGCCGTCGTCCACGAAAACGAACGCCACGTCGTAGTCGGGCATCTTCTCGGGGAACTGCCCGAAGCCGTCAGTGAAGTAGATCATGCCCTTCATGTCGGCGAGTTCGCCGCGCAGGCGCAGCATGTCCACGTAGTCGAACGTGGGCCTGAAGTCGGTGCCGCCGAAGCCGCGCACGGCGAAGCCCTGCATGAGGCGGTCCACGTCGCGCACGTCTTGCACCTTCAGGTCGCTTTGCACCTTGGAATCGGCCTGGATGATGTGGACGTTGACGTCGGTGCTGAAGTCCTCCGACTCCTTCAGGATGGAGAAGGTGTGCTCGATGAACTTCCGCACGAGCGGCCCCGACACGGATTCGGACGTGTCCACGGCGATGACGAAGTCGCGGATGCTCTCCGTCTCCTTGTATTCCAGCGGCTCGATGAAGGGCATGTTGCCGTACATCTCCATGCCGAACGTGTAGTAGGTGTAGTCGAACTCGTCGGGATTCAGCCTGATCTGCTCGGTCACGGTCATGAACTTGCGCAGGAAGTCGGCGTAGTCGTACGTGCGCCGGTTGGCGAAGGCCAACGTGGACACGAGGCTTCCCGCCTGGTCGCCCCATTCCTTCGAGAACGTCTCCAGGTTCATCTCGATTTCCTTGGCGAGGTCTTCCCAGTCACGCCTGCGCTCGTCCTCTTCTTGGGAATCGACGCCGGAATCGGCCGTCTCGAAGCGGCTGGTGCCCGCGTCCTCGGCGTCCTGGTCGGGCGCTTCGTCGTCGCCGTCGTCGCCCGCGTCCTCGTCGCCGCCCTGCGAGCTGCGGCTTTCCTCCTCGCCGGCGTCGTCGTTGCCCAGCGTCTCGGTCTTGAGGCCGTCGCTCTGGAAGTCGGGGGTCTCGTCGTCTTCGACCATGTCTTCAGCCGCACTCTCATCGTCGCGCGGCCCCTCCCCCTCGGCGGTCGCGTTCGCGGGCCATGCCGCATGGTCGTCGCGCTCGAACAGCTGGTGCCACTCGTTCAGCTTCCCGCGCCCGACGCCCTGGTAGTGCTGTCCTTCGGGCGCCTGCGTCAGGCCGCACAGGAAGTCGTACACCTTGTTGGGCAGGAAGCTGCCCGCACTCAGGGAGACCTCGTCGATGGCGCCCTTGCGCGCCGCGTCGTCCTCGCTCGAGAAGCGCGTGCCGCACAGGTCCATCGTGACGCTTTCCACCACCATGTCGCAGGTCAGGGACCAGGCTTCGGCGCATTTGTGCGTCCGGTCGAAGGGATGGCGGAAGATGCAGTGCATGACCAGGTGCAGGTAATCGCGCACCGACTCGTCGAACGACTGGCGGAACCGGGCGATCACGCGCTGCGGGTCGTAGTAGACCACCTTGCCGTCGGTGGCGATCGGATACGCCATGCCCGTGCGCTGCGACACCAGAGGCATGCGCCAAAGGGCACGGTCGAGGAAGCGGAACTTCAGCATGAGCTGCACGCGGCATTCCTCGATGATGTCCTCGGCCAGGCGGTCCTCGTCGTGGCGGCGCTTCTGCGCCAGCTCGGCCTGGCTGATGCGCGCCTGCTCGCTGCTGGCGCGAATGCCCTGGGCGCCCGAAGGAGCCTCCTTCGGGTCGAGGAACCGGTCGCCCTGGTATGCCGTCTGCACCGGAGAGGATGTGTTGGCTGGCTCGTCCATGGCGCTGCGCTACAGGTCGAAATCGATGGCAGACGCGCCGAATCGGCGCTGCTTCTGCTCAAGTAGGTAGTTCGTGACCGACGCGTCCTGCACGGCGCTCACCGCCTCGATGACCTCGGCGATGTTTCCGCCGTCGACGAATCCTAGGTCGAGCAGCCCTTCGATCAGCGAGGTGTCGTCGTGGCGCGCGGCGTCGACGCACACCTCGACCAGGTGGTTGCGCAGCGACGTCTCCATCAGGCTGCGGTTGTTGGGCGTCATGCACACCGGGTCGCGCAGACGCTCGACGACGCGCACGCCCTGCTCGTAGGCGCTCAGCTGCTGTTCGCTGGCCGCGTCGAACCCGCTGCGGCTGACGATGGCGTTGTCGTAATGGCCGAATATGGCCGCGACGTCGACGAAGCTGCAGGACCCGAACGCCAGGCGCAGCTGTTGCGCCGCGCGCGACGTGGCCGGGAAGCGGAAATCGAAGAACGTGCGGCCTTCCACGGGTTCGACCAGGTCGACGTGTATGTTGTCGAGCAGGCAGTCGAAGGCGATTCCCCGCACGTCGATGGCCTGGATGCGGTCGGATATGCCCAGCGTGCGCAGCCGGCGCACTCCGTTGAAGGCGTACTGCGCAATGGCGGTGACCGTGGAGGGGACCACCACGTCGGGCACTTCGCCCGTGCAGAGGATGACGCGGTCGGACCCGTTGCTCAACCGCTCGACCAGCAGGCCCTGATGCATGTAATAGCGCGGGTTCGCCGGATCGACTTTCACATGGCGCAGCGACGGCTCGACGAGCCCGCGATGCGCCCCTTCGGTGACCAGCGCGACCGAGCCGATGCGGGTCAACCCTGCCGGAATGTGCACGCTTGCGACGTTCGTCCCCAGAAACGCCTCGTCGTCGATGGCCTGCAGGCTGTCGGGGATCACGACGTCGACCAGCTTCCGACAGTCCTTGAAGGCGCCCTTGCCGATCGACTGCAGCCCGTCGGGAAACGCGATGCGCGCAAGCGACGGGTGCTTCGCGCACGCGCCCTCGTCGATGGCGACCGTACCGGGGCGCACGTCGTAGGATTCGATCTGTGGTTCCAGCACGCGCACGAGATGAAGGCCGTCGTCGGCATTGCGATACAGCACGCCCTGCTCGTCTAGAACGAGCACCTGCGCGGGCCGAGCCCGCACGCCCGCAGCGTCTTCGTCCGCACGCCGCGCCGCCTCCCCTTCCTCGGCCGATCCGATAGAGAAGGTGGCGTCGGCGCCGGAATACGTGAGCCCGGTTCCCGCCGCCACGGGATGGCCCAGCTCGATTACGCTGGCCGGAACGCGAAGCTCCTCGATGGACGTGTCGGAAAACGCGTTGCTCCCTATGCTTTCGAGGCCCTCGTTCAAGGCGACGCGCACCAGGGCCGTGCAGCCGAAGAATGCCCGCTCGCCTATGGCGCGCAGGCACGGCGGGGCGTCGAACGAGGCGATGGCCGTCTTCGAGAAGGCGAAGTCGCCGACAAGTTCGACCGAATCGGGCAATGCGACCTGTTGAAGCTGGGCGAAGGCGCTGAACGCCTTCCGAGCCAGCGCGATGCAGCCAGGCGCGACATCGTAGACAGTCGACGGCACCGCCAAGGCGAGCAGGATGCTTCCGTCCTTCGAATACAGCGCGCGGCCGTCCGAGGAGATGGATTCGTTGCGCTCGTCGACCGACACCTCGCTCAGCTGGCTCTTGCCAAACGCACCGGGAGCCACTTCGGCAATCGAGGCGCCCAGCTCCAAACGCTTCAGCGCAGGCAGGTCGAAGACGGCCGGCGTCAGTTTGCCCAACCGCCCCGGAAGCGCCACGGATTCAACGTGTCGGCACGCGCGCAGCCAACCGGAATCGAAGGACGCCAGGCTTTCGGAAAAGCGTATGGTGCGCAGATTGTCGCAGCCCCGAAAGGCGCAACGCCCAATCGACACGACCGCGTCTGGCATGCAGATGGATTCGACGAGGGGCATTTCGGCACACGCCTCGGCAGCGATGGCGACGACCGGCTTCCCCTCGATGTCGTCGGGCACGACAAGGCCGGAAACGGCGCATTCGCATCGCTCGATGCGCACTTCGGCATCGTCGAGAACGACATAGCTCCACGCGTTGCCGCATTCGTCGACGCAACGCCGGGACTCCGACGCGCGCGCTGCCTCGACAGCCGCAGCGCGCTCGGCAGCCGCCAGACGCTCTCGTTCCCGATTCTGGGATGCAAGCACCTGCGCGGTGCTTGCCAGGCCATCGCTCAGCGCCATTGGAGTGAAACCTCCGAAACAGACATCAAGCTTTCCGAGGTCGGCAGAAGGGTCGACCTGCTGCCTTACGGGAGCGGTTGCGCCCGCACCCTTGTCGGTGTTCCGCAAAAGAACGCTCATCTTGACATCCTCGAAAAACTGGGACTCCTGCAGATAGGATGTTGTCTTGAATGCATCGTCCATGAGGCGGGGCACATGGACGGAAGTCTATGCCAGGCCGAACTTCTTCTTGTTCTCCTCGGTGGCCTCCCACGGAGCGCCGGCCGGGTTGAGCTTGCGACGCGGGGAGAGCTCGTCCGAGAACATGATGCAGTAGCGCATTCCCTTGAGGGTGACGTACAGGCAGGCGATCTCGTGCTTGCCGCCATGGTTGAACACTTCGTACGTAAGCATCTCGCGGTCGATCATGGGCTGGTAAACCTCGCTGCCCAGAACCTTGTCGAGGAAGAGGTTGGTGGACTGGCGACCGAGCTCCTCTTGCTTGAGCGTCAGGTTGTACAGGATGTTCTCCTGCTCTTCGGTAAGACGGCCAAGCTCTTCGATTTCTGCCAGAATCTCTGCTTCAGTTGCCATTAGTGAAACCTTTCCATGAGGCTTTTCTTCTTAAGCGAACATATTACCAGTGAACGCAGAAGTGCGCGAGCATGCGCCAGAGGACGCTTGCTTTCGACACATTTTGCGTCAGAGCGACCTAAGCCCATTGCCGCAGAATGCGTCGAAAGCCAACATCTCCCAGTGCGGAACCACAAAAAAAGAGCCACCCGAAGGTGGCTCTTTTGGATTCAGCAAAGACTGAATTACACGCCAGCGTAACCCTTGGAAGGATCGGAACCGCCGACACCCTCGATGCTGTCGCCAGCCTCGTTGCCGGTGCGCTTCGTGGAAGTGTAACCGCCCCAGGCACGGGCGATGAACTTGTCCTTCACGAAGAAGATCTGAGCCTTCATGAGGTCAGCCTGCGTGACGCCCTCCTCTGCCATGGCCTCATCCTTGCTCTTGCCCTCGGCAAGCAGCTTGTTGAGAACCTCAGCAGCCTCAGGGGCATCCATTGCCAAGAATTCGTCTCTTGTCATTTCATGCTCCTTTTGGTTTCTGAATACGACCTCGCGGTCACGGTCGCAACCGCGAGGTCATTATACCTGAAATTTACAGCTGGAAGAGCACCATCGGGCGCTGGAATTCCTTCATCTTGGCGATCATCTCGTCAAGAGTGCCGTAGTACAGGGTGCCAGACTCTTCAACCTGGCAAGCCAGAGGACGCTGGCCAGCCTTCTCGCCCTCGGGACCATAGTACTTGGTGAAGATGGTCGTGGGGCAGGGGATGTAGAACCACTCCCAGTTCTCGCCGCAGGAGGGGTCGCCGCCCTTGAAGAACGGGCCGACCTCGACCTCCTTGATGCCGAACTGATTCAGAGGAAGCTCGAACTCCTCCTTGCATGCGATCTCAGCGGCATGGTTGCCAGAGAAGTACCTGTAGTCGCAGAGAAGAGCATAGCGAGTACCGTCGTAGCGGGAGTCCTTGATTGCAGATTCGTACTGCTTCTCAATTTCCGGAGTTGCCATTAAATTCACTTCCTTTCGAATTAGTCAGCGTCGAGGCTGCGGACGCGGCGGACGTTGCACATAACTCCCTTGTAGGGGGCGCCGAAGCCAAGCTTGCCGATGTTCATGTGAGGAACAAGGCTGTTGAAGTTGGACTTCCAAACGCCGTACAGGTTGGGCTCTTCGCCGTCCTGCTCAGGGAACCACCAGCCATGTGCGCAGTTCAGGATGCCGGGCTTCATGCACTCGGTGATCTCAGCCTTGAAGCGAGCCTCGCCGAACATGTTGTAAACCTCGCACCAGTCGCCGTCGGTGATGCCGTACTCCTCGGCCGTCTGCGGATTGATCTGGACCCAGGGCCACGGATCGATCTGACGCAGGGACGGCACGTGACGATGCTCGGAGTGGAACGAGCTGTAACGACGCGAACCAGAGGTAGAGATGAGCGGATAGCCAGCTGCCATGTCGGGCTTGCTGATCGGGGAGTAGTTGGGCTCCTCGTAGTAAGGCAGCGGATCCTCGCCCCAGGATTCGTACAGAATCGAGTAGGCCTCGATCTGGCCGGTAATGGTGTTGAAGCCAGGGGTGCCGTCGAAGCGGAGCATGCCCTTCTCGTACTTCTCGTACTCGAAGCCATGAGCGCCAGGCTGGTACAGGCCGAGCTCCTGGAAGCCCTTCCAGTCGAAGCCGAGCTCCTTCAGCTGGTCGCTGTAGAAGTCCTCGACAGCCTTCTGCAGAGCATCGAGGTCGAGCTTGCCGCGCTTGTCGCCGGTGAGCTCGGGAGCGTACTGGCCATGCTCGAGGGTGGACACGTCGAGGGTGTCGCCCGCGGGCTTGTACCACGGCCACCACGTCGGGTTGAGGCGCTGGCCGAACATCAGGCAGATCTCGACGTCGGACTTGCACTCGCCAACCTGCAGAGCCTTGTTCATGGGGCCCATGAACACGGTGTTGCGGCCGTAGTGGGTGAGGGTGATGCCGTCATGCTCGCACCACGTAGCCATCGGCAGGAAGTAGTCGCCAACCGCCATGGCCGTCGGGGTGAGCGTGATGTCCTGGATGACGACGAACTCGAGCTTCTTGAGCGCGATGTGCCAACGCTTCGGCTGAGCCGAGCAGGTGGGCGCCAGGAAGTTGGAGCTGTTGAACCAACCCATGCGCAGGGCGTAGGGCTCGTCGGTCTCCATGGTGTTGAGCGTCTCGTCAGGCTGCGTGGTAGCCATGCCGGTGGACAGGCCAGGCCAAGCGGCAGCGCCGATGCGGAGCGACCAGATGTCGTCGGGCATAGCGCCACGCTGCTCCATGCGCCACTTGCCGAGGAGGGCAGACGGCGGGCCGAGCGTGATGCCGCCGGGGCGGTCAACGGAGCCGGCGAGGCCAGCGAGGATGATGAACGCCTGAGACAGCTGAACGCCGTTCTTGTTCTGGTCGAAGGCGAGGCCCCATGCCCAACCAATCGGGCGCTCGGTGCCGATGATGTGAGCGGCACGCTTGATGGCCTCGGGGTCAACCGTGGTGATCTCGGCGACCTTCTCCAGCGGATACTCGGCAGCGCGCTCCTTGAGCTCGTCGAGGCCGTAGATCCACTTCTCAGCAAACTCGTGGTCGTACTCGTCGTTCTGGAACATGAGGTTCATGATGCCGAGAGCGAGAGCGGTGTCGGTCTGCGGACGGAGCTGCAGAAGGACGTTGCCACGATGTGCGCCAACCCAGGTGATGCGGGGGTCGACGTCGATCAGATGGGTGCCAAGACTCATCATGTCGACGAGGCAGTGACCGAAGAAGCCGTCGCCGTTGGAGGGCAGGGGCTCCTTGCCCCAGAGCACGACCCACTTGGAAAGGGTGTACGCCGGGTCAATGTAAGAACCAGGGAGGTGACCCGCGTAGTCAAGCTCGGGGTAGCCAGCGCCGAGAACGTAGTCGGCGATGGAGCAGCGGGGGCCGTAGCAGGACCAACCGGACTGCGTGTAGCAGCAGTTGGGCGACTGCAGAACGGAGAACGTCAGAGCATAGTAGAAGATGCAAGCCTCGCGGCCGGTGCCGCCGAAGCAAACGATGGACTCAGGACCATAGGTGGTCTGGAAGTAGCGAACCTTCTCGCAGATGGTGTCCAGCGCCTCATCCCAGGTGGTCTGCTCCCACTTCATCTTGCCGCGATCCTCGCGAGCGCGCTTCATCGGGTGGATGATGCGGTTCGGAGAATAGGTGTACTCACGCAGCGCAAGATTCAGGGCGTTAACGCGACCCGTGGTGATGGGATTGTCGTCGTCACCCTCGATGCGGATGAGCTGGTCATCCTTGGTGATGACCTTGACGCCATATCCCACCGGGTGCGATCCCGGAGGAGACCAGGTGTTGGAGCGCGTAGCGACGGTGCCGTCGGAACGCTCGACTCGCCACTCTTTGCTGTAAGCCATACTTTCCTTCTTTCTCGCGTTTTCTTGCCCACGCCTCATACACGCATATATATACGATATGTGCGCGCTGCCCCGAAGCTGCTTTCGCGTCCCTCCCTAGTTGAACGCTCCCACAGCCACAAGGGCGAAATGTGGACAACCGTGGCTAACGGTTGACGAACACTATAGGCGAATGCGGTTGATTGCGCCATCATATCGACGGTTTGTTTTTTGCATTTCGGGCATCAACCCCGGGGGTTGATTTTAGGGTTGAGCATTTCTATAATCCCTGTTCAGAGCATTTTTCTCAAACCTTGTTGAAAAGCCCTGGAAAGGTTGATTCGAAGATCCGTGGCACCAAAATCCGCAAGAATCACACTTAGTTTCGGAAGGGATTCTGACGGGCCACGAAGCGTTGGTTGCATCAATATGTTGGGGATGAGCTTCACCCTATACCAGGTATGGTTGTACATGGCGGTGTTCAGCGCCACCGAGACGTTCCGAAACGACGGGGAGCTTGCCCCCTTCGCTCCCCTCGCAGAGGGGAGCCACGCCGCCCTCGTGTACGTGTTCCTTGCAGCGTCGGCCGCAACGCTGCTCGCATTCGGCCTGCTGCGCGCAAAGACGCTCCCGTTCTTCGAAAGCCGAAAGTCCGTGGCAATCGCCGGTGCGCTCGGCGTCGCAGGCACGTTGATGCTGCAGCTCGGCGCCGGCGACAACGTAGCTGGCGTGGCATGCGCCGCAACATGCATGGGAATCTGCGCGGGCATCTTCGTCCTTCTGCTGGGAAACGCCTTCGCACGCTTCGAATTCGCCACCTGCGTGCTTGATTCGGCCGTGTCGGTTGCCTTGGGCTTCATATGCGCCGTGGCGTTCGTGAACTGGATCCCCGCCCCCGCATCGGGATTCATCGCGGCCTTGATGCCCGTCTTCATGGCCGCGGCATTCTGGAAGAAGCAGCATGCCGAGCCTGGCTCCCCCGAAGCGGGCATAGACTCGGCCTATCTGCTTGCATATCTTCGCCAGTTCGCCACGAGCATGGCACTGTTCGGCATCGTCGTGGGCGCCCTGAGGGTCGTGTGCGCCGACAGAATGCTCTCCTCCGGCGAGATTGCAACCGAGCTCGTCCTGGGCGGCAGCTGCATCGCCGGCGTGCTGTTGTTCGTCGTCGCCATTGCAGCCTCGAAGCGTGAGACCCTGTGGGACTCGCTGTTCCGCACGGTCACCCCCGTCGTGTTCCTAGGAATCGCGTGCACGGCAGTCCTGACGGGAAGCATGCAGCTTGGGGCCGCCTTCTTCGCCGCACTGGGATTCGTCAGCCTGGCGGCGCTGCTGTGGGTATTCCTCGCAAGCCTCGCGCGCAGCCTGAACGGGGCGGCCATCTTCGTCTTCGGCATCGGATACGGCCTGATGCAGGCGACGTCCATGGTCGGATGCATCCTTGCAAACACGCTGCTCGGGACGGACGGCATGGGCGTTGCGGTTCTCGAAGCGGTGTTTGCCGCCCAGGGCACGACGCCAGCCGATTCGCTGCAAACGGCAGGAGGTCCGGCCCTGCTTGCCTTGATGCTGTGCGCGGTCCTTGCCTTCGCGAACGCGGTGTCGCCTCGATACCGCGAGATACGCGGCATCTTCTCCAGTGCGTTGAGCAAGATGCTGCTCGCCAACGAGGCCGTCGCGGGCGACGAAGGCGCCTCCGTCGAAGACGCTTCGAGGGAAGCCGCAGCGGATGTCGAGCCCTCGCAAGACGAGCCTCAAGCCGCCAAGCCGACCGAAGAGGCCGTCGAGCCGGTGCCGTTGGCTGCGGAAGCCGCGGAAGCCGAAAGCCAGGAAGACCGCACCCGTCCGGACAAGGGCAGCTTCGTGCGCCGATGCGACGAGCTGTCCAGCGAGTTCGGATTGTCCGCACGCGAGCGCGAAGTGTTCTTCCTGCTGGCAAAGGGACACAATGCGGCCTTCATCACCGACAAGCTGTGCGTGTCGCGCAGCACGGCGAAGACGCACATCAACCACATCTACAAGAAGATGGACATCCATACGCAGCAGCAGCTGCTCACCATGGTCGAAGACCGCGACCGCGGGCCTCTTGGCGCCGACATCGACCGCGACGCGCTGCGCGAGGCCCTGCGCAAGGCAAACGAAGAGGGCTCCCTGGAACGGAATCCCTCTGGTCAGGTCAGTCGCGACTACATCGGGTTCTAGCCCGCCACCCGCGCGCTGCTCTGCGGTCCGGCTCTACAGGTTCACGCAGTTGACCTTCTCGCCGGTGGCCAGGTAGTTCATGACCTCGTTGACGGCCATGATGGCGCAGTTGTCCTCGGCTTCGGCGGTGGAGGCGCCCAGATGCGGCAGCACGATGGCGTTCGGCATCTTCACGACCGACGGATTCGCGAAGTCCGTCACGTAGCGCGACACCTTGCCGCTCTCGAGCGCAGCGGCCATGTCGGGGTCGTTGACCAGTACGTCGCGCGAGAAGTTGAGGAACACCACGCCGTCGCGCATCTTGCCGATGGCAGCAGCGTCGATCATGCCGCGCGTCTGGTCGGTTGCCGGCACATGGATGGTGATGTAGTCGCTGGCCTCGTAGAGGTCGTCCAAGTCGGTCACGAAGCGCAGGCCGGAGACGATCTGCTCGGCCGCAACGGCATCCATGAACGGGTCGTAGCCGACGATGTCCATTCCCAGCGCAGAGGCCGCGAAGGCGACGCGCTTGCCGATGGCGCCCAACCCGATGATGCCCAACGTCTTGCCCGTGATCTCGCCGCCGGCGAACTGCTTCTTCGCCTTCTCTGCAGCCTTGCCAACGTTCTCGTCATCGGCGTTTGCCTTCACCCAGGCATTGCCGCCGATGATGTCGCGCGCGGAAAGAAGCATGCCCGCAATGACGAGCTCCTTCACGGCGTTCGCGTTGGCGCCCGGCGTGTTGAACACGGGAATGCCGCGCTCGGCGAGCTTCTGCAGCGGGATGTTGTTGACGCCCGCGCCGGCGCGCGCGACAGCCTTCAGGCCGTCAGGGACGTCCATGTCGTGCATGTCGGCGGAACGCACGAGCACGACGTCGGCATCCTGCAGGGAGTCGGTGAGCTCGTAGTCGCTGGTCAGCAGCTCGAGGCCCTTTTCGGAAATGTTGTTGAGGCAATGGACTTTGTACATCGTTGGATCCTTTCCAGAAACGTCTTGCTTCGATTCTAAGCCAGCGGATTCATCGAGCCGGCGACTATGAGGAAGACGAGCGCGATAACTACGACAACGGCGCCTGCAAGCAGCCCCTTCGCGTACATGAGGCGCATGGGGCGCGGGTCGTACGGCTCGGGCGAAGGACGCCTGCCTGCTTGGGGGGCGCCTTGGGCTTCGGAATCGATGAGGTGTGCGCGCTTGAGCGCCACGTCGTCGCCGATGCCGGGCCCCGACATGCTGGAGGAAATCCCGTTGGGAATGGGCTTGGGCATGGCTTGAGGCGCCTCGCTCGAGGCGTCGTCGTTTCGGCTGTTCCGCTTGTCGGACATGGCACTTCCTTTCGTCTTAGGAAAGTGTAGCAGGCTGCGCCATGCGCAGTCAGGCGACAATGGGCTGGTCGGCGTCTTCGGGTCGGGCCTTGATCAGCGCCTGGAAGAAGTCCTTGTCGCGCGCCACCACTTCCCGAAGGCTGTAATGCTTCTGGTTGTCGTAAGCACCCTTGTCCGACGCGACGCCGATGGAACGCGTGCCCAGCATGTCGGATATCATGAGCGCACGGTACAGGTGGTACGCCTGCGTCACGACGAACATGCTGTCGGCGCCGTAGGCATGCACAGCGCGATAGACCGAGCCGTAGGTATCGTATCCCGCATGGTCCACGCGAATCGCCTCGGAGGGCACGCCCAGGCTTTCCAGATAGCGTTTCATCGCGTCCGACTCGTTGTAATGCGAGCTGCGGTTGTCGCCGCTCGCGATAACGACCGGAGCTGCTCCAGCCAGGTACAGGTCGGCGGCCACCTCGAGACGGTCGGCCAGGATGTCCGACGGCGAGCCGTCGGGCAGCACGGATGCCCCAAGCACGAGAATAGCATCGGCGGTCATGCCGTCGTCCTGCACCTGGGCGATGGTGTGTACCTGGCCGCGCGTTCCCAGGATGCAGTACGCATTGATGGCCACCGTGGCCAGCACGATGGCGGCCACCACGGCGATGGCAAGCGCAGCGATGCGCGTGATGATTTTGGGCAGGGTCTTCATGCCCTAGATGGTAGCGCAATGGCACGCAAAAAACGACGCACCCGAAGGTGCGCCGTCGTGGTAGAACCCTGCGTGACTATGCGTCTTTGGAAGCGCCCCGATCGCGCCAACCCCTCGCGCTAAGCCTTGTTCGGGCGCTTGCGACCGGAGAACACCACCGCGATGCTGGCAATCAACACGATGCCCGCGAAGACCAGCATAACCAGCGGCTTCGTGTCGCCCGTGTCCACCAGGCTGCCGTAATTGCCGCCATTCGGCGTAGCGGACTTCATCTTGCCGTACACGGCATAGGTGGAGAACTTGGACGCCGGGAACTGCACGGTGCTCGCCTTGACGTTCGGGGCGATGCCGTCGTTGATCGTGTCGGCGTTGCCGCCGTGCACGAATCCGACAGCAGCGTTCATGGTGGAAAGCGACCCGTCCGGCACGCTGAGCGTGAACTCGATGGGGCTGGCCACCTCGGTCATGTAGATGTCGCCCGTGCTCTTCGCGCCGCACGACACCGCGATCTTGACGCTGAGGTCGTAGATGCTGAGCAGCGTGGCGCCACGGAACTTCTTGTTGAGCTTTTCGATGTCTTCCGCCGCGCTGTCGGAGCCGAGCTTCATGGCCGTGGGCGTCAACGTGACGTCCACCTTGCTGAGGTCGCCGCCGGCTTCCTGGATGACTTCGGCGATGGCCTGCAGCTGATCGGAGGTGAGGCCTGCAAGGCTGCCGCGGCCTGCCAGCATGTTGTCGAGGTCGTTCTTCACCTTTTGCAGGATGTCGGAACCGATGCTCTGCAGCGCGGACTTGCCCTTGTCGGAAATGGACGCGCCGCTGCCCAGCTGTCCTAGACCGACGCCTACGTCGGACAGATTCTTCTCATTGCCGGATGGCTGGGGATTGCCGCCCGGGGTGTTGTTGCCGCCGTCGGGAATCTGCGTGCCCGTGTACGCGCTCGTCGCGATGGAGAACGGCACCGAACGCATTTCCGCCGGCTTCATGGTGCCGGCGTCGTCGAGCGTGTCCATCGTGTACATGGCAGGGGTGGAGAAGCGGGCATCGGTGGCATCCATGGTGGAAACGACGATCTTGGCGCCCGTGGTGTCGCCTGCGCCGAGCTGCGCCGCGACGTTCACCGTCAGCTCGCCAAGGTAGAAGGCGCCATCTTTGAACGCCAGCGAACCCTCGCCGTTGGAAACGACCGCCGTGACGGTGCTTCCCGAGACGTCAGCCTGCGCGATGCGGGCGCTGCGGGCGTCGGAAGACAGGCTGAAGCCTGCCTGGATGGCGCTTTGATACTTCGCATCGTCTGCCTGCACGTCGAACGTAACCATGAGGGAATTGGCCGTGTCCTCGATCTGCGGCTGCAGGTTGATGCGCTGCCCGTTGTAGTCGATGGCTACGGAAGCGTAGCCATCTTCGGCCAGCGCCGTCGCCGGAACCATCAGCCCGAAGGCCAAGGCAAACGAGGCGAGAATGCTTGTCAGTCTCTTCATCGTGCTTCCCTTTCCTAGTTGCCTACGGTCGGCTCGAACGTGCCATCGGTCGGGCCCGAGATGTTCAGATGGATGGTGGGTATGTTGTCGGGCAGCTTCATGGTGAGCGTGTTGGCCACCAGGCGCTCGTTGGCAAGCGTCATGGCATCGTCCACGCGGTACAGCTCGGCGTAGACCTCGCTGGGAAGCTGACCGTCGAACTCGGCAAGGCCCGCAGGCGTGATGTAGTAGATCCAGCGGCCGTCGGCGGTGACGCCGAGGTTGCGGCCCTCGCCAGGCTCTTCGGCGAAGAGCACCTGCACGGTGGAGTTGTCCACAGAGGAGCCGAACAGCTGAGGCCCGTTGTCGGTGAGCTTGAACATCTTCAGCGCGTTGTACGCGGTGTCGCCGCTGTAGTTGCCCACGAACACGAGCGAGCCGGCGGGGATGGTGTTCTCGCCCGGCACCGTTTCGGGCGCATAGGTGGTGTCGGCGTCAAGGTAGCCGACCCAGCCCTCGCCCGTCAGGAAGTCGGCGTTGTCGCCCACCGGGCCGAGCACGTCGAGCTCGTGCAGCGTCATGCCCGTGCTTTCCGCGCCGCCCACGAGGCGCAGCTTGGAGGCGGTGTAGATCTTCAGCTGGTCGTTGCCGGCCTCGTCGAAGTAGTAGGTGGAGCTCTTGCCGTCGGCGGCCGCCTTGCCCGTGCCGAGCGGCAGCGACGTCCACGTGGTGCCGTCGGTGCTCACCTGAACGGTGGACGCCTGCAGCGTTGCCAGGTCGTCGGTGGGCACGGTGATGCCCGTCACCTGCAGCTTGCTGCCGAAGTCGACCTCGATGTACGGGGCGCCCAGCGTGACAGGGTTGCCAGCTGCGTCCGTCGGCGCGTCGTCGCCCGTGGGCAACGCGCCGGTGTAGGCCGAGCTTGCGTCGCCGTCGACGACCTTGTCGACGGCCTTCACCTTGAGGTCCTGCTCGCAGGAGCCGGCCGCGTCGCCTTCGACGCCGGCGTTGTCGCCCGAGGTGTCGTGGCCTTCGTCGTCGCCGGAAACCATGTTGGTGGCAGCACTCCAGCGGCTCTTGTCCACATAGGCGCCCTTGTCGGAAACCTTGACCTGCGGGAACGAGACCGTATTGCTGCTGTAGGAAAGCAGGTTGTCGACCGCACGCACCTCGTACGTGTAGGTGCGGTTGTTCTCGGTGGCGATGGTATCGGTGTAGGTGAGCGTGCCGGACGTGTTCTGCTCGCCATGCGTGTCGGCGTTGAACATCCTGAAGGCGACCGGGGTGCCGTTGCGCAGAATCTCGAAGCCGATGAGGCCCTGCGTCTTGTTGGCGGCGTCGCCGGAGATGCCCATCTCGATGGTGACCTGTCGCGTGTTCACGATGCGCGAGTCGGTGATCTTCTTGTCGTCGTTGCCCACGTTGTCGCTGCCGCCCTCGTAGAGGTTCGCCCACACCTGGGTGTCGGCGCCAACGGACTGGCCGCCCTCGATGCGGTAGACGCGGGCGTCGTCGTTGATGTACTGCAGCGGGCGCGGATCCTTCTCGAACTGCGACGCATAGGCGATGGTGGTCTCGTCAGGCGTCTGGCCCCATGCCCTGAAGTAGTCGAGGATGTCGCGGCCGTAACCCGTGGACGCATCGCCCGCAGCGGCGCAGGCAAGGCGCATGAACGTGTTGTCCTTGTCGGCACCGGCCAGCGTGAAGCCCGTGCCCGGAGCCTTGTCCGGGTTGCGGTAGATCGAATCGATGCGCGCCATGACCAGGTTGTTGTAAATGTCGGTGTAGTTGCTGTACTGCTTGTAGTTGTAGCCGTTGTCGTAGGCAAGGTGCAGCTGCCAGTACAGGCCGATGCCCGTCTTGCCGGAAGGCGGCGCCTTCGTGCCCGACGTGACGCGGTCGTACAGGCCCTGGTAGCCATAGCGAGACGTCGCGTTGTCCTCGTTGGCGGTGATCAGCTGCGCGTAGTAGTTATTGGTGACCTCGGCGTAGGTGTAGGCGCCCGTGTTGATCTGATGGCCGATCTCGTGCGCGATGCCCCATCCGAAGTAGTAGCCGGACTGGTACTTGCCGTTCTCGTCGAAGGTGGTGCCGGGCGTGCTGCTGAGGGCGCAGCTGCCGTACTGGATGCCCACATGGTTGCCGGCGGCATACATGAACACGCCGGGGTTCGTGCGCATGAAGCGGATGTTCAGGTGGCCGGCAGGCACGCCGTTCTTGCCGCCATACTTCTGCTGCTCGGCGGTGGTCATGGTGCCGAGGCCCTTGTGCTGCCAGTACAGCTGCACCATCTCCTCGGACGACTTGGTGGTCTTGATAAGACGCTCGACCTGCTCGTTGCGGTCGGTCTTGAGGCCGCCCAGACCGTCGAGGATGCGGCTTGCCGGCACGGAGAACATGATGCTGGTGAGCATGATGTCGGTGGTGTTGGCCACGCAGGTGCTGTCGCCGTAGGCCTCTTCGTGGTTGCGGTCGGAATGCGTCTTCTGCAGGTTTTCGACCTGGCTGCGCAGCGTGTCGACGTACTTCTCGCAGCGCTCGCGGTGCGTTGCATCGTCGGCGACCTTGTACAGGTCGAGGTACGCGATAGGCATGCCGCCGATGACGCGGACGTCGAACTCGCTGGCCTTGTTGTAGGTGACGGACGTGACGTAGAGCTGGCCGCCGTTCTCCTGGCCGACGATGTTGCACGGCGTGGCCGGAACGGTGATTTCATTCAGGCCGTACTTGAGCCCCGTGGTGCCGATCTGGGTGTAGAGGTCCTTGCCCTCGCCGCCGTTCTGCGTGATGCCCAGCACAAGCGAGCTCGGGCCGGTGGTGTCGACAGGGCCGGAGCTGCCGTTCAGCCTGCCGCCGACGAAGATTTGCAGCTTGTCGTTGGCCTTCGCGGCCACGCCCAGAGGCTGCCAGCCGTTGATGCCGCCCACGTTGGCTCCATCGGCCGTGATGGCCGAACGGATGCGCACGGGGTCGGTTCCGCCCTTGAACTCGAGCGCCTGGCGCGCCAGCTTCAGTGCCTCGAGGTAGATGTCGCGGTCGGGAGCGTACTCTCCGCTGTCCGCATCGCCCTCAGCAAGGGTGGCGGAGTCCTTCGTGTTGATGCGCTCTTCCAGGGAGTCGAGATAGGCCGCGTCGATCGTGGTGCCGTTCTCGAGCTGGTCCTTCAGCGTGGTGTGCAGCTCGTCGGCCCACAGGTCGTTGAGGTCGTCGGAGATCGAGTTGTACTCGTAGAAGGCAAGCTCGGAGATGGGCGCCTTGAAGCCGTAGGGGCGCATGGAGCCCACGACGATCTGCTTGACGCTGCTCTTCGGGAACTTCACCTTGAACGTGTTGGGCGCCTGGGTTCCGATGGTGGAGGTGGACACCTTGCCGTTCTGCATGGAGTAGTAGCTCCAGTTGCCCTGGTCGTCCTTCACGTTGACGCGAATGTCGGACGCGTAGGTGTAGCTGTAGCCGTCCATGAAGGAGGACGTGAGAATCAGCGAGTCCATCTCGTA
>CAJUSL010000025.1:0-18462 GCA_910589135.1 uncultured Eggerthellaceae bacterium
AGGGCGCAAAGCTCTTCCTCAAAGGCGACCGCTGCTACACCGAGAAATGCTCCTTCTCGCGCCGCGAGTACGCACCCGGCGAGGCCGGACGCAAGCGCGTCAAGGAGAGCGAATACCGCATGCAGCTTCGCGAGAAGCAGAAGACCAAGCGTCTCTACGGCCTCCTCGAGAAGCAGTTCCATCACTATTACGAGATGGCGTCCCGCCAGCAGGGCGTCACCGGCGAGAACCTCCTGCGCATCCTCGAGAGCCGCCTGGACAACGTGGTCTACCGCCTCGGGTTCGCGAAGTCCCGCGCCGAGGCGCGCCAGCAGGTCCGCCACGGCCACATCTACGTCAACGGCCGCCGCGTCGACATCCCGTCGTTCCGCGTGCGTCCCGGCGACCTCGTCTCCGTTGCCCCCAAGGCGCGCGAGATGCTGGTCATCAAGAGCGCGCTGATCTCCAACGAGCGCGTCCAGGTTCCTGCATGGCTCGAGGTCGACATCGAGAAGCTGCAGGGCTCCGTTCTCTCGCTTCCCAACCGCGACCAGATCGACGCCGACATCCGCGAGCAGCTCATCGTCGAGCTTTACTCCAAATAACCGCTGCTTCAGAAGGAGGCTCACATCACATGACAGAGTTCATGAGGCCTACTATCACGACCGAAGAGGTCAGCAACACCGTTGCTCGTTACATAGTAGAACCACTGGAGCGCGGTTATGGCTCTACGCTGGGCAATTCCTTGCGCCGCGTTCTGCTCTCGTCGCTCGATGGCGCGAAAGCAACTGCCATCCAGATCGAAGGCGTGCAGCATGAGTTCACCACCGCGGAAGGCATCATCGAGGACATCACGGACATCGTCCTGAACGTGAAGGGACTGGTCTTCTCGCCGCTTTCCGACAACGTGGAGCGTGCCACCGCGCACGTCTCCGCCGAGGGCCCCTGCATCGTCAAGGGCTCCGATTTGGAGGTTCCCACCGAGTTCACGCTGGTGAACCCCGACCACGTCATCGCCACCGTCGCCGACGGCGGCACGCTGGACATGACGATCCGCATCGGCATCGGACGCGGCTACGTGTCCGCCGACAACAACAAGCGCCCCGAGGACCCGATCGGCGTCATCCCGGTCGACTCGCTCTTCTCGCCGGTGCGCCGCTGCACGATGAACGTGGAGGACACGCGCGTCGGCCAGCGCACCGACTACGACCGCCTGGTCCTCGAGGTCGAGACCGACGGCTCGGTCGCACCGACCGAGGCCGTGTGCCGCGGCGCCAACATCGTCAACCAGTACATGGGCGCCTTCCTCTCCCTCGCCAACGACGAGGAGGAGACCGAGATCGAAGAGGTTTCCATCTTCGCTCCCGAGAACACCGAGACGAACGCCGAGCTCGACAAGCAGATCGAGGACCTGGACCTGTCCGTCCGTTCCTACAACTGCCTGAAGGCATCCACTCGGTCCGCCAGCTCGTCGAGTTCTCCGAGAACGACCTGCTGAACATCCGCAACTTCGGCGCTAAATCCATCGAGGAAGTCAAGGACAAGCTGATTTCCATGGATTTGAATTTGAAGCTTTAGGAGATAGCAACCATGAGACACAAGTACAAAGGTCGCAAGCTCGGGTCGAGCTTCGCCCACACGAAGGCCATGAAGGTCAGCCTCGTGCAGGCGCTCTTCCTGAACGACCGCATCAAGACGACGGAGGCCCGCGCGAAGGAGATCCGCGGCGACGTCGACCGCATCATCACCTGGGCGAAGAAGGGCGACCTGCACTCCCGCCGTCTCGCCATCGCCGCGCTCGGCAACGATTCCGACCTGGTGCGCGAGATTTTCGAGAAGGTCAGCCAGGGCATGTTCGAGGGCCGCTCGGGCGGCTACACCCGCATCATGAAGCTCGGCCCGCGCAAGGGCGACGGCGCCCCCATGGTCATCATGGAGCTCGTCAACGAGACCTGCGTGCCTAAGGCGGAGAAGAAGGCCGCCAAGGGCAAGGCCACGCCTGCCAAGAAGAAGGCCGCTCCCAAGAAGAAGGCCGACGCCGAGGCAGGCGAGAAGGAGACCGTGGTCGAGGAGATCAAGGAATCCATCGAGGCCGCCGAGGAGAATTTCGCCGAGAACGTCCGCGAGGAGGGCGAGCAGCAGCTGGCCGAGGAGAAGGCCGAAGCCGCCGCCGAGGACGCCAAGGCCGACGAGAAGGTCGCCGACGAGCAGAAGGAGGAAGCCAAGGAGGAGGCCGAGAAGGCCGAAGCCGAGGCTGCCGAGGAAGCTGCCGTGGACACCGCCGAGAAGGTCGAGAAGTCCGAGGAGTAGCAAGGCTGCGTCCTCGGCTCCAGTCCTCCATGGGCCGCTCGGTTTCCGAGTTCCTTGAAGAACAGGGCAGCGCGTACCGCATTGATGCGCGCTGCAAGATACTAATGCTCGCCGCGTACTCGGTGGGCATTTTTTTCGTCGACGCCTGGGCGGGGATGGCCGCCTATGCGCTCTTCTTCGCCGCCGCCTGCGCGGGGCTTCGCGCCCCGGTGCGCAAGGTGGCCGCCCTCGGCGTCCCCGTGTACGTCATTTGCGCGGTCACGGTCGCCTTCAACGCGTTCGTCCCCGGGGCGTCGGGCCTCGATCTCTCGCAGCCGGGCTTTGAGCGGGGCTGCTTCTTCGCCGCACGCATCCTGCTTCTGACGTGGCTCAGCCTCGCCGTCTGCCTCACCGTTGAGGCGACGGAGCTCACGCATGCGTTCTCGTCCATGCTGCGCCCGCTTTCCGCGCTGCGCGCGCCGGTGGACGACATCGCCATGGTGTTCTCCATCGCGCTGCGCTTCATCCCGCAGATGGCCGAGGAGTACATCCGGATACGCGATGCGCAGTGGTGCCGCTGCGCCGAGTTCGACGAAGGGCCCGTCGCGGCACGCGTCAGGGCGCATTGCGCCATCATGGTCCCTCTTCTCGTCGGGCTGTTCCGGCGCGCCGACCGCCTTGCCTCCTCCATGGACGCGCGGTGCTACGGCATGCGCGGACGCATGCGCACCGACATCCGCGCACGGCGCATGGACGCCGCCTCGGCGGCCGCCTGCGCGGTCGCGGCCGCCCTCTGTGTCGCCGTCTCCGTTCTGCTATGATTGGGGTGCTTCGACAGCTCAACCCACCTTATTAGGAGGCACCAGATGGCGATTATCATCGACGTGTACGGCCGCGAGATCCTCGACTCGCGCGGCAACCCAACGGTAGAGGTCGACGTCACGCTCAGCGACGGCTCGCAGGGCAGGGCGGCGGTTCCGTCAGGTGCATCCACCGGCGCGTTCGAAGCCGTGGAGCTTCGCGACAACGACGCCAAGCGCTACATGGGCAAAGGCGTTCGCGACGCCGTCGAGCACGTCAACACCGAGCTCGCCGACGCGCTCATCGGGCTCGACGCCACGCAGCAGCGCGACATCGACGAGTGCATGCTCGACGTCGACGGCACCGACAACAAGGGCGCCCTGGGCGCGAACGCCATCCTGGGCGCGTCGCTGGCCATCGCGCACGCGGCCGCCGAGTCCAGCAAGCTTCCGCTGTACCGCTACGTCGGCGGCGCCAACGCGCACCTGCTTCCCACGCCCATGATGAACATCCTCAACGGCGGCGTGCATGCCGACAACAACGTGGACTTCCAGGAGTTCATGATCATGCCCGTGGGCGCCGAGAGCTTCGCCGAGGGCCTTCGCTGGTGCGCCGAGATCTACCACACGCTCAAGAAGGTGCTGCACGACGCGGGCCTCGGCGGCGGCGTCGGCGACGAGGGCGGCTTCGCCCCCAACCTCAAGACCAACGAGGAGCCCCTGAAGTACATCATGGAGGCCTGCGAGAAGGCCGGATACGCGCCTGGCGACGACATCATGTTCGCCATGGACCCCGCCTCCACCGAGTTCTACGACGAGAAGGCCGGCAAGTACGTGCTCGCCGGCGAGGGCCGCGAGCTCACCAGCGAGGAGATGGTGGACTACTGGGCCGAGCTCGTCGAGAAGTACCCCATCGTCTCCATCGAGGACGGCATGGCCGAGGAGGACTGGGACGGCTGGAAGCTGCTCACCGAGTGCATCGGCGACGAGGTGCAGCTGGTCGGCGACGACCTGTTCGTCACCAATTCCAAGCGCCTGGCCAAGGGCATCGAAATGGGCTGCGCCAACGCCATCCTCATCAAGGTGAACCAGATCGGCTCGCTCACCGAGACGCTGGAGGCCATCGAGCTGGCCAAGACGCACGGGTATGCCTGCGTCATGAGCCACCGCTCGGGCGAGACCGAGGACAGCACCATCGCCGACCTTGCCGTCGCCTGCAACTGCGGGCAGATCAAGACGGGCGCACCTGCGCGCTCCGACCGCGTCGCCAAGTACAACCAGCTCATCCGCATCGAGGAGGAGCTCGACAGCCAGGCGGTCTACGCCGGGCGCGACGCGTTCTACAACATCAACCGCTAACTCAGGAAAGGGCCGTGGCGCGGCCCTTTCCTGTATGTCTGATTATCAGAAACGAGGATAAATGACTGCTCAGGACATGCTCTCCCTGGAAGACGCCCGCTCCCTCGTGACGGGAAGGATGCGGCCGATGCCGGTCGAGCGCGCGGGCGTGCTCGAAGCCGTCGGCCGCGTCTGCGCGCGCGAGGTGAGAAGCGACATGGACGTGTCGCCCTTCGCGCATTCGGCCATGGACGGCTTCGCGCTGCGCGCCGGCGAGGTCGCGGGCGCCTCCGAGGATGCGCCCGTCACGCTGAAGGTCGCGGGCGCCATCGGCGCGGGCGACGTGTTCGACGGCGCCATCGGCGCGGGCGAGTGCGTGCGCATCATGACGGGCGCCTGCCTGCCGTCGGACGCCGACTCCGTCGTCAAGTACGAAGTGGTCGACTACCTCGGCGGCGACGGCGGCCCCGGGTCGCAGGTGGCGTTCGCCGCGCCGACGAAGGTTGGCAGCAACGTGCGTCCCGCCGGCGAGGAGGCCAAGGCCGGCGAGGTGGTCGTGCGTCCCGGCGAGGTGATTTCCTGCGCAGGCGTGGGATATCTTGCCAGCTGCGGAGCGCTCGAGATCGACGTCCACGCCCGTCCGCGCGTCGCGGTGATGGCCACGGGCAGCGAGCTCGTGCCGCCCAGCGAAGTGCCTGGCCCGGGGCATATCCGCGAATCGAACGCCTACGCGATCGCGGCCTGCATCAAGGCCGCCGGCGCCGAGCCGGCCATGCTGCCCATCGTGAGGGACGACTACGACGCGCTCGCGCAGGCGGTCGTTTCGGCCGCCAAGGAGTACGACTTCGTCATCACCACGGGCGGCGCCGCCAACGGCGACTTCGACTTCATCAAGAAGGTCGTCGAGAACGAGGGCGAGCTGCTGATGACGCTGGTGAACATGCGCCCCGGCAAGGCGCAGACGTTCGGCATCGTCGGCGGCACGCCGGTGTTCGGCCTGCCGGGCAACCCAGCCGCCGCCTACTGCGGCTTCGAGATGATCGTCCGCCCGGCCCTGCGCAGGATGCAGGGCTTCGCGCACTTGCAGCACCCTTCCGTCAAGGCGCGTCTGACCTGCGACATGAAGAAGCGCGACCCTCGCCGCATCCTTTTGCGCTCCACGCTCACGAAGGCCGCGAACGGGGAGGACTTCGAGGTGACGCCGGCGAAGAACCAGAGCTCGGGCCTGTTCGGCGTCATCCAGCGCAGCAACTGCATGGCGGTGCTGCCCGAAGGGCTCGAATCGAAGCAGGCGGGCGACGAGGTGGAGTGCATCCTGCTCGACGTCCCCGAGGAAATCGAGCTGTAGGGCCGCGCCTGAGCGAAAGGATACCAACATGGCCGACGCCGAAAACCTGTCTTTTGCCATCGTCACCTGCTCGGACACGCGCAGCCTCGCGCAGGACGCGGCGGGCGCCTTCCTCGAGGAGGCCATCGCCGAGCGCGGCTGGGAGTGTTGCGACCACGCCGTCGTCAAGGACGAGCGCGACCAGATCGCGCGCGCCATCGTGCGCGCAGCCGACGAGCTTGCCTGCGACGTGGTGCTGACCTGCGGGGGCACGGGGCTCTCGCCGCGCGACGTCACCCCCGAGGCGACGCGCGACGCGTGCGAGCGCGAGGTCCCCGGCATCGCGGAGGGCATGCGCGTGCATTCGCTCAAGTACACCCCGCGCGCCATGCTGTCGCGGGCGCTGTGCATGCAGCGCGGAGGCACGCTGGTGGTGAATTTGCCGGGCTCCACGAAGGCGGCTGCCGAGAACTGGGAGGCCGTCGCCTGCGTGCTGCCGCATGCGGTATCGATGATGGCGGCAGGCGGCCACGAATAGTAATATAGTCCGCGTACGAAAACGCAACGCAAGAGGACTTCAGAATGGAAGATCTGCCCAACGGGTTTCTGAACTATCCCAAGAAGCGCCCAGGGTTCGAATCGGCCGGCGACGAGATTCGCCGGCATATGAGCGACGCCGAGTTCGGCAAGGTTCAGACGGACTACCTCGAATCGCAGAAGCGAGCCCTGCGCGACGGATGGCGCGTGCCCGACGAAAGCGCGTCCGAGCCGGGCGAGTTGCACCTGTTCTCCGAGCGGCGCGACGCCGTGAAGTGGGGCGTCGACAGGAAGTACCGGGCGCAGGACGTCCGCAGCTACATGCGCATACCCAGCGCCGGGGCCGCTTCGTCGGGCCCGGTGTTCGACTTCGACGAGCTCGACCGCATCGCGGAGACCGACCGCCGCTGGTCGTGGCTTGAGATCAACCTGGGGGCCATCCAGAACAACATCATGGCCATCAAGGCCACGCTTGACCCTGCCACGCTGTTCATGGCCGTGGTCAAGGCCGACGGGTACGGGCATGGCGCGGTGCCTTGCGCGAAGACCGCGCTCAACTCGGGGGCCGACTACCTCGGCGTCGCCACCGTCGACGAGGCGATGGAGATCCGCCAGGGCGGCATCGAGGCGCCCATCCTCATCCTGTCCGAGCCGCCGCTCGCGTCCATCCCGCTGCTGCTCGGCTACAACATCATGCCGTCGGTGGCGACGGTTGAGTTCGCCGTGAAGTACGCGGAGGCGGCCGATTCCATCGGGGCGAAGGCGCCCTACCACCTGAAGGTCAACACGGGGATGAACCGCGTGGGCGTGCGCCACGAGGCCGTCGTCGACTTCCTTCAGACGATATCGTTCCACCGGGCGCTGCAGCTGGTCGGCACCTTCACCCACTTCGCCACCGCCGACGTGCAGGACACGATGGACTTCAACCTGCAGAAGGCGCGCTTCGAGGACGCGCTCGCCGACATGCGCGCGGCCGCCTTCGACCCTGGCATCGTGCATGCCGCGAACTCGGCGGCCACCATACGCCACAAGGACGTGCACTACGACATGGTGCGCCCGGGAATCGCCATGTACGGCTATTTCCCGTGCCCCGAGACGTACGGCGCGCTGAACCTTCTGCCGGCCATGAGCGTGAAGGCCCGCATCACGCAGGTCAACCAGGTCCCCGTGGGCGAGGGCGTCAGCTACGGGCTCGTGCACCGCAGCAACGGCTTCGCGAAGACCTGCACCGTGCCCATCGGCTACGGCGACGGCCTCAACCGGGCGCTTTCGGGCCGCATCGACTTCATCATGGACGGCCGCACCTATCCCCAGGTGGGCACCATCTGCATGGACCAGTGCATGTTCGAGGTGGACATCCGCACGCGCAGCGGCATCGGGCGCATCGAGCCGCAGGTCGGCGACGAGGTCATCGTCGTGGGCGAGCAGGGCAATGCCTTCGTCACCATCGACCAGATGGCCGACATGCTCGGCACGCTGTCGTACGAGGTGATGATCGCCTTCGGCAACTCGAGAATGCCCAAGATGTATGTCTGACGCCACGCGGGAGGAAAAGGCCGCCGCGCTCGAGGCGCTGCGAACGCAGGCGGCGACGTGCCGGAAGTGCGAGCTGTGCGAGGGGCGCACCAACGTCGTGTTCGGCGACGGCTCGCCCGATGCGCGCGTGCTCATCGTGGGGGAGGCCCCGGGCAAGAACGAGGATTTGCAGGGACGCCCGTTCGTGGGCGCCGCAGGCAAGTACCTCGACGAGCTGCTCTCCATCGCAGGGCTCGCGCGCGAGGACGTGTTCATCGCGAACGTGCTGAAGTGCCGCCCTCCCGGTAATCGCAACCCCCGGCCGGAAGAGATCAAGGCCTGTGCCGACTACCTGCGCGGGCAGACGCGCGTCGTCTCTCCGGAATACATCGTCACGCTGGGGAACTTCGCCACGAAGTTCATCCTGCGCACCGAGTGCGGCATCACGCGCCTGCGCGGGCGCCTGCAGCAGGCCGGCAGGTTCAAGGTGTTCCCGGTGTTCCACCCGGCGGCGGCCATCTACGACCAGGCGAAGCGGCCCGTGCTGGAGGACGACTTCGCCAGGCTCGGCGAGCTTCTTGCTTAGCGTGGGCGGCGCTCCCGTGGCCTTCGACCCCGTCGCGTACATCAACGAGCCCAGGTGGCGCCATTCGAGCCTCGGCCTCGAGCGCATCGGGCTGTTGCTGAAGAAGCTGGGCGACCCGCAGGGCCGGTTTTTGTCCGTGCACGTGGCCGGCACCAACGGCAAGGGCTCGACCTGCGCCTACCTGTCGAGCATCCTAAGGAAGGCGGGGCTGCGCACGGGCCTGTTCACGAGCCCCTACATCGAGCATTTCGAGGAACGCATCCAGGTGGACGGGCGCATGGTGTCGCGCCCCGACCTCCTGCAGGCCACGCTCGAGGTGCGCGACGCCGCCGCGAAGGTGGAGCAGGCGCTCGGCGAGCATCCAACCGAGTTCGAGCTGATGTGCGCCGTCGCCTTCGTGCATTTCGCCGAGACGGCCTGCGACGTCGTGGTGGTCGAATGCGGGCTGGGCGGGCGCCTGGACGCGACGAACGTGGTGACCCCCGCGCTTTGCGCGATCGCCCGCATCGGGATGGACCACACCGACGTCTTGGGCGGCACCCTTGCGAAGGTCGCGTTCGAGAAGGCCGGCATCGTCAAGCGCGGCGTGCCGACGGTCAGCTGGCCGCAGGAACCCGAGGCGATGGACGTCATCCGCCGGCGCTGCGAGGAGGAAGGCAGCCGCCTTGCGGTGTCCGACTTTGCGCAGCTTGCGGTCGATCCGCTTGTCCCGGGCGCGGCGCGGCGGGAGTTCTCGTACCGCGGCGTCGCCTACACGACGGGCCTTCTGGCGTCGTATCAGCCTATGAACGCCGCCCTCGCCATCGACGCGGCACATGCGCTAGGCGATGCGTGCCCGCAGTTGGGGGTGACCGGCGACGCGATCGGCGAAGGGGTCGCCGCGGCGCTTTGGCCGGGCCGGTTCGAGGCGGTGGGACGCTCTCCTTTGGTGGTGGTCGACGGCGCCCACAACCCGCAGGGTGCCGAGGCGTTGGCGTCGTCGCTCGACGAGCTGCTGGCGGCGCGGGACGCGGCGGGAAAGGCATGCGACGATGCGGCGGCCGCAGGCGGCGGCGCCGCGGCAAGGAGGCTTCCGACGCTGGTGGCGGGCGTGCTGGCAGACAAGGACGTGGGCAACATCGTCGCGCCGATGCTGCCCTATGCCGCCCGCTTCGTCGTTTACGCCCCCGACAACCCCCGCGCGCTCCCAGCCGAGGCGCTTGCGGAGGAGGTGCGGCGCCAGGCGCACGCGGCCGGGCGGGACGTGCGCGTCGACGTCGCGCCCAGTGCGGCCCAGGCGCTGCGGCGCGCCGTAAGCGAGGAGGGTCCCGAAGGCTTCGTCGTCGCCTTCGGGACCCTCTATTCGATAGGGTCTATGAAACGGGCCTTTGCTACTCGTCCTTCGGAGTGAGCAGGCCGTAGCCCCCGTCGCTTCGGCGGTAGATGACGTGCACGCTTCCCGAGTCGCGGTCGGTGAAGACGAAGAAGTCGTGCCCGATGAGGTCGATCTGGACCAGCGCCTCCTCTTCGGTGAGCGGCGTGTAGGCGATCTGCTTGCGGCGGACGACCTCGTCCTCTGCAAGCTCGTCCATCAGCGCGTCGAGGTCGAGCTCGGTCTCGGGATGGGCGGCCTCGCTGCGGAGCGCCACGTCCTGTTCGGACTTCTTGGTGCGCTTGCTGCGGACGCGCGTCTTGAACTTGCGGAGCTGTCGCGCGATCTTGGCCGCGGCGACGTCGATGGCCGCGAACATGTCCTGCTCGCTTTCCTCGACGCGGGCGACGTGGCCCTTCATGAGCACCGTGACCTCGCAGATCGCAGGGTTGGGGTTTGCCGGGTTCTTCTCGCGGTACAGCACGATCTCGCAGGCGATAGCCCCGACGTCCAGCTGCTCGACCGAACCGCCGATCTTGTCCTCGGCGTAGGCTCTCAGCGAGTCGCTGACGGGCATCTTGCGTCCGGATACGGTGACATCCATACTTACCACCTCTGTGTAGTCGGCCAATGATACATGGATTAGGATAACCCAATTGCCAACTGCGCAACCAAGATGGTTGCATGCGATTATGAATTGTTGCATTTGGTACCATGGTGCGAATACCCATTGGAGTGATTCGCATGACAGAGACCAGAAACAACGCGACCGAAGAGCACGCGGGCGCCGGCACGCCTAGGCCTGCGCCGGGCGCCGTGCGCATGGAAGGCGGAGCCAGCCTGAACGGCAACGGGCAGCCCATCGCCACCGCGCACGACTTCCTGGACGTCGAGGACTCCCCGGACGGCCCCGTGCTCGTGCAGCCCACCCCCGACAACCCCGACCCGCACGGCATCTTCATCGACGCGGTGCAGAAGCGCAACAGGCGCCTGCGCCAGATCGTCAGCTTCACGCATTCCTCCACGAAGGCCGCCGCCGTCATGCTCGTGGCCGCCATCGTGGCGCTCGTCGTCGCCAACACGGGCGCCTACGAGGCATTCGTCGCCTTCTGGAGCACGCACGTCGTGGTGGGCGTGGGCGCGTTCCATGGGGAGATGTCGTTCGCGCACATCATCAACGACGTGTTCATGGCCGTGTTCTTCCTGCTCGTGGGCCTCGAGATCAAGTACGAGATGACCGCGGGCGAGCTGACGAACATACGCCAGGCGATCCTCCCCATACTGGGGGCGGCCGGCGGCGTGCTGGCCCCCATCCTCATCTACCTGCTCTTCAACGCGTCGCATCCCGAGGCAGTCCACGGCTGGGGCGTCCCGACGGCCACCGACATCGCCTTCGCGCTGGGCATCCTGGCCCTGCTCGGCAGCCGGGTTCCCAACGGCGTGCGCGTGTTCCTGTCCACGCTTGCCGTGGCCGACGACATCATCGCCATCCTGGTCATCGCCGTCTTCTACGGCGAAAGCCCCGACTTCGCGTGGCTGGGCGCCGCGGCGGCCGTCTTCGCCGTGCTGCTCGCCATGAACCGCATGCACGTCTACTCGCTGGTGCCCTATATGCTGGTGGGGTGCGTGCTGTGGGCGTGCGTGTTCATGTCGGGCATCCATTCCACCATATCCGGCGTGCTTTTGGCCTTCGTCATCCCGTCCGGGTCCAGCATCAACCTGCAGAACTTCCTGTCGTGGTCCGACGACCGCGTGCGCCTGGCCAACGCCTTCTACGACGGCGACAACACCCCCCTGGTGGCGCAGAAGAAGTACATCACCACCGTGTCCAGCATCTCCCGCGTGTCGAAGCAGGCCGTGCCGCCCGCGACGAGGCTCGAGCAGATGCTCTACCCCTGGGTGTACTTCGCCATCCTGCCTCTGTTCGCGCTGACGAACGCGGACGTGTCTTTCGACGGGCTCGACGTCGAGACCATGGCGTCCTCGCCCGTCGTGCTCGGCGTGTTCTGCGGGCTGGTGCTCGGCAAGCCCATCGGCATCATGCTGTTCAGCTTCGCCACGGTGAAGACGAAGGTGGCGTCGCTGCCGGCCAACGTCAACTGGATGCACATGCTGGGGGCGTCCATCCTCGGCGGCGTCGGGTTCACTATGGCCATCTTCGTCGCCAACCTCGCCTATGGGAGCGACATGCTCATCACGGAGGCGAAGCTGGCCATCCTGATGGCCTCGCTGGTCGCCGGCGTGGCCGGGTTCACGCTGCTGTTCTTCCAGGCCAAGGTCGCAAAGAGGCAGGGCGTCAGCTTCGTCAGCGTCCACGAGGACCACGAGAGCCTGTCGCATTGCGACCGCGAGGCGGCGCAGGTGCGCGACAGGATGATCGAGGAGATGGACGACGTCGACCTCGAGGAGCAGCTGAAGCGCGTGCGCGAGGACGCTATCGGCACGCGCGAGCTGCGCGTCGAGCGCAAGGACCGCGACGAGTAGCCTTCCTTGCGGACGTCCGGAACCCTCGTGCGGCGGCACGCCTCGCCTGCGTCGTCGCGCCCGGCCGCGTCTTCCGCAGCCGGCGCGCCCAAACGCGCTATCATGTGAGCATGTCGGAAACGCGCTCGGAAGGGGCATGCATGAGTGATGTGGCAGCGATAGTCCTTGCCGCGGGGGCCGGAACGCGCCTCAAGTCGAAGAAGCCCAAGGTCGCCCACGAGATGCTTGGCAAGCCGTTGGTCAACTGGGTCGTCGACGCGGCCAAGGAGGCGGGCGTGTCCAAGGTGGTCGCCGTCGTGGGGCACGAGGCCGGCCAGGTGCTTCCGCTCGTGCAGGACGCATGCGAGACGGCCGAGCAGCCCGAGCGCCTGGGAACCGCCCACGCCGTGCAGTGCGCGCTCGCATCCGAGGCCATGTCCGGCTTCGACGGAGCCGTGGTCATCCTGTCGGGCGACTGCCCGCTCATCACGCCCGGCACCATCCGCAGCCTCGTCGAGGCCCGCGACGCGGCCGACGCGGCCGCCGTGGTGCTCACCATGCGCCTGGACGACCCGTTCGGGTACGGACGCATCGTCCGCGAAGGGTTCGGAGCCGCCGACGGCGCGGAGGCGTCCTCCGTGGCGCGCATCGTGGAGCAGAAGGACGCCACGCCCGAGGAGGCCGGCATCTGCGAGTGCAACTCAGGCTTCTACTGCTTCGACGCGGCAAGCCTGCGCTCGGCCCTTTCCCGGATAGGCACCGACAACGCGCAGGGCGAGTACTACCTCACCGACGCCATGGCGGTGCTGCGCGGGGATGGCAAGACCACCATCGCCTTGGAATCGGACGACCCGTCCGAGTGCCTGGGCGTCAACTCGCGCAAGCAGCTCGCCGAGGCCACCCGCGTCAAGCAGGCGCAGATCAACGACGCGCTCATGGACGGCGGCGTGACCATGGTCGCGCCCGAGCTGGTGTGGTGCGGCCCCGACGTCCGCATCGCGCGCGACGTCACGCTGTACCCGAACGTCACGCTCGTCGGCGACGTGGAGGTCGGCGAGGACACCACGCTTCTGCCGTCCACCATGCTCAAGGACACGCACGTGGGCACCGGCTGCACCGTGGGGCCCAACACGCGCCTGTACGATACGCGCGTCGGCGACGGGTGCACCGTCGACGAGACGGTGGCACACGAGGCCGTGCTCGAGGACGGGGCCACGGCCGGTCCGCGCGCCTACCTGCGACCGGGGGCGCATCTGTGCGAGGGGGCGAAGGCCGGCACGCACGTCGAGATCAAGAAGTCGGTCATCGGCAAGGGGTCGAAGGTCCCGCACCTCTCCTACATCGGCGACACCCGGCTCGGCGAAGGCGTCAACGTCGGCGCGGGCTCCATCACGTGCAACTACGACGGCAGGAACAAGCACCGCACCGTGGTGGGCGACAACACCTTCATCGGCTCCGACACCATGATGGTGGCGCCGGTGGAGATAGGGAGCAACGTCGTGGTGGGCGCCGGGTCTGTCATCACGAAGGACGTTCCCGACAACGCGCTCGCCGTCGCGCGCTCCCGCGAGAAGATCTACGACGAGTGGTCGCTCGAGCACAAGAAATAGGCACTGCCGGCAGGCATCCGGCAGGCGGCGTCGCCTGCCGGCGGAAACGATGACGAAAGGTTGCAACCCATGACCGAGATGCAGAAATCGCTGGCCCTGTTCTCCGGATCGGTCAGCCCCGAGCTGGCCGAGAAGATAGCGGACGTCCTGGGCGTCGACCTTGGCAAGGTCAAGCTCGAGAAGTTCGCCAACGGCGAGATCTACGCCCGCTACCTCGAGAGCGTGCGCGGCGCCGACGTGTTCATCGTCCAGTCGGTGGCCGGAAGCCACGTGAACGACGCGCTCATGGAGCTGCTCATCATGGCCGACGCCGCCAAGCGCGCCTCGGCGCGCACCATCACGGCCGTCATCACCCACTACGGCTACTCGCGCCAGGACCGCAAGGCTGCGGCGCGCGAGCCCATCACCGCCAAGCTCGTGGCCAACCTGCTCACCACCGCGGGCGTCAACCGCGTCATGTCCATCGATCTGCACCAGGGGCAGATCCAGGGCTTCTTCGACGTGCCGGTCGACCACCTGACCGCGCTTCCCATCCTCGCCGACTACTTCCGGGCGAAGAGCTTCCCGAAGGAGAAGGTGTGCGTCGTGTCCCCCGACGTGGGGCGCGCCAAGGCCGCCAAGAAGCTCTCCGACATGCTCGAGGCCGACCTCGCCATCATGCACAAGGGGCGCCCCGGCCACGACGTGGCCGGCAAGATCTGCGTCCTCAACGACGACATGATCGACACGGGCGGCACCATCGCCGCGGCCGCGGCCACGCTGAAGGCCAACGGAGCCGAGCAGGTCTACATCTGCGCGACGCACCCCGTGTTCTCGGGGCCTGCCTACGAGCGCCTCGAGAACACGCCCGTGGAGGAGATCGTGGTGTGCGACACCATCCCCGTGCCGCTCGAGAAGCAGACGGGCAAGATCAAGGTGGTCAGCGTCGCGTCGCTGTTCGCGCGCGCCATCGCCAACGTCTACGGCAACACGTCCGTGTCCGAGCTGTTCGACCCCGACTTCGCGCTGTAGTGGAAGCCGCCGACGAAACGGCGTGGTTCGTCGCGTG
Source organism: uncultured Eggerthellaceae bacterium (assembly GCA_910589135.1). Lineage (GTDB taxonomy): Bacteria > Actinomycetota > Coriobacteriia > Coriobacteriales > Eggerthellaceae > MGBC163016. The sequence goes on from CAJUSL010000025.1 coordinate 14,844, forward strand.
CCTGGGCAACCCCGGGGCCGAGTACGAGGGGACGCGCCACAACGCCGGGTTTCTGGCGGCCGACCTGATAGCGGCCGAGATCCGGGCGAACTACTGGAAGCAGGAATGCGGCGCCATCGTCGCCAGCCACGAGTGGCGCGGCAAGGACGTCGTCGTCGCGAAGCCGCAGAGCTTCATGAACCTGTCGGGGTCTCCGGTGGCGCAGCTTCTCAGGAAGCACGGCATCCCGAAGGAGCACCTGGTCGTGGTGCGGGACGACCTCGACCTTCCCGAAGGCTCCGTGCGCATAAAGTTCGCCAGCGGGCACGGCGGGCAGAACGGCGTGCGGTCCGTCATTGACAAGCTGCAGACGAAGAGCTTCTACCAGGTGCGCATCGGCATCGGGCGGCCTCCCGGGCGCATGCCGGTGGCCGACTACGTGCTGACGCGCCCGCGCGGCGAGGCGGCCGAGCTGTTCGCCGAAGGCGTGCGGAAGGGTGCCGACTGCGTGATGTGCTTTCTTGAGGACGGCATCGTGCGGGCACAGGACCGCTTCAATTGAGTTCGTACCGGACCATAGAGGGCGCGGCGCAGGCCGAGGTCGTCGAGAAGAGGTCGCGCTTCATCGCCCACCTTGCGCACGTGGGCGACGAGGAGGCGGCGCTTCGGTTTTTGCAGGAGGTGCGCACCGAGCACGCCCAGGCGCGGCACAACGTCTACGCCTACGTCTTGAGGGGTGGCCGCGTGCGCTACTCCGACGACGGCGAGCCGCCGCAGACGTCCGGCATGCCCACCTACGAGGCGCTTGCGCACGCCGGGCTCGTGGACGTGATCTGCGTGACCACGCGCTACTTCGGGGGAACGCTTCTGGGCACTGGGGGCCTGGTGCGGGCGTACACGCAGGCATGCCAGAAGGCCGTGGCCGCGGCGCGCGTGGTCGTGGTGTCGGAATGCCGCGACGTGTCGCTCGGCGTGCCCTACGATTTGTACCAGGCGGTCCTGCGGGCGGCGGAAGGCCCAGGCGTGACGGTCGCTTCCACCGACTTCGCCGAGTGCGTGCGCCTCGCGTTCCGCGCGCTTGACGAGGAGGCGGAGGGCCTGCGGGCGCGCCTTGTGGAGGCGACCCGCGGCAAGTGCCCCATAGAGGTGGGACCCGTGTACGAGGGCGCCGTCTAGGCAATGTTGCGTTCGCGCGAATGCGCGACACGCCTAACGGGGACATCCCTTCTGCAAACGAAAACATGGGCTCAACCCGGCTCAGCGCCTCTAAATACGCGCCATAATGTCTTCGGCCGAAGGCAGTATCTTCGCGTACTCTTCGGGGAGGTCGTCTCCGAGCCGATACTCGCTGATGCCGATTGGCGCATTCATCGACCGGAGCGAATACTCCGCCACCGCATTGTTTTTGGTTTTGCAAAGCAGAAGACCGATCGTGTGGTTGTCCGCCTCGTCGCGCAGCTCGCCGTCCACGGCTGCAACATAGAACCCAAGCTGACCGTTGAACTCGGGCTTGAAATCCTGGTTTTTCAGTTCCACGACAACGTAGCAATGCAGTCTGATGTTGTAGAAGAGCATGTCGATATAGAAATCGTCTTCGCCTACAACAAGATGGTACTGGCGCCCCACGAGGGCAAATCCGGTTCCTAGCTCCAGAAGCAGCGACTGCAGGTTATCCATCATTGCCTGCTCGTTGTCGCGCTCCTCCCGACCCTGCTCTGCTGTGATGAAATCGAAGACGTAGGGGTCTTTCAGGGCTTGTTGCATCAACTCGCTTTGTGGGTCTGGGAGAGTTTTTGAGAAGTTGCTGATTTTGCCCTTCTTTGCCTGCCTTTCGTAGGCATGCAGATCCATCTGATGGCCGAGCGTCGCCAACGGCCAGCCGTTATGCACGCTTGCTTGCGCATACCACAAGCGCTCGTCAAGGTTCTTGACCTTGTCCATCAGCGCCCGAATGTGGGACCAGCTCAAAAGTGCATACACCGTATGCACTTTTTCGGCATCGCACTCTCGCGCGAATTTCTTCATATACTTGAGATACCTGACGGAAAAGCCTTTTATGCCGGGATACGAATTGCGGATGTCTTTGGACAGCGACTCCAGGAAACCGGAGCCCCAGTCATCGTTTTCGTTCAAAAGCGCGCCGATGCGCCAATACATGCAGATTAGCTCCGAGTTGGCCTTCGAAGCAGCCCTGGATCTCGTTTTCGCAATGTGTTGCTTGACCTGGCAAAGAACCTCGACGTATTCGCTACTGTTCATCAGCATGTACAGTCCCCCGGTTGATTGGACGTAAATCCAGGAAGCCGACGATTGCAAGGTACGGTTGTGTCGTCAATCCGTCTTGCGAAACGCCATGGCCAACATTTGGGTCAAACTATACATGGGAGACATAAATCCCTGATTACAGAACGCTGTATCAGCGGCGACGTTTCTTCTATCCCAAGCCTGTGCTGCATCTAAATCTGCTTTGCTCTCTGCATGCAGGGCACCTATAGCGAACTTGCTTCCGCGGTTCCGGACGCATCCGCGCGGCCGCTGGGCTGCTAGCGCAGGTTGTAGGGGACGACCGTCTTGGGCAGGCCGTCCGGGCCGTACATGATGTCGGGCTCGCCGGCGACGAGCGGCGCGAAGTAGCGAAGGGCCTCGTCGGTCACGCCCTGGTAGTCCTTGCGGATCCACTCGCTGGGGAAGTTCTTGACGAAGTTCGCGAACTCGGCCGCCGGGCCGGCGAAGTACTCGGCGTTGTAGGAGCCATCCGCCGCCGCGCCGCGCCTGACTCCGACGACCTGCGCCGTGAAATCCGGGTCGGCCGCGCGCATGTGCGCAGACATGCCCAGCTCGTAGGCCTCCGCCACGTCGATGCGCGCCTGCGCGAAGTTCGACGAGCGCGCCGCGCGCGACAGGTCCTGCACGATGCCGCGGGGCGCCACCCCTGCGTCGACGACCATCTGCTTCAGCGCGAGGGCCGCACCTCCCAGCACGGCGTGCGCGAAGCCGTCATTGGCGCTGTCGCCCGCACTGACGTAGGTGCCGTCCTCGTAGTGCGCGCCCTCGCTGACGACGATGTAGCACGACCCCTTGTCGTCCATCTTGCGCTGTACCTGCTCGAGGAACCAGTCGCGGTCGAAGTCGACCTCAGGCAGCACCAGCAGATCGACGTCGCCCGACAAGCAGCAGCTGGCCGCGAGCCAGCCGGCGTCGCGGCCCATGGTCTCGAGCACGAAGACCTCGGGCCGCGTGTAGGCGTCGTAGTCGAGCTTGGTCGCATGCGTGACGAGGTTCGCGAGCTTGGCCGCCGACGGGAAGCCGGGGCAGTGGTCGGGGGGCACCAGGTCGTTGTCGACGGTCTTCGGGATGCCCACGAAGCGCTTGTCGGCCCCATGCGCCGCCGCCCATTCGGAAAGCGCGTCGACGGTGTCCATGGAGTCGTTGCCGCCGATGTAGAACAGCACGTCGGCGTCGTTGTCGTCCATGACACCGAGCAGTTTGACGAAGTCGGCCTCCTGGCCGCGCTTCAGCTTGTAGCGGCAGGTTCCGAGCGCGCTGGAGGGGGTCTGCTTCAGCACGTCGATCTCGGAGGCGGGAACGTCGGTCAGGTCGTAGAGCCGCCCCGCAAGGACGCCCTCGATGCCGTGGATGC
>CAJUSL010000025.1:18472-22695 GCA_910589135.1 uncultured Eggerthellaceae bacterium
GCCGAGAACCTTCCCGAAGACGGGGTTGAGCTGGTTGGCGCGCATGACGCCGGCCAGCGACGCGTTGATGACGGCGGTCGGGCCTCCAGACTGTGCGACGATGCAATTTCCCATGAGAGTTCCTTCCGCTCGCGTTTCGTTCCGGTTGTTTCGCGTGACGATTATAGTTCCACATTCTTGTGGAGTCGCCGTGCGGGCCTGACATCGTTTACTGATTGTGCGAAAATGAGCGGGAAAAACAGAGCGACTCCAACTTAAGGCAGATATGTCTACACAATTCAAGCTCAGGGGAGGCGTGCCGGACGGGCATGCCAAGGAACAGGCTGCGCTGATTGCGCGCGAAATGGGGCTTCCGCGGTTCGTCGCCACGGTGCTCGTCTCGCGCGGCATAGACACGCCCGAGGCCGCGGCGGCCTTCCTGAGCCCGTCGCTTGAGCGGGACTGGCTGAACCCCTACGGCATCGAGGGGATGGGCGAGGTGGCCGACGCCTTGGAGGCGGCCATCAAGGGGCGCAAGCACATCGTCGTGTTCGGCGACTTCGACCTGGACGGCATCTCCGCCACCACCGTCATGACGCGCGGCATCCGCGCTCTGGGCGGCAAGGTGACCCCGTTCATACCCAGCAGGTTCAGCGAAGGCTACGGGCTCACGCTGGCGGCGCTCGAACGCGTCAAGCAGCTGGGCTGCGACGTGCTCGTCACCGTCGACTGCGGCATCTCGTGCCGCGACGAGGTGGCCGCGGCGCAAAAGGCGGGCATCTCGGTCGTGGTGACCGACCACCACGAGGCGTCCGACGCCGTGCCCGTCGGGGTTCCGCTGATCGACCCGAAGGCGCAGCCGGGCAACCCGTCGCAGATCCTCGCCGGGGTGGGCGTGGCGCTGAAGGTCGTCCAGGCGCTGGGCTCGCGCTTCGGCTTCCCGCACCTGTGGCGCAGCTACACCGACTTCGCCACGTTGGGCACCGTCGCCGACCTCATGCCGATGCGCGACGAGAACCGCGCCCTGGTGTCCGACGGGCTGCGCCAGATGAACGAGGCGCCGCGCCCGTGCATCGCCGCGCTCGCGGCCGTCTCCGGCATGGAGGGCAAGGCGCTCACCTCGACGAACCTCAGTTTCTCGCTCGTGCCCCGGCTCAATGCGGCGGGCCGCATGGACGACGCCGCGCTGGCGCTCGATTTGCTCATGTCCGACAGCTTCGAGGAGGCGAGCCTGCTGGCGCAGAAGCTGGACGCGGTGAACACGCGCCGCCGCCAGATCGAGGCCGAGCTTTCCGAGGTGGCGCTCGCCCAGGCGCAGCGCGAGTACGCCGGCGAGCGCGTGCTGGTCGTCGCCGGCGAGGGATGGCACGAGGGCGTGAAGGGCATCGTCGCGTCCCGCTTGGTGGGGGAGTACGGCGTGCCGGTGCTCTTGTTCACCATCGAGGACGGCCAGGCGCGCGGCAGCGGCCGCTCGGTGGGGAAGGTCAACCTCTTCGAGGCGATCGAGTCGGCAAGCGATTTGCTCACCCGCTTCGGCGGCCACGGCGCCGCCGTGGGGGTCACCCTGCCGGTCGGGAACCTTCCCGCGTTCAAGCAGCGGCTTTGCGAGCACATGGACGCGCTTCCGGCGTCGGAGTTCAAGCCGATGTGCGAGGTCGACGCCGTGGTGAACCTGCACGACCTGACCATTCCGGACGTGGAGGCGCTGGACCGGCTGGCCCCCTTCGGCCAGGAGAACCTGGAGCCGGTGCTGTTCGCGCACAACGTTCTGCTCGACCAGTGCCGCGCGGTCGGCGCGGGCAAGAACCATTTCTCGTGCACGCTCACCGACGGGCGCGCGCAGGTGGGGGGCATACTGTTCCACTGCAGCGACATCGAGTCGCTCGTCGCCACCGAGTCCATCGTCGACGCCGCGTTCACGGCCCAGATCGACGAATGGCGCGGCCGTCGTTCCGTGAAGGCCATGCTGAAGGAGCTCGTCCCTTCCCGCGCGTGCTCCTGTTTGGACGCCTGCCTCGACGAAGACTGCCGCGCGTTCGTGGAGTCGCTGTTCTGCGAAGGCGGGGATGGGGGCGCCGCCCAGGCGGCAGAGGGCGCCGGGTGCGTGCGGCCCGCTGCAGCCACCGCTGCCGGCGATTGCGCGCCAGGCGCGCGCCAGGCGGCATCCGATGCCGCCGCCCAGAAGGCGTCCGCCCTGCGCGAGCACTGGAAGCAGGTCGGGCGCGACGACCCGCGCGCGCTCAAGGCCGAGGTCGTGCGTGCCATCATCGGCGACCACGCTCCGCACGCCACGCAGGCGCAGATCATGGCGATGCTCGAGCAGGGGCATTCCGTCCTGGGCATCATGGCCACGGGAAGGGGCAAGTCGCTCGTGTTCCAGGCGCATGCCGCCACGATCGCCCTCGCCGAGGGCAAGGCGAGCCTGTTCGTGTACCCCTTGCGCGCCCTCATGTCCGACCAGGCGTACAACATCGGGCGCAAGTTCGCGCGCTTCGGGCTGAAGTGCGCCGTGCTCAACGGTGACACGCCCGCGGATGCGCGCCGGGCCACCTACGACGGGCTTGCGGACGGCACGGTGGACATCGTGCTCACCACGCCCGAGTATTTGTCGTTCCACGCCGAGGAGGTGGCCGCGTCGGGCCGCATCGGCTTCATGGTCGTCGACGAGGCGCACCACATCGGGCAGGCCAAGGCCGGCGCGCGTCCGGCGTACAAGGAGCTCGCCGACGTCGTGGCGCGCCTCGGCGGCCCGGTCGTGCTCGCCGTCACCGCCACCGCGAACGACCAGATCGCGCACGACATCGAGCGCACGCTGCCGATCGGCGAGCGCGTCGTGGACGCCACCTCGCGGGACAACCTGCACGTCGACGACCAACGCGGCATGCTGGCCCGCGACGACTACCTGGCGCACATCATCGGCTCGGGCCGCAAGTGCGTCATCTACGTCAACTCCCGCGAGCAGTCCGTGGGCGTCGCGCGCAGGCTGCGCAGGCGCGTCCCCCACCTCGCCCCCATGATCGGCTTCTACAACGCAGGCCTGGGGCGCGAGGAGCGCACGCGCGTGGAAGACCTCTTCCGCGAGGGGGCCATCCGCGTGCTCGTCGCGACGTCGGCCTTCGGGGAAGGGATCGACATCCCCGACATCCGCCACGTCGTGCTGTACCACATGCCCTTCTCCGACGTGGAGTTCAACCAGATGGCGGGGCGTGCCGGCCGCGACGGCGCCGACTCGTGGGTGCATCTGCTCTACGGGCGCCAGGACGTGTCGGTGAACCGCGGCATCCTGGAGGACATGACGCCCTGCCGCGACGTCATGGCGCAGGTGTACCGCCGCCTGAAGGCGCTGCAAGCCGACGCGAGAGGCGCCCTGTTCTCGCTGGGCGTGGACGATTTGGCCCGCCTGGCCAGCGAAGCGCGCCATCCCGTGTCGCCGAGCGCGGCCGCGTGCGGCCTGTCGGTGTTCTCGGAGCTCGGCCTCATCGAGGCGACCCGCAGCTTCGCGGACGGCGCGGAGTCGTACCTGGTGCGCGTGGTGGAGGACGCCAAGAAGGTGGAGCTCACCGACTCGGTCCGCTACCGCGAGGGCCTCGACGAGATCGAGGAGTTCCAGCAGTTCCGAGCCTGGGCCATGAAGTGCGACATCCACGGGCTGACCGTCCGCGTCACGCATCCGATCGCCCCAAGCGCGTAAAGGTATATCATGACAGGCATGGAATCCAAAGGCAGGAAAGACGAAGCCTCCGTCAGGCAGCCCGACATGCTTCGCGGGCGCGCTTCGGGGATAGATGGCATACCAGGCATGGCCAAGGCCGAGTTCAAGCAGCCCGACGACGCGTTCGCCGAGCTCGTCGGGCTTGCGCAGGCATACATGGACGACGACGAGGTCGCCCTTCTGCGGAAGGCGTACGGCTTCGCCGCGCGTGCGCACGAGGGCCAGCTGCGCAAGTCGGGCGAGCCGTTCATCGTGCACCCCATCGAGGTGGGCATCATCCTGGCCGACCTGCGCATGGACGCCGAGACGGTGTGCGCGGCGCTTCTGCACGACACGGTGGAGGACACCGACGTCACCGGCGAGGTGGTGCAGCAGGAGTTCGGCGAGGACGTCCGCCAGCTGGTGGAAGGCGTCACCAAGATCACGCGCATCGAGGTCGGCTCGCTCACCGACGAGCAGGCCGCCACCATCCGCAAGATGCTCGTCGCCATGAGCAAGGACATCCGCGTCATCGTCATCAAGCTGGCCGACC
>CAJUSL010000026.1 GCA_910589135.1 uncultured Eggerthellaceae bacterium
ATGATGACGGGCGGCGTGCGCTCGACCATGCAGGCCGCGGCGGACGTGAGGATGGCGAGTGCGAGCGCCAGGAAACAGACCGCCAGCCAGAGCGCGTCCCTAGCGGCCATCGTCATCAGGCGCCTTCTTCGTCAATATGTCCGTGTAAGCCCAACGGTCGTTGTCAAACCTAGCCCATGGCTTCGGCTCCATGTCACCGGCGATGTCGCGTTGTGCGTTGTCGCCAACCTGGGTCACGGTTCGCCGCACGCCAGCGCCTTTCGTGTAGACGGTGTCGCCGACCCCGATGTCCTCTTCCATGGCGGCCAGGCTCTCGCCGCCGTCCACCTCCGGGATGCCTGCGACGCTGGTCAGCAGCGACAGGATGCCAGCGAGCAGCGACGCGCTGCCCACCATCAGCCAGTCCACCTCGGACATGGCGGCCGAGACGCCGATGGTCGCCACCGCCGTCTGCGCCGCCGTCTTGACGGCGCGGACGCCTGCGGCTTTGCCCCACTTCTTGATGTCTGCTTTCATGTTCCGAAACCTCCTATATTCGTTTCCAAAATCCCGTATTTGTTCTTGAAACCGCGCTATTTGCGGGTTTTCCGCAGAAACCGTTCTTTCCTTCCAAAAACCGTGCCTTTTCAGACCGGGTACGACTTCATCTGCATCACGTCCTCGTAGAGGGCCGTGCGCGTCCCGTTGCCGCCGAGGCCGTGGTAGGCCATATAAAGCCTCTCGAACTTCCGTTTCTCTTCGGGGGATGCGTAACCCTGCGCCACCAGGCGGGCGTGCTCCCTGTCGAGCATGTCCCCCAGGATTTCGCGAAGTGCGGAGTTCTGGGCGTCCTGCAGGCCCTTCAGCTCCTGCAGCTCGGATCTCATCTCGTCCGACTCCTCCAGGTGGCACACCAGGTCGGTGTGCTCGTGGGCCACGGCCCGGGTCTTCCTGTAGGCGGCCACGATCCCCTTCCCTGCCGCGCCGAGCACGCCGCCAACGACCAGCAGCACCACCCCCGATGTGATGCCCGGGGCCGCATCCGCCAAGAATTCCATTCGCTCGGTTCCTTCCTCTCTATGCTTTCATTCTGTTCAAGGTGTCGCTACGCTCCACGTATCGCGACGAAAGGAGCAACCATGGCAACCGCAATCACCGCAGAGCAGGCCCTCGGCATGACCATCGAGGAGATCGTCGAGCGACACTACCTCCCCGAGAAGGCGAGGCGCCGCAGGCCCAACACCGTCTACGGCTACACGTCGTCCATACGGCTGCACGTGCTGCCCAGATGGGGCGCGTGCGCCCTGGGGTCTGTCACCCACGACGAGGTGCAGGACTGGGCCGACGAGCTCTGCGGGACGGCCGGGGCCGGAGGGGCCGAGAAGGCGTACAAGTGCCTGCGCCAGGTGATTCGCTGGGCCATGGACAAGTGGGGCGTGCTCATGGTCGACCCGACACGCAAGATCGAGTTCGACCGGCGCGCGCAGTACAGGCCCGAGACGCTGACCCAGCGGCGCATGAAGAAGCTCATACGCGGCATGGTGGGCTGCGAGTTCGAGCCAACCGCCGTGCTGCAGTGCGCGCTGGGGCTGCGCCCCTCGGAGAACTACGCGCTGCGATGGGAGCAGGTGAACTGGCGCAGCGGCGTCGTGCACATAGGCTCGTCCCTCCACGAGCTGCCCGGCAGACTCTACGAGTCGCTCACGAAGACCGCAAAGGGCGAGCGCGACGCCTACCTGCCGCCCTGGGCGCTCGACCGCCTGCACGACATCTGGGTGGAGCGCGGCCGGCCCAAGGGGCGCATCATAGGCGACGCGAGGCCCTCCGCGGCCTACCGCGCCCTGAAGCGGTGGGCGGCCGAGCGCAGGCTGCCGTGGGTCGGCATGAGGAACCTCCGGCACAGCTGGGGCACGATAGCCGCCAGGAACAACCCCATCGAGGCGGTGGCGGCCATGATGGGCCACTGCGACATCCAGATCACCTACCGCTACTACTTCCAGCTGACCCTCGCCACGATACGCAGGGTGCAGCGCAGGGTCGCCCGCACGGTGCTCGGCAAGACCAGCGACGACATGTACAAGGGTATCAACATCGTGGTGCACCGGGGAGACGAGCTGCCCTTGGCCGCGTAGGATTCCATATTTCAGGAGGTCAAAAACCTCCAGACAGTCGTGGAAGGTATCCGCCACCTGCTGGGCAACGGGCGCGTACGTCTCGCTTGGGACGACCCTACGGGCGCGTTGTGCGCTTTCGTGGACGGCAATCACGTCGGAAACGTTTCGCTTTGGAAGTAGCCCGGCATATGTCAGATAGCCGGAATGTACAACACGAACGCGCTAGGCGTTGCCGTAACAGGGTTGGTGTAGTAATTGCGAACGCTCACCTCTCCGCGGCCTTCATACCACGTGAATCCGGTCAACGACATCCAGGATGTTCCCGCCTGCGCACCAACGAGGCCCACCGCCTTGTAGCCTTTTTTGGCCGCCGGGATGACCACCGAAGAGCCTGCATCGCCGGGAGCGACGGTGATAGAGCTTCGATATGGAATGTCACGCGAACAGCTCGGCTTTCGTGCATACGGCCTGTACGTCTAAAGTGAAGGGCTGCGTCATCATCGTCGTGTTTCGCAAGAGGACGGATACCACGGCGCCCGAAACCTTCACATCCGAAGGGACCAGCGCGCCGGCACTTGCGTTGCGCAGCCCGACGATGCTGGCGATGCGGTAGCCGTCGGGCACGTCAAGGAGCACGTCAAAGCCGATGATGGAGTCGGCGACGCAAGTGCCTTTGTGCGAGCCGCTAGCTATTCGAAATATGGAATGCTAGATGTACCTTTCGTGCCATGTGTCGGTCGGGCTGTTTCTGTAGCTGGTGTAAACCTTACCGACCATCGGCCCGCTGGTAATGAGGCCCAGGATCGCTACCGCACCCCTGTGCTTTAACGCAATCATGCCCTTGTCGTTTGGGTAGCAACTCGCTTCGACCTCGACACCATCGATCAGGGATATGGAATCCCAACGCTCCTTTTCAGCGGCCTGGAATTCTGATGCAGGCATCAGGAAGTCCATGAGCATTACGGGATCGCCGGGGTTTATGCCGTTCAGCGTCACGCTGCAGATGGGCATCTGCACGTGCGTGTCGCCGGCGTTAAGGTTGCCCTGGATGGGGATAGGTGCAACAGGCTCCCCGTCGTTGCCGGCAACTTCTTCGCCCTTCAGCACCATGATTTTTATCTCCTCCTTGGGCGCCGTCACGATGTCGGCCACCACGAGGTCGATGCGCTTGTAGCCAGGCGTCCCGGTCTCGATGGTGTATTCCTCGTAATCGCCGTCGATGGACCAGTGCGCCCCGCAGCATTGCGCGTCCCCGCTCGCGATGCGCAGCGTGTTGGTGTTGGGCATGGACAGCGCGAAGTCCCCGCGCCCCCTGAAGGCGAAGGAGCCGTTTCCCTGCGTCCCTGCGTTGTAGTGGCGGGCGTTGTATGACTCGATGTGGTCGAGGCCCTGCGATGATGTGACCAGGTGCGGCATGTTATTTCCTCTCCTGCGTGATGAACTCACAGACGTCGCGGTTCCACGTCTCCATGATCGACTTGTACTTCTCGTAGCACTCTTCGCACAGAACCGTCTCCGTCGTCACCGCGAAGGTGTCTTCGAAGGTGATTGTGTGCCACCGCCCTTCGGCGGCATCGTCGCCGTCCTTGACGAACTCCTGGCGCAGATTCCCGTCCTTGTGGACGCCTGGCTTGCGCGAGCAGGTGTACAGTTTCCCGGATTGTATCGACACGTCAGCTTGCCTCCAATGCGGTCTTGGTCGTGCATACGATCGTTTTGCCGGTGACTTTTGCCGTCTTCTGCGCGACCTCCGTGACCACGGATATCCCCAGCTCCGTCGACCTGCCGCCGACTATATCCCCGATGTCGTAGTCGCCGGAGGTGGCATCGGCCATCGAGCACGTGAGCATCTTCTGCTGCGTCTCGCGCCGGCGCTTCTCGACGGCTTCCATGAGGTCGTCGGCCTCCGCGCTCGGCGAGTCGTACATCTCCATGATGTGCCTGACGCCGAACAGCCTCTGTTCTGGCGAGGCGTTGCCGGCCTCGTCGGCGTAGAGGTTCACCGTGATGCGCGAGGTTCCCTCGCCCTTTCCGAGGCCCAGCCAGTGGTTCGTCAGGCGCTGCCGGCGTAGCTTCAGCCGGATGGAGTCGCCATCCACGCCATCGTCCGCGTAGTCGCCTCGGGCCTGCGCGTATACCAGGCACTTGCGCAGGCGCCCGTCGTAGCGGAACATCGGCTTAGCCCCGACCGAGGCGCACACCCCAAGCAGGGTGTCGTAACCGTAGCGGTAGCGGACGCGGTAGCCGGCCACGGAGATGCCGCAGGGCTTTTCGGGGGCCGCCATCCTGTCGCCAAGCCCCTGCCGCTCAAGCAGGAGGGCTATGACGTCGTTGAGGTCGCCCGACAGCACGAGGTGCGTCTGGCCGGCGTCAGGCTTCACCACCGTTCCTTGCCACATCCCCTGCCATGTCCTGCCGGAAGCCGTCACGAAGTTCCTGCCCGTGTCTATCTCGAGCCCGTCCACGACGCCACCAAACTCGGTTCCGTCGAGCATGAGGAACCAGTCCTCCGCGACGCCCAGGCCCTTCGGGATGTCTAGCGAGAAGTTGTTTCGCTTGGTCCCCACGACGAAGTCTCCAGAGAACTTCGGCACGGTGTCGACCTCGCGCCCGTAGGGGTCGGCGTATATCAGGAGGGGTTCCAGCATGGCGACAGCCTCTCCTCGTACAGGGACACTTCGATGTTGAACGCCCCGGCCCACGACGCGACGTTGGGGCCCGTAGGGACCTCCGCGAACACGTGAGCCCCGTCCTCCCGGACGCCTTGCGACAAGATGCTGCGCTCCGAGCCGTCCGCGTCCCTGAGCACGATGCGCTTGGCGCCGTTGCGGGGGAATCCCTGGACGATGACGAGCTGCCCCTTCTTTGCGGTCACGAGCACCTGGTATCGGTTGGGGCCGATGATGACGTAAGGGTTGTCGCACGGCCCCGGGAACACGATATCGCACCGCGCCGGGAGCTGGTACGGGTTCGTGATCACGGCCGTGGTGCCGACCGAGCGCCCGTAGTCGTGCGGGTAGTCGTGCGGGTAGTCGAGGCCACCCACGCTCCTACCCGCGTCGGCCAGCAGCGTGGTGCTCTGCTTGCGCACCCATACGGGGCTGTCGGACGTGAACACGATGTCGGTGGTGTAGGCTTGCTCGGAATAGTGCCACCCGGATGGGTCCAGGGATTTCATGTAGCACTCGATGCTCGACGCGCCGGCTCGCAGGGTGCCGGGCGCAACCATGCGGTTGTCGTAGCTCAGCACGTCCACCAGGCGGTCCCGCTCGGCGAGGGACCCGCGCCTCATGACGGCGTGGAGCCCCAGGTCGCGTATCCCGCCCGAGAACCCTACGATGCGGCTGCCCAGCACTTCCGGCTCCAGCTCCAGGCTGAAGATGTCGGTGACGCCGTAGTGCCAGGGGTTGCCGGCGTCGTCGCCGCCGAAAACGACGGAATCGCCCCGACTGTTCGTGTATACGATCTCGTGTATCACAGGTACTCCTCCGCTAGGTCTACCAGGCTTGCGAACTCGCGCATGGTGATGCCCTCGGGCTTGAGCGCGTCCGAGAGCATCCGAGGGAGGCCCCTGCGGAGCGCGGTCAGCTCGGTGAGGACCGCATTCATGACGCCCAGCAGCTCCGTGCTCGACGTGTCGGCCATCCCTGTCTGCGCCTGGACGGACGCCTGCGCGGGCTGCGCCACAGGGGCGAACCTGCCCTGCGCAGCGGCACGGTAGTTGAGCGCGAGCACTGGCGCGGCCTTCGCGGACACGCCTTTCGTGGCGCTCGTGGCCAGGCCTGACGCCAGCTTCTCCACGTGCTTGTACTCGTCGGACATGCCCAGCCCGTAGCCCGTGCCGTAGTCCGCGCCGAGCGAGCGCGCGACCTTCGAGGGCGAAGCGGAGTTCTGGGCGGCCTTGACGGCGCGCACGGCCGCCTCGGCGAGGCCGTAGGCCTTCTGGTAGACCCAGCTCTCCTTGCTGGATATGCCCTGGCCGTAGCCCTGCGCGAAGTCCTGGCCAATCTTCCTGGCCATGTGCGCGTTCTGCTGCAGCCCGCGCTCGGCCGTCACCGCCAGCGCGTGCGCCTGGTTGTAGGCGTCGGCCCCTCCTATGGTGTTGCCGAAGCCGTCCACTGCGGTCCGTCCGGCCTTCGTGAAGGTATCCTTCGTGCCCTCGACGCCCTTCAGGGCGGACGTGGCCACGCTCGCCGCCGCCCCCGACGCGGCCCCGGTGCCGCTTTGCAGCCCAGATGCGAGGTTCGAGGCTGCCGCGTAGCCTGCTCCTCCTATCTGACCGGGGAGGCCCGATATCGCGCCTATGGCGGCCGCACCAACGGCGCCCATGGCGGCTGTGGGACCTTCCTGGCTCCCGCTTATGCCGTTCGCGAGGCCAGCGTTTATGTCGTTCCCGAGCTGCATCATGACGAGCGACGGCGAGTTGCTGTCGAACGTGCTCTTGGCGCGGGCTATGACCTCCTCCGACATGGTGCCCACGGCGCCTGCTGGCATCTCCGCGCTGCCGGTTATGCCGTCCACGAGCCCTTGGTCTATGTCGCGCCCGAGGACTTGTGCGGCTGCGGCGACGTCGCCGCCGGTCATCTGCAGCACCATGGCATCGAGCATCGCCCTTTGCTCGCCCTGGGGGAGCCCGCTGTTGGCCATGATGGCGTTGGCCAGCGCCGAAGGTATCGCCAAGCCCTGGGTTGCGCAGGCGTTGACTATGGATGTCAGGCCGCCGTCGAAGCCGCTCTGCAGGGCGGCAATCTGCGCGTCGGATATCTGCCCGAAGCTTTCCATCGACAGCCCGCAGGAGCCCAGGGCGGCGTCCAGCGTGTCGAACGCTCCCACGTTCGTGGCCATGGTCGCCTGGAGGCTGTCCATGGCCGCCTTCTCGGATTCGGTCGCCGCCGTCAGGCGGTCTACCTCCTGCTGCGCAAGGGTGACGGCATCCGCGTACGGCGTGAGCGCGTCGCCCGTCAGGTACTGCTCGGCGTCCGCGCATTCCTGCTGCGCAGCCGCGAGTTTGTCGGTGGCCTCCTTCAGGGCCATCTGGTCTTGTATGAGCTGCTTGGCGTGCTCCTTGTACATCTCGCGGGCGGCTTCTGCCATGGCCTCTTCCCTGTAGGCCGCCGCCATTTCCAAGACCTTGTCCTTGGCAACGGTGAGTTTGCCGTTCTGCAGGTCGGTGATGCCGATCGACTCGCCCGTGGCCTCGTTGAAGCCCTCGACGGCGGCCTGGAGGCGCGCCTGCTCGTCGGCTGTGAGCCTGCCCTTGTCGGCAAGCTCCGCGATGGTGTCGGCGTAGGACTGGGCGACCGCCGCGCTCGTGCCCGCGTCGGCGAACGTCTCGCGCGTCTTCTCGGCCAGCTCGGCCTGGGATGCTATGCAGTCGCCGGCGGACATGGCCACGTTCTCGGTGGCGTCCGCCGCCGCATCCGCCGCCGGCGCGTAGCCCTCGAACGCCTGCTGCCCGGCGTTGATGGCGTCGCCCATGCCATCGGTGGCTTTCTCCAGGTTCTCGGCGTCCTTCCGCGAGGCCTCCATCGCGCCGCCTATGGCGGTCACGACCTCCACGAGGGCGGTCATGGCCGCGATGGGCGCGATGGTCTTCAGCGCCGTGCTCATGGCGCGGGTGGCCATGGTTCCGAGATTCATGGCCACTGTGGAGGCCTTGACGGCGACCGCCTGCGTCGTGATTCCGGCAGTTGACGCCTTGGTGGCAGTAGAGAGGGCCTGTTGCCCGGCCGCAGCTTCCTTCGTCTTCATCCCGTAGAAGCCGATGGTGCCCGAGGCGAGCTTTGTCGCGGCGGCGTTCTTCGTGGTCTCGGCGGTGAGGGCCGCCCATATGCGCTTGCCGTCTTCCGCAATCCTTTGCTTGTTGGCGACGACGGCTATCCCTGCCCCGATCCCTACGAGCGCGGGGGCAACCTTGTCCAGGTTCTGGAACAGGAGCTCGAGTCCCGGGACGACTGTGCCGGTGACGAACTGCACGGCCTCGCGAAGCGGCTCCTGAAGCCCCTGGTAGACCTTTATGGCCAGCTCCTCGAAGGCCGACCCCATGGCGGCCACGTCGCCGCCCAGGTTGTTTGTCATGGTGTCGGCGGTGGCCTGCGCTGTGCCGGCGCAGCCGTACAGCTCGTCGCGGAAGGACGCCGCCTGGCCCGCGCCCGCGTTAAGCAGCAGGTTCAATCCCTTGATGGAGTCGGCCGTGAAGGTTGACTGCAGGGCCGCCGCCTTCTCGGCGTCGCCCATGCCGGCCGTGGCGGCCTCGACGTCCGCGATGATGTCCACAAAGTCCCGGTAATTGCCCTGGGCGTCCATCACCTGCACGGTGTTTTCGCCTATGGCGATTGCGCCGTCCTTCATGCGGGCGGTCATGTCGCGCATGACCGCGTTCAGCGCAGTGCCCGACTCCTGGCCCTTCAGGCCCTGGTTTGCCATCATGGCGAGCGCCGCCGAGGTGGTCTCGACGTCCATGCCGAAGGCGTTGCAGTTCGCAGCGCAGTTCTTGTAGGCCATGCCCAGGCCCTCGACGGTGGTGTTGGCGTTGGCTTGGGAATAGGCGAGGACGTCCACCATGCGCTGCGTCTCGGACGCCTGCATTCCGAACGCCGACAGGTAGTCGGTCACCAGGTCGGAGGCGGCGGCCAGGTCCATCTCGCCCGCCTGGGCGAGCGTGAGCACCGAGTCCACGCCCTGAAGCATCTGCTGGGTGTCCCAGCCAGCGAGCGCCATGTAGCCGAGCGCATCCGCCGCCTGGGAGGCGCTGAAGGTGGTGGAGGCACCGAGCTCGCGGGCCTTCGACTCGAGCTGCCCCAGCTCGTCGCCTGCCGCCCCGGAGAGCGCCGAGACCTTCGACATGGAGGTCTCGAAGCCCGAGCCGATCTCGATGGCTTGGCGTGCGATGTCCTGGACCTTCGACAGCACCATCGTGAGGCCCTGCGCGGCCAGGTTGCCCAGGGCCACGCTCATGGCCCCTATCATGCCGTTGGACTTCTCGGCAGCGGCCGCGCCCTTCTCCAGCCCCGACCAGCCAAGGCCTGCGTCGGCCTTCTTGATGTCTTCTATTGATGACTTGACGCGCTTCGCGCCGTTGACGGCGTTTGCGTCCTTGACGTCTATCTGTACGGTTACCTTGCCGTCGGCCATGTCATGCCGCCTCGAACATGGCGTCCACGTCGCCCTGGTCGCCGAAGTCCCCGCCGGAGCACTTCAGCTCGTAGAAGTCGCGCATTTCGTAGAAGGCGTCCACCGCCTTCTGGCCAGCGTCCCTGGCCGATGGGGGCTTGGCGAGCCTGTAGTGCACGGCCTGCTGGAAGGGCGTCTCTACGCCGTACTCGGCGAGCTGGGTCACGAGCGACGACGCCTCGGAGAAGGTCATTGAGTCGCTCACGTCGTCCCACGAGATGCCGTAGGCGGCGCGCAACGAGTTGCGGATGCGGTCGGCGTCCTCGTCCCAGTCGAACCACCGTCCATCGTCGTTCTGGGAGAACCGGCCGTCGGGGGTGACGTCGAGCCCGCACACGTCCCACATGGCGTCGTACACGAGCGCCTGCAGCTCCTCGTCGTCCGACACGGGGAGGGCGCAGCGGTCGAAGAACAGCATGTCGAGCAGACGTGTGCCTGCATCGTCGGTGCCGCCGTCAAACATCCTTATGATGGAGAGCACGTTGCGCGCGGAGTCGCACACCTCCACGGTGCGCCCGCGCCACCCGTAGGTGCTGACCAGACGCTCGCGCCCCTCCGCGTCGGTCTTCTTCGAGCTAGTCTCTGTGAGCGGCTTGCAACGCATTCGAGGCTCCTGCCGTCGTCTGCGCTGCGGTCATTACGAATCTGTTTATCTCGTCGTAGATAGCCTGCATCACCTGCACGAGCTGCGGCGTGCAGTCGGCGGGGTCGGCCTTCTCGCCGCCTCCCAGAGCGGCCAGCAGCTTCTCGTAGCCGACTCGTCCCAGGGCCTCCGAGACGATGGGCTCGATGAGCGAGGCGATCTCGCCGTCCAGCCTGTATGTCTCGTCGAAGTCCCCGGCCTCGAGGGCGGCGTCGCGCCTTTCCTCGATGGCCTTGATGTTCTTGCCGTTCTCGATGGCGACGTTGGCGACGGCCTTCAGCACGCGCGGTGCCGTCCTGACGTGGACGGTGACGTTCGTGCCTCCTATGTCAAGCACGAGCGGCCTTGCGACGGCCGCGATTTTCGCCTTGCTTCTCGCTGTCTTCTTCTTGCCCATCTGCGCTCCTTAGCGTTCGCATTCTGCGCCAGAAACCTAAAAAGGCCGAGGCAGCGCAGATTGCCTCGGCCTCGGCCTAGATGTTCGGACATGTGTCGCCGGCTACTTGGAGTCGGCGGTCCCTGCCTGCTTTGCGGGGGAAGCCTGCCTTGCGGCGGCGCTGACGGTTACCTTGACCCTCGCCATGATCGAGGGCTTGGAGACGCACTTGGCGGTCACGTAGGTCTCGCCTGCGGCCACGCCGGTCACGGTGCCGTCGGGGGTCACGGTCGCCACCTTGTGGTTTCCCGTGGCGAACACGCAGCGCGGGTTCGCGTCCTCGGGAGTTACAATCGCGGAAATGCTGGACGTCTCACCGACCGTCACGGCGACCGCCGCCGCCGTCACCTTCTCGGGATAGGCGGTTCCCACGGCTTCGGCCACGACCTCGCCCGGCCCGTTGAACGAGATTTTGCAGCTGAACTTGGCCTTCTCGTTGGCCGCCCCGTCCTGGTCGGCCTTGATCTCGTGTACGGTCACGGGACGCTCGATCACCTTGCCGTCGGGGAACGTGCGGCGCAGCGTCGTGCACAGCCCGTCGCCCGTGGTCTCGTCGTGGTCGGCCGCCCAGTTCTGGAACGGGTCGTCCATGCGCCGCTTGCCCTCCACGGTGATGCTCTGCTGCATGCCGGTCACCTGCGTGTCGGCCTCGCCGAACTTGTCGTAGAAGTACTCCTCCTCGACCGTCTCGGACTTGTCGCGGGTGAAGCTGCTGATTCCCGGGCCGACCCATGCGTACTCGGGTGAGTCGCCCTCGGGGTTGATGTCCACCTCGTTGAGGTACTGGTAGTTCATGGAGCTTCCGATGTCCATCAGTTGGCCATCCTTTCTATCGTCAGGTTGATGTCGAAGAGCCACACCCATCTGCCCGACTCGTCCCAGGGCATGGGGCGCGGCCTTCCTTTCTCGAGGCCAGAGACCTCGTAGGAGCCGTTGTCCGAGTCCAGCGAGCCGAAGTCGATGGATTCGGATATGCTGCTCGCGTCCCTCATCGACTGCAGCTCGCTTATGCGCCTGCATATGACGGTGACGCGCAGGGGGGCGTCCTCTTCGAAGTCGTAGAAGACGTCGCCCTGCCCGGGCGTCCCGAAGGAGAGCACCACGCATTCCTCGGCCTTCTGTGCGTTCGCGAGCGACAGGAAAACGGGCACGTCCACGCCCGCGTCGGCCACGCGCTGCTTCAGCACCGACAGCAGGTCCAGCTCTTCCATCAGGGCACCTCCGTGTACACCCGTGCCGCGTACTCATCAAGCAGCGGCATGTCGTTTCGCTTCATAGCCTCGTCCCAGTGGTCGCACGTGCCCTCCGTGAAGTGCTTCATTGGCACGTAGTACTGCTTCGCGGCGTACGGCGTGTTCCAGACGAGCAGCCCGGCTGCGAAGTCCGACGCTATGACCGACGGCCTAAGCGTGTTGTCCAGCAGGGGCACATAGGGCCGCATGAGCTGTTCCGCCCGCATCGCGACCTCCTCGCGGCGCGCCCTGCCGGCGCCGCCGTCCGCGAGGCTGTCGAGCACGGGGGTGTCGATGGCAACGCTCATGCCAGCTCCACCTCCCAGTGGTGCACGCGCCCGAAGCAAGAGAGCGCGTGGCATGCGGCGACGCTCGACGGGGCTTCGCCTTCCGAGAGGGTCACGAGAGACCCCGCAGGTATGGCGAACGCCCCCTTCGTGTTCACGGCGTCCACGTACATGACTGCGTTGGTCGCGTCCTGCAGCTGGTAGGAGGTCGGGCGCACCTTGCTGACGGGCTCGACGTAGACCCCGTCGAGCTGCACGGGCTCCTCGTACTCGCCGCCCATGAGGGCGTCCGCCTTCGGAACCCGCACGGCGACCGAGTGGTGGAGAAGCCTCTTTGGGATGGGCACCATCAGCCTATCCCCTGGAACAGAAGGCCCGTGCCCGAAAGCTCGCGGCGTATGGCGCGGCGCATGTCGATGTCATATGCGGACGCCCCGCCGTCGGACAGTCCTGAAGCGGAGAACTTGCCGAGGCTTATCGAGGCCGCAGCCTCGCCCACGCCGCCCGAAGCGCCATAGTAGTGGTCGATATCCACTGCGGCGCCCACGCTGCGCTCGTAGGCCTCCGTCTGCTCGGGGCTTTCCGGCTCGTTGAAGCCGACCACGTGCCGCACCGCAGCGTGGGCGGCGCTCCTGGAGGCGTCGAAGTCCTCCAGGTCGAGCCTGCCGCCCAGCTGCACGTAACGCTCGTATGTGACCTCGGGGAACGCCATGCGCTAGGCCGAGGCCTTCGCGGCCCTCGCCGCCGGCTTGGCGCGGAGCACGCCGGCGGCCTTCGTCTTCTTCAGCGCGCAGCCGCAGACGAACTCCGCGTCGCCGGTCTTGACGGCGCCCGGCTTGGTCCAGTCGGGCAGGTTCACGGAGATGGCGTTGCCGCCCTTCAGCGTGATGCCGTGGAAGGCGTCCATGCCGAGGCACACCGGGTAGATGTCGTTGGTCTCGAGCGCGCCGTCCTTCATCTCCTGCAGCGGGATGGTGTCCCAGGAGCTGACGCGGTGGCCGGCGGAGTCCGCCGTGACGTTCGCGATGCCCAGGACGCGGCAGACGGCGTTGACCTTGGCCTTCATGGCGCGGGACACCAGGATGACGTCCGGGTCGCGCATGAGCAGGGACAGCATCGTGTCCATCTCCTCGGCGAAGGCGAGCGCGGACTCCTTGGTGACCGTCGAGAGGTCGACGGCGGAGGTCATTTCGGTGGAGCTGCCCTTCACCGCCTTGTCCAGGCCGTCGAAGCCGTTCTCGTCGGCGTCGGTGTCGCCGTTGATGACCGTCTTGTTGAAGGCGCGGATGATGGCGTTCTTCGACTCCTCGACGTGGAGCTGGTAGAGGTCGTCGGCGGCCTCCTTGGCCACGCGGTCCATCTCCCAGGCGTCGGAGAGGATGCCGACGCGCGTGGTGATGCGCTCGACCTCCGGCTTGCTCTTCTCCGGCTCGGAGTTGAGCGCGCGGAACTTCGCCGTCATGGGGGTCTTGACGCGCTTGTAGGCGTACACCAGGTCGGAGGTGCCCGCCGAAGTGAGGCAGTCGTCGAACGTCATCGCCCCGAGCAGGTAGTTGTCGGTGACGATTTCGTTGATGAAGCCCTGCACCAGCTTGTCGTCGGAGTTGGTGGCAAGCTCTGCGAGAGTGATCATGCCTTAGTCCTTTCTGTGTTTCAGGCCCTCGCTGATGGTCTTTGCGGGGCCGGAGGGCGCGCCGCCCGGTTTCAGGCCGGTCGAGCCGCTTCCTCCTTTTGCTTCCTCGAACAGGTAGGGGTGCTCGGCCTTGAGCTTGGACACGTCGCCGTCGAAGTCGCCGAGCAGCGCCTTCGCGGCCTTGACCGAGCGGCAGCCCGCAAGCTCGAGCCTGTGGGTCGTCTCGGAGTCGGCCATCTTGGCCTCGAGGTCGGCGGCCTTCTTCTCGAACTCCTCGCGCTTCGCCTTGTTCTCGGCGGCGTCCTTCGCCTCCGCCTTCAGCTTGGCGATCTCCGCGTTGAGCTCGGCCACCTCCTTGTCGTGGCGCTCCTTGTTGATGCCTGGCTGGCCATGGGTGTCCCTGACCTCGCCTGCGTCGCCATTGGGCTCGGCGGAGGCTTCGACCGTGGGCTCCTTGCCTGCGCCTTCGGCGGGGTCGGCCTTCTGGCCTGCCGTCTCGTTGGCCGCGTCCTTGTTCTCTTCCGGTTCCATGCCCGTTCCTTTCTCCCTGGGTTTGTTTGCGCGCTTCTCTGCGCATCGGGCGGGTTTTTTGCGCTATCCCAAGCAGGGAACAGGTTCTAATAGGTGTCTCTTACCGACCCCCGCGCTCGCAGTGCTCCCCGCACCTGTCGTCTGGGTGGATGCGCGGGCGGTGTTCGATTAGCTTGCCGCCGACGGAGAACACCTCGGGCGGGAACCTCTTGCATTCGACCAGGCCGTCCTCGTCGATGGGCGACGCCCAGTAGCACGTTGCGCAGCGAATGTCGGTGATGTCTTCCATGGGCTTATGGTGCGCCTGCTGTCGTCAGGCAAAAGAAAAACCCCTCCGGGGAGGGGCTTGGATTATGTCTGGGATACGGGTGTGCCCTTGGCTTAGGCTGTAGAAACAGCCCAGGTAGATGCAGGAGATTCTATAAGCTTTATCGCATTAGTCTCTTGAAAAGTAATCATATAGAGGTGGTGCAGGGTGAGGACCGCATCTTGCAGAGCGTCGTCATCTTCCAACAACCTGATGTTTAAACCAACGTCTTCAAGCTCATGATGAGAGAAATGGCGATTATGGACAACGGATTCACTGTGATCGCAAAGAAGAGTAAGCGCCTTGTCGAGATTATCGGCGCTGTCTTTGAGCATGTTTTGAGAAAGCCATTTTCTGATTATTTCTTTAGACATGTCGACGACTTTCTGGCACTCTACTAGGAATGTGGGCGGGTACTTTCCGATTATTTGGCCCCATAATCCCAAAGATGCTGGATTCTCCTCGACGTCGTTGACTGCTTTCTCGAATTCCTCAATAACAGCTCCAGCAGCCACACCACCCATTTGAGGGTCGGTAGGCCCAAGCGATGACTCCTTGCCCATGATAATCTCCCTGCAGGAGCAGGCTATCATCGTGCCTGCCGACATGGACATGTGAGGAACTATCGCGCAAACATCCGATCCGAAGCAGTCCCTGAAATAATTCACTATTGACTCGGTTGCGGCTAGATCCCCGCCCGGAGTATGCAAAACCAAGTCGAGCCCTTTTGATTTGTCCATCCTGCAAACGGCATTCATGAAGCCGTTCATATCGCTGTCAGTGATAGACGTTTCCTCGATGTTCGGCTTTTGCAGCCACCCCGAATAGTACAAAATTACATTCCTGTTGCGCAGGCCAGCAAGCTTCTGCAACGCGTCAGCTCTCATTTGGTCTAAAGGAGGCTTAGCTTCCTGCACTTCTTCAAGAACGTCGCTCCACGAACCCATTACTTCACCGTTCTCGCACTGTAAACAAGCTTTGCTGGCTCATAGATAGAGAATCGCTCGAAACGGCGTTTATTGAAATTCTCACCCTTTTTTGGATCATAGAACTGCTTGAAGAGGCGGTTGTATTGAGTTGCAAGGGATTCATTCTGTTTATAAGGATGGGTCTTTGCGGCCATTTCTGCCTCCCTTTCTCGGTTAAACGTTTATAACACACGGATGCGGAGGTTTCGTATAAGACATGGTCTATGTTTCGGTAGCGTAGGATTATGCGGGAGGTGTTGCGTTAGGCGGTAGAGGCAGACTCTTGTTCCCGCTCCTCGGCCTCTATCCTGTCGCGCCATTCTTCAAAAACCTTGATATCTTTGGTGGTCGGCTTGCCTTGAAGGACAAAACGTCCTTCATTGACGGAGATGGTTCCTGACTCCATTTTCGGGAAAGTGGACAGCATCTAAATCAACCCCTCTGACCTTAATAACTCTTGTGTTGCCCTCTTGATCTCATTGCAGACGATGTTGCTGCCATCCTCGCAAGATAGCGCCTCTGCCAGCGTCTCGCGTGTGTTCTTTGCGCCGTACACGCTAACATGCTTCATTACGTTGGCATCGTTGTATTCGATGCCTGCACGCTCGAAGGCCTTTTTGATTATCTCTTTCGAGACGCTGCCGCGCGCATTGTAGAACTCTGCAACCTGCAGGATGTCCAACTCGTCGCCCGGGTCGAAACCTAATCGCTTCATGGTTACCTTATATTCTATCGCATGCGCAAACTCGTGGGCAACGATGCCGCTTGCATCGTGCTTCAGCGTCCATCCGACATTGCCACCAAGTTGGGGGGATGGTTTGCAGTTTGTGTTGCATTCATTCACGGCATTGGTTAATGAGTTGCGGTCAAACTTAAATTCCGTCTTAAACGAGAACTTACCCGGACCTATCTCGATTCGGCGCACTGCGAAGTGGGCACAAGCGCCCATCTTCCCGGTTTTGATGTCCCTCACGTACCCCTTCATGAACGGGTTGCGTTGCATCAGTTCGTAAAAGGCGGCGTTGACCTCGTTCAGCTCCGATAGTGTGAGGGCTTCCGATACAGCCTCGAAGCCCAGTTCGTCCCTGGCGAACTTCAAGGCGTCTTTTTTCGTCTTGCATGCCATGTACTGCTTGATGGCATGCATGCCGGCGCTCGCCTTCTTCGTGCTCGGCAGCCTGGAGTCTATGGCGGCCCATGCCCTTGACATGATGCCGTCGCGCTCCCTGACGCTCAAGAGGTCGAAGTGGACGGCCTTTACATCCATGCCGGAAAGCTCCCGCCTGACCGCTTTCTCCAACGCGGACCTGCTCACCCCTTTTGCCTCGCGCTTCGCCACCACCGCTGCAGAGCCAAGGTAGCTATCGAGATCCTTCTGCTTCCTGATCGTGACGCCCTTCGGCATGTCGCCCGCCCATTCCCTGTTCGGCTTGCGCGTCAGCACGTGCGTGCCAGGCTTGGCCTTGGCGTTGGCGTCCCTGATTAGGTCTCGCATCGTTTCCTGACGACGCTTTAGACGCTCCTTCGACACCATGACCTGTGACAGGTTGTAGGGCGTTCTGTCGTTTTCGTATAGCAGCTGCATACCTCGCACCTCGCGCTTGGCCTCGCGTATGCGACGCTCCAGCAGGCGCTGTTGCTGCTCGTACTCGTAGACCTCTTCGCCGGGAAGGCCCGAGGGGTGCTTCGGGTCGGGTTCGTACCTTCTGGGCGCTCCGTGCCTGTAGGGGCCGAAGGAATGGCGGCAGTTGACGCCGCCCAGGATGTCCCCCAGGGCGCCGCTCATGCAGTGCAGGTAGAAATCGGGGTAGGTGACGCCTTCTATCGTGACCTCGCCATTCAGGCTGTAGCAGCGCCCCTGCCACTCTGCGTGCGATGGGCGGGCGTCCGCATGGCTCGACACCTCCACCAGCTTCACGTCAAGCCTTTCGAGGCGTTCCATGGCCATGTCGTTCGCGGCCTGCGATATCTGGGTGCGCACGTGCCGCCTCACGGCCACGTCAACCTTGTTGCGTACGGTCGCCTTGCCGGTGTTCGCGTCCTGGTACGACACGACGTCTATGCCGTTCCTCACCAGATTCCGCACGGCCGCATGCACCGCCTTGTCGGCCGTCGCGAATCCCGCGTTGACCTTCGTCACGGCCTCAACGGAAGCCGCGAGGAACGCCCGCTTTGCCCCTTGCACCATGGCCAAGTTGTTGCGCGCGAGCACGCCAGAAAGTGACGCGGCCGTGGCGACGATTTGCGCCGGGGCCTTGTGCTCGTCGGTCAGCATGCGTTCTCGGTCGTCTGCGTCTGCGGCCTCCAGGAACCTCTCCACGGTGTCAAGAACCGAGTCGGATATCTCGCCCTGGTGTTCGGCAATGATGCGCCTAAGCTCCGCCTCCTTGGTCTGTGCCAGCAGCGCGATCTCGCCCACTGTCTTCGACGTCACGTTGCCGGATACCATCGTCTCGACCAAGTGGTCGAGCATCTCTGCCTCTATCTGCGTGTACACGGCGGCGACGGCGTCGCCCGCCTCGCCGAGCTGGGCGGGGGACAGCATGCTACAAGCCCATGTCGAACGCAGGCTCCTGCGGCAGCGCGGCCTTCGCGTCCTCCTCTGACATGCCCTTGAACTCCTTGAGGTACATCCACTTCGGCACGACGCCGGCGGCTATCTCGGCGAGCATCATGTTCTTCTCGGCCTGCGTGTCGGTCACGATCGAGTCGTCGAACATCACCTCGACGTTGCCGAAGTCCTCCTCCACGGGGGCGCCCAGGTGGATGCGCGCGCAGTGCAGCAGCGCGCAGGACACGGACACGAGGCCCTGCGCGATGGAGTTCTCGTGGCGGCGGATGTTGCGCATCAGCGCGCTGTTGTCCGCGCTGACCTCGGTCGCGGTCTTCAGGCCCGCCTTCCTGTCGAGCGCGAAGTAGTCCTGCCCGAAGCCGGCCAGGTCGCCGAACTCCGCGAGCGCCACGTCGAGGGCCTGGCGCATCGGCTCGATGCGCACCTGGGGGGAGTACACCTGGTACATCTGCTCTATGCCGTTGCCCTCCACCATGCGGAACAGCTTGCGGTCCTTGCCCTTGGGAACCGCCACGGGCTTGCCGTTGGCGTCCTTCTTGACGTCTATCATGTCGTCGGACATGAACACCATGGCCTCGGTAAGCTCGAGTTCTTGGAAAATTGAGTCGTATGCGACGTCCACCGCCTTCATCGCGTCCATGGCGTCGTCGAAGACGCTCACGCCGTAGGGGGAGAGGTCCACCTTCGTGTTCTCGATGCCGGGGCGCAGGATGCCGAAGGTGGGCACGGGGCACTCCGTCTCGAACCGCTCGATGATGCCGCACTCCTCCGGGTCGAGCGCGGCCCTGGCGCCGTCCTGGAACACGTAGGTGTAGACGATGTACTGCCCGCCTTCAGCCCTATGCACCTGCAGCTGGTGCGCCTTCTTCCCCTTGACGCTCACGCGCGTGCAGAAGGCGCACTCCGTGACGCCCTCCATGTCCCAGGACAGCGGGACGGCCATGCGCGCGTCGTGTCCCCTGGGCTTCACGGCGCACACCTCGCCGTCGCGCACGTCGAACCACAGCGCCTGCGCCGCCGTTCCGATGCCGAACGCCTTCTCTGCGAGCGCCTGGGTGGCAGGCCAGTACTGGATCTCGTCCAGGTAGTCTGCGAGCCACCTGTTGGCGTTCGGGGCCTCGACTGACACGGCGGTCGCCTCGTTGAGTATGAGGCGCGACCACTCCTGGCACGCGCGCCGCGCGGGGTGCAGCGACAGCCTGCGCCGCTCGGCGTAGCAGCCGTCCGCCGTGGGGTACAGCAGGTCGTGCCAGTCGTCCTGGGACGTGTACCACGCCCACCACTCCGCGATGTAGGAGTCCATGGACCTGTCGACCTCGTAGCCCATCTCCTTGAGCTTGAGCCCGAGCGCGTCGGGCATGCTGAACGCATCCTTAGCCGTCATCGGCCGCCTTTCTCTCGATGGGGCTATGCTCCCTCTGGTGTCGCGTACGCCTTGCGGCCCCGCCTCACGATGTCCATGACCGAGTAGCGCGCCGCGTCCACCCAGTGGTCGTTGCCGTCGGGGATGGAGTTGAGCCACTCGCCGTCGGCGTTCTGCTCGTACTGCATCTCGCGCACCTCCTTGGCGAGGCGCGGGCAGCGCACGGGGTCTATCACCCAGTCGATGGAGGCCAGCCACTCGTAGGAGTTCATGCGCAGCCCTCCCTTGCCGGCGGCCCGCGCGTCCACGCCTTCGGCCCTCTGGGCCGCGATGTGCTGCGGGTTGGCGTCGTCGGAGAGCACGCGCAGCCGGTGGCACACGGCCTCCCCGCCCTCGGCGTCGGGCCACGTGAGCGCGGACTTGATGCGCTCGGCCTGCTCGTCGGGCTGCAGCTTGTTGCCGCCGTCCTCCGCGTAGGTGAGCAGCATGCGCTCGCCCGGGCGCCACTCGCTTGCGACGAAGGCCCATGGGTCGGGCCACCACCCGAAGTCCTGGCCGCACCTGATGTTGTCGAAGGCGGCTATCTCCTCGTCTGTGACCTCGCGGAAATCCACGCGGTCGAACACGTCGCCGCCGAGGCCAACGGGAAGCCCCATGTATTCGTGGTCGTAAGCCTGCGGGTCGATGCGCTTCAGCTCCTCGGCGTCCTGCACGAACTGCTCGCCGAGCCATTCCGCCGGCACGTCGAGGTAGGTGGATGAGTAGACGGGCTCGCCCGCGTCGCGTCTGCGCTCCATCTCCTGGTTTATCCAGCAGGCCTTCGTGCGGGGAGGGTTGAAGGTGAACACGCGCCTGGCTGCTGCGCCGCCGCGCGTGGCCGACTGCAGGACCTTGCGTATCTCGGCCATGCCTCGGAACATGTCGGCCTCCTCGACCCACACGAAGCCGATGTAGCCGAATGGGGGCTTTACGCCCTTGACCTTGTTCGGGTTGTCGCAGCCCATGAAGTAGATCATCTGGCCCGTGGACCGCTTCTTGATGCGCAGGGTGGAGTCGGGCAGGTCATAGTCGTCCTGGACTCCGAGGGCGTGTATGGCCCACACCACCTGGGCGTAGGCCGAGTCGCGTATCTGGTTCTTGTAGCGCATCATGACGAGGCCGTGCTGGTCGGGGTTGCGCTCCAGGGTGTAGACGAGTTCGAGCGACGCCCACGACGACTTCGTGGAGCCGCGCCCGCCGGCCATCCACATGTCGCGCTGCTCCTCGCGCTGGATGATGCGGTGGGGCTCGAGGAACGACGGGGCCAGCAGCAGCGCGAAGTCCGCCACGAAGGGGGCCTCGTTGCGTTCGGCGTCGTCCTCTGCGTAGGGCAGCAGCTCCTTGGTGGACTTGATCAGGGCGTCGGCGGCGTTGAAGTTGATGCGCCCGTCCTTGTCATACACCTTGTCTATGACCTTCGCGGACTTGTCGGCGAGGCAGTCGAGGCGCTGCAGGAGCCTGGCGCGGGAGAGCACGGCCTGCTTGGCCGCCTCGGCCTGCAGGGCCTCGTACCTTGCCCGAACCTTGGCGTCTGCCATGAGGTGCGACGCCTTGGAATCCACCGTCTCCGGCTTCCACCTGGCGGCGGTCGGGTATGCCTCGATGTATGCCTTGCGCTGCGACATGCCGCCCACGACAGCCTGGACGAACGCCTCCTGCTTTGGTGTGAGGTCATCTGTTGACATGCGCAGATGGTGCGCGAAATGTCGCCAGGAAAGGGGAGGGCCGCCCCGAAGGACGGCCCAGCCAAAAGAAGGAGAAGCGGCAGCCGAGGCTGCTATGCCAGTGTGGAGGAGGTGTCGCCTACAGCCACCACCTTCGCTCCGCAGTTTGGGCAGAATTTCGGCTTCGAGCCAGGAGGCATCATGGCCATGCGATCGCAGTCGCTGCACACGAAGGCGAAGACCTCATTCTTCCATTCGATTCGGCACGTCCGCTCGTGGCGCGCGTTCCATCTTCCTGCTGCTTCTTCCGGCGTCATGCTCCAGTTGTTGCAGTAATGACCCTGGCACCCCACGTCTCCGCAAACAGCCCGATAGAAAACCCTGTCTTCGCGCCCTAAATCATCCTGTAGCTCGGCTTCGCCCCCGCAGAACGGGCAGGGCTTCAGTTCGTCAGTCATTGTTGCCTCCTTTGAAGAAAACGAGCCAATGCGTCTTGCTCGCTCCCGGCCTTCGGTTGCCGAGCAGCGGCTCGCACGGCGCGCACGTCAGCACCTCCGAGAGCGGCACCCGGTACTCGTACCACTTGAACACCAGCGTCCCATCCGTGGCCAGCACCCGCCAGCACTCGGAAAACGCGCTCGTCATCCAGCCCTTCCAGTCCTTCGGCAGCGTGCCGTACTTCTTCGCCTGCCAGCCGCTTGCGCCTGCATGCAGGTGCGGAGGGTCGAACACCACGAGCGGGAACGCGCCGTCATCGAACGGGAGGTCGGCCACGTCCAGCACCACGTCGGGGTCTACCTCGAGCGCCCGTCCGTCGCACAGGGTCTCGCGCACGCCGGAGCGGCTGTCGCCGAACAGGACGCGCGGGTCGCCTTTGTCGAAGTAGAACATCCTGCTGCCGCTGCACGGGTCGAGAACCGGCTTGGGCGGGCAGGGTTTCAGTTCGTCAGTCATCCAGGCTCACCCCCAAGGCTTCGAGGTCGTGTTGGTAATCCTTGCTTGCCTCCGAGATCAACCTTAATGCAGCGAATGTGAAGCCCGAAAACACAAGCCTTTCTGCTTGCTTGAAATCGCGGCACATATCCCTCGCCGCCTGCTCCAACTGCCGGCAGCGTTGCTCCAGGTCGTAGCATCGGGCCTTGACCCTGCATGCGTCCTCCGGGAGGCGTTCCGGGCATCTTTCGCAGTCGGCCATGCGAGGCTTGTAAAGCGACGGGTTGTCGCAGGCGCGGGTGTCCCTCACGGCCGCGAAGGCGTCGTCGCCGTGCTCGTCCTCGAAGTAGACCTCGGAGCATATGCCGAGGTGGTCGCACCCCTTGGCCAGGACGAAGCTGTCGCACGTCCCGCACGTCTTCGGCGGTTCCTTGGGCCTCATGGCCTGCGTGTTGCAGTCGCTCATAGACCTGCCTCCTCCCTCCGCTCGCACGCGGGGCACGCGTAGCGCATCCACTTCAAGCCGTAGGGCAGCCCCGCGCTGTCGCGCTCCATCACCTCGACGACCATCTCGGCGCCGCAG
>CAJUSL010000027.1 GCA_910589135.1 uncultured Eggerthellaceae bacterium
CGGGGGGACGTTCACTTTTGGCGCATGGCACGCGCCTCTCTCATCCGATTCGGCGTCCTTTTGCGCGGTCTCGACGGGGCTTATCGGCGAAGAGCGGACAAAATGCTAACAGCTGCGGCTACCTGGAACCATCCTGAGCTAAGTCGAATCTTCGCCCCATACGCCCCGTCTTGGCCGCGCAACGCCTCATAAGGATTTCGAGCAGGCACGTGCCATGCGTCAAAAGCGAACGTCCCCGACGTTCGCGGCTAGGATTCGGTGGTGGAAAAGATTCGGGACTACCTGGCGAACGCGAGCAAATCCAGTGGATTGGCGACGTAGACGTCGGGCTCGGCGCCCGCTTCCGGGAAGTCGGACTTGTCGTGGTAGCCCCACAGTGCCACTGCCGTGGCCGTCCCTGCGTTGCGTCCGGCAAGGATGTCCCCGGGTGAGTCACCTATATATATGGTGTCGGGGCCGGCGGTCTTCAGGAACTTCATGGCCACCTGGATGCCCTTCGGGTCGGGCTTGCGCGGAATCAGCTCGCTTTCGCCGAACATGACGTCCGCCATGCCGGGAAGCACGCGGTTCATGACGACGTCCACGCCAGGCTGCAACTTGTTGGACACCACGCCGATCCCGATGCCGCGCTCACGCAGACTGCCGAGCAGCTCGACGACGCCCGGATACGGCAGGCTGTGCTCGTAGTATTCGGCGAAATGCGCGTTCCAAAGCGCCATGGCCCGCTCGCGCATCTCGTCGGACGCGTCGGACGGAAGCGCCAGCTGCATGAGACGGCGCACGCCGGAGCCCACGTAGCTGAGGATTTCCTCCTGCGTATGCTCGGGCACGCCGACCTCGCGCAGGATGCGGTTCGTCAGCAGCGTGAGGTCGGGAACCGTGTCGAGCAGGGTCCCGTCCAGGTCGAAGATGAAGGTGTCGAACGTGCGCTGTTCCATGGCGCCATTGTAGCAGCATGGGCATGGGTGCGGCGGCGAATGGTAGGATGGTCGCCACGGAACCCCGCATCGAGCATGAATCGGGTGAGGCGAATGGGACATGCAAGGGTCCTCGTCGTGGAGGACGACTCGGCAATCAACGACATACTTTGCAGGCAGCTGTCGAAGATGGGGCTTTCCATCGAGGCAGCGTTCTCGGGCACGGAGGCGCAGCGCCTGCTGGAAGGGGAGCGCTTCGACCTGGTGATCACCGACCTCATGCTTCCGGGAGCCTCGGGCAAAGACGGGGTGCAGACGGCGCGGGCATGCGCCGGCTACACGCCCGTCATCGTCGTGTCGGCGCGCACGGCGACCGCCGACAAGGTCGACCTGCTGTCGCTGGGGGCCGACGACTACCTGACCAAGCCCTTCGACCTGGACGAGCTGGCAGCGCGCGTGCAGGTGCAACTGCGCCGGGCCGGCCTCGACGGCTCCCCTTCCGCACCGGGCGCACCCGACGAAAGGGCGCCCATCGTGGCCGGCGCGTGGACAATCGACCCCGCCGAGCGCTCGCTTGTGGCGGCCGGCGTGGAAGTGTCCCTCACGCGCACCGAATACGACATCGTCGAGATCCTCGCGCGCAACCCCAAGCGCGTGTTCACCAAACAGGAACTCTACGAGCGCATCTGGAACGAAGGCTACCTGGGGCAGGAGAACTCGGTGAGCACGCACGTGTCCAACCTGCGCGCCAAGCTCAAGCCCACGGGCACCGACTCGTACATCCAGACGGTGTGGGGCATCGGGTTCAAGCTGGACGCAAAATGACGGGGCCGAACGTTTCCTGGCGCGTCTTGAATCTTTCTTGAAGGTTTGCCGAAGGTTCCTGAAGGCCTTTTCTCCATACTCGGAGGCATCGCACGCAAGGAGAAAGGAAACGCAGTGCTTGCCCTTGAGACAAGAAAACTCTGCAAGGACTACGGCGGCCGCCGCGTGGTCGACGACTTCGACATGCACGTGGCCGAGGGCGCCATCTACGGCTTCGTCGGCAGAAACGGCGCCGGCAAGTCCACCGTCATGAAGATGGTCGACGACCTGGCCACGCCCACGTCCGGCAGCATCCACCTGTTCGGCGAGGAGAGCAGAGGCCGCAGCATGGCATGCGGAAGCCGGGTGGGCTCGCTGATCGAAAGCCCCGGCATCCTGGAGAACCTGAACGCCTTCGACAACCTGATGTGCAAGGCGCTGGCGCTGGGCATCGTAAACCCGAAGGAGCGCTGCCGCGACATGCTGCGCATCGTCGGGCTTGAGGGCGTGGGCGAGAAGCGCGCCAAGAAGTTCTCTCTCGGCATGAAGCAGCGCCTCGGAATAGCCTTCGCGCTGCTGGGGTCGCCCGACCTGCTGCTTCTGGACGAGCCGTTCAACGGGCTCGACCCGGAAGGCACCCGCGAGCTGCGCACGCTGGTGTCAGACATCAACCGCGTGAACGGGGTCACCGTGGTCATCAGCTCGCACGTGCTCGACCAGCTCGACCGCATCGCCACCTGCTACGGCGTCATCGCCGATGGGCGCATGGTCGCCGAGCTGTCGGCCGAGCAGGTGGAGGCCGACTGCGGCGACAGCCTGGTCCTGAAGGCCGATTCGCCCGAGCAGGCGCTCGTGCGGCTGGAGGCCGCCTGCCCCGACCTCGCGTTGGTCATGGAGCCCGGCGGCTACCTGCGCGTGCGAGGCTGCTCCGACGCCGAGCGCATCGCCCTGGCGCTGCGCGACGCGAACATCGCCGTCATCGAGCTGTCCGTCGTCAAGCGCGACATCGAGGACTACTTCGTGGAGCTGATGGAAGGAGGCATCCATGTTTAACCTGTTCCGATCCGACGTATACCGCACCGTGCGCTCGCCCTTCTTCTGGGTGATCACCGCAATCGCCGTCGTCCTGATGCTCGGCGCCGCAGGCATGATGAGCTGGATTTCCTCGCCGCAGTTCACGCAAATGATCGAAGTCTCGGTCGGCGAGGAAGGGATGCGGGGCCTCCCCGCCGAGCAGCAAGCCGCCGTGCAGGCCGACCTCGACGCGTCGCTGGCCGAGCTGGAGTCCCTGCATGCCAAGAAGCTGGACAGCGTGACCGGCATGTGGGCGGGCGCGTTCCTCGACGGCGGCTTCCTGGGACTTCTGGGGTCGCTGTTCGTGGCCCTGTACCTGCTCGCCGACTTCAAGAAGGGGTTCGTGAAGAACCTGCCCATGGACCGGCGCGGGCGCCTGCGCTACTACGCCGAAAAGGTCGTCTTCGTCGCGGCGACCCAGGCATTCTTCCTGCTGGCGTGCGCAGCGGCGAGCGCGGCGTCCTACGCCCTGTTCGGCTTCACCTACGAGCACACCGACTCGGCGGGAGGCATGTCGCTGTGGCTGCTGCTGGCGTGGCTCATCTGCACGGCCTATGCCCTGCTCGTGGCGTGCCTGTGCTGGGCGTTCCGCAACGAAGCCGTGGCGGCGGTTGCAGCCGCGGCCGTGTCTTCGGGCATAGTTGGCGCGTTCGTCACTCAGCTTCTGCTGTACGCCGGCAAGGCCGTCCCCGTGCTGGGAGCCGTGCCGCAATGGCTGCCCGTGAGCGCATTCGCCAACCTGCGCCCTGGGGCGGAAAGCCTTGGCGCCACCAACGCCGACTACTTCTTCGCACAGATGCCCGCCTGGGGGCACGCGGCCATGGTAACGTTGCTCGCGTCGGCGGTCATGTGCGTCATCGTGTTCGCTGCATGCCGCCGCAAGGACATCGCTTAGCCCGCAGTCGACCGTTTGGGAGGTGCGCCAATGACGCTTGTCATCGTTGCCGTGTTGCTCGGGGCCGTCGCCGCAGCCGTCGCAGTCGTGATGGTGCTGTATGCGCGCGAGCTTGGCCTCTACGAGGCATTCCTGCGCAACCGGCCGCTGTCCAGCAACACGCGATTGAACGCAGGCACGCACCTTCCAGGCTGCACGGGGCTGGCGGCGGCCGTCAACGCCCAGCTGTACGCGTCGGCGAGCCGCAAGGCCAAGACGCGCCAGGACAAGGCCGACCTGCTGGAAGGGCTCGCCAGCCTTTCGCACGACATCCGCACGCCGCTGGCGGGAGCGAAGGGATACCTGCAGCTGGCATGCGACGAAGCGAACGCCGCTGAACGAAACCGCTGCCTGCAGCAGGCGGAGCAGCGGCTCAACGCCATGCAGGTGCTGCTCGACCAGCTGTTCGACTACACGCGCACCCTGGGGTCGCAGGAGATGCTTGCCCTTGACGACGTCGACGCGATGGCTGCGCTGTCGGGCGTGCTGGCAGGCAGATACCCCGAGTTCGCGCAGGCAGGGCGCGAGGTGCGCATCGATGCCGCCTGCGACGCGCTGATGGTGCAGGCCGACGAGAACGCCCTGCGTCGCGTGCTCGAGAACGTCGTGTCGAACGCGCTGAAGCACGGCGACGGCGACGTTTGCATCCGCGTCGAGGACGGCGCGATGGTCTTCTCGAACGCGCTTCTGCCCGGAGACGCTCCCGATGCAGAAGCAGTGTTCGACCGCTTCTACCGCAGCGACGCGGCGCGCTCCACAGCTGGCGCCGGACTGGGCCTGCCGGTCGTGCGCGAGCTGTGCGCCGCGATGGGCATCCATGCCTCGGCCCGCGTGGAAGACGGCGAATTCGTCATCGTCTTGGCGTTTCCGCCTGCAGCGTGACGGGATTGCGGGGACGCTCGCTTTTGACACGCAGCTCCGGACGCCCTCGGGCAACTCCTCGCTGCGGAGGTTTGCCGCTCGGCCGCCCAGGCCTGCGTGTCAAAAGCGAGCGTCCCCCCGTCGCGGCCCATCAAATCGCTTCGGCGAGCACCTCGGAAAGGCGGCGTATGCCGTCGCGGATAGTGTGCTCATCGGCATTCGTGAAGTTCAGGCGCAAGGTGTTGTAGTTTCCCGGCTGCACGTAAAACGGGTCTCCGGGCACGAACGCCACATTGCGTTCGAGCGCCTTCGGGAACAGGTCTATGCTGGCAACGCCTTCGGGTAGCGTCACCCACAGGAACATGCCGCCCTCCGGTTGCGTGAACGTGACGCCTTCCGGGAAGAACTCCTCCATGGCGGCGACCATGGCCTGCGCCTGGCTGCGATACAGATCGCGAATCTTCACCAGGTGCTCGTCCAGGTCGTGATGCTGCAGGTAATCGAGGATGACGTACTGCGAGAAGACGTTCGTGTGCAGGTCGGCCGCCTCTTTCGCAATCGCCAGGTTGCGCAGCAACCCGTGGTCCTTGGTAAGCAGATACCCCATGCGGAAGCCCGGCGTCACGGTCTTCGAGAACGACCCCATCACCACGCCATGCGGATGGCTCACGCCGCCGATGTAGGGCAGCGTCTCGCCTTCGAAGCGCAGCTCGCCGTACGGGTCGTCCTCCACCACGACGATGTTGCGCCCGGACAGCGCCTCGCGCGCCCTGCGCCGCCCTTCGGCCGAATAGGTCAGCCCCGTGGGGTTTTGGAAATTGGGGATCAGGTAAATCATCTTCGCGCCGGCGTCGAGCGCCGCCTCCAGCTCGTCGACGTCAAGCCCTTCGTCGGTGAGCCGAACCTCGTGGAAGGTGGCCTGCTGCATGGCGAACGCCTGGATGGCGGCCAGATAGGTCGGCCGTTCCACGATGACGCCGTCGCCCTTGTCCAGCAGCACCTTTCCCAACAGGTCGAGCACCTGCTGGCTGCCAGTGGTCACCAGCACGTCATCGGCCGTGTAGTCGTGCCCGAAACGCGCGTTGTAGCGGTCGGCGATCCACTGCCGCAGCTCGAAAATGCCGGCGGTCGCGGAATACTGGAAGGCATCGGCGCCGTGCGCGGCCACGACGCGCTGCATGGACTCGGTCAGGTTCTCCTGCGGAAACGAGATGGGGTTCGGCAGGCCGCCGGCAAACGACGTGACGTCGGGGTCGGACGCCGCCTTGAGGATGCTGCGCACGAACGACGGCGGCGTCGCCTTGATGCCGTCGGAAAGAAGCTCGTCGATGGTGCCCGCGTTCTGCATGAGAATGGCCTCCGCTCGTCGCGTCCGACGGCATGGCAGGCAGCCGCCGGATTGAGAATGCTTGCGGCCATTCTCCTCCTTTTCGGGCTTGCGCCGCACGCTCCGTCGGCGAAGGGCGCAAGAGTTCGCACGATTACAGGAGCCCGAGGGCGTCCCAGCCTGCGCGACAGGGTGACCTGTCTCCATTGCCGCGTGCGGCAAAAGCGAGTCCCCCGGCGCGAAGGCTATTCCACCGCCAGGTCGACGAATTGGAACGTGGTGCAGTCCACCAGGCCGCGGTTGGTCAACCGCAGCTCGGGCAGACATGCCAGCGGTATGAGCGCCATGGTCATGAACGGCGAGGGCATCGTGCAGCCGATGTCGGCCCACGTCTGCTCGATCGCATGCACCTTCTCGCTCATCTCGGCCGCGCCCAAATCGTTCATCAGGCCGGCGATGGGCAGCTCCACCAGCCCCAGCACCTCGCCGTCGGCCACGACCACCATGCCGCCGCCGCATTCGGCCAGCGTGTTGGCCGCCAGCGCCATGTCGGCGTCGTTGGTGCCCACCACCAGCAGGTTGTGGGCGTCGTGCGCCACGGTGGAGGCCATGGCGCCGCGCTTGATGCCGAAGCCCTTGGCAAAGCCCACGCCGAACGTGCCCGTTTCATGGTGCCGCTCGAACACGAACGTCTTCAGCACGTCTTGACCCAGGTCGCTCGCCAGCTGGCCGTCTTCCACGGCCAGGTCGACGTGCGTCTCGAACGTGCCCACCTTCCCCGGCACGATCTCGATGGCGCGCACCTTCACCGCGCTGCCGTCGACCGCCCCCTCGGGCGCGGCCACCGCGAAGTCCTCCGGCGCGAGCGTGCGGCCCAGGTGCATGGAGTGAGTGACCCACTCGGGGAATTCGAAGCGCGGGTAGTCGAACAGCGGCTTGCCGTCTTCGGCCACCACCTCGCCGTCGATCATCATGCGCGTGACGTTCAGCGCGTCCAGGCTGTCCAAAAACACGATGTCGGCGCACTTGCCCGGCGTGATGGAACCCAGCTCGTTGTCCATGCGGAAGCAGGTGGCCACGTTGATGGTCATCATCTGGATGGCCTCGATGGCGGGGATGCCGCACTGCACGGCCACGCGCAGCACGTGGTCGAGGTGGCCGTCCTCCACCAGCGTGTGCGGATGCGTGTCGTCGGAGATGAGGTTGGCGAAGCGCGTGTCTATGTCGTGGTCGGTGATGGCGTGGGCCAGCTCGGGCAGGTCGTGCCAGGCGGAGCCGTAGCGCAGCTGGGCGTACTGGCCCAGGCGCATCTTCGCCAGCGCGTCCTCGGCGCGCGTGGACTCATGGCAGCAGCGCACGCCCGAGGCAACGTAGGCGTTCAGCCCGCGGTCGGCCTCGGGAATGGAGTAGTGGCCAGTCACCACCTTGTCGGCCTTCAGCGTCTCGGCCAGCTCGCCATGGGCATGGTCGGTGCCCGCCAGCACGCCCGGGAAGTTCATCATCTCGCCCAGGCCCACGACGCCGTCCCAGGTCATGGACTCGGCGATGTCGGCCGGGCCCACCGAAGCGCCCGTGTCCTCGAAGCCGGGCACCGCAGGCACGCACGAGGGCGTGGTGACCATGGCCTTCAGCGGGGTGCGGGCGGCGTCCTCCATCATGACCTTCACGCCATCGAGCCCCAGCACGTTGCATATCTCGTGCGGGTCCCAGTAGATGCCGGCGGTGCCGTGCGGCACCACGGCGCGGGCGTACTCGCCGGCGCCCATCATGGACGATTCCACATGGATGTGGCCGTCCAGGAAGCCGGGTGCGATCACCTGGCCTGCGGCGTCGATGACGCGGGTGCCCTCGCCGATGCAGTGATCGGCCTGGCCCACGTAGGCGATGCGCCCGCAGGCGATGGCCACGTCGGTGCCGGGCTGCACCTCGGCGGTGCACACGTTCACCAGATCCGCGCCCTTGATGACCACGTCGGCCGGGCGCGCGCCCTGCGCCACGGCGGCCAGCGTTTGCGTGCATTCCCAGAGCGGTTTACTGCAGAAGTGGTTGAGCATGAAGCGCCTCCTTGGCCTCGTCCGCCGGTCCGACGCGCTGCCGGCCGGCCAGGTTGCGGGCCTGCGCCCGCTCGTTGACGTCATCATACAGGGCGCACCCAGGCTGCGCCAGAGGACGGCGAGCCGTCACGAAGTCGGCAGAAGGCGACGCGGCGCCTCTTCAGCGCGCCTCGCCTGCATCGATTTTCTGCGCCAAGCGACACATTCCGAAGAACTCTTTCCGCGTTAGCGACGTTTTCGCTTGATTTCTTTCTGTGCAAGCGACATCTCGCCCGCATAGGGGCACATTTTCGTCAACGCTCCTCTATGCTCGCATTGCACGTGCAGCATACATGCACAACGGCGTCATAAAAGTTCACGCGAACAAGAAGGAACCATGCCGGCACTGCAGGTTAGAGACTTTCCGCAAGGACTCCACGAGGAGCTCCTCGCATGCCTATCCCGCAGAAGCCAGACCGCCCATCACGGATATCTTGCAGCAAAAGGCACCGGAATCGAGGGCTGCAGCACGGCCAAGATTGCGAGCGCCACGAAGCAAGGAGGGGGCGAGAACGGGTCGGCTCTAGCCGTCGGTGACGCTGCCCGACTGGTTCAGGTCGATCGGCTCTCCCCCGAACGTGGGCTGCGCGCCCACCAGGGCCTTCACCAGGTCTTTCGACCGAGCCGGAATCTCGCGGATGTCCCACCAGAGCTGCTCCCTGAACGTGCGGAAGTCGGACGGGACGCCCACGGCATCGAGGCCCAGACCGGCCGCATCGTACAGCGCCCGGTACAGGTGGTACGTCTGGGTGGACACGATGATGCGCTCGGCCCCGAACACGTGCTTCGCACGGTGCATGCTTTCGTACGTGGAGAAGCCCGCGTGGTCGCAGAAGACGTCGTCGGCAGGGACCCCCTTGCCGATCGCGTATTGCTTCATGCCCTGCACTTCGTTGTAGGACGTGGTGCCGTGGTCGCCGCTCATGATGAGCTTGGGCGCGGCGCCGGCCTGGTAAAGGGCGATGCCGTTGTCCAGACGATCCTGCAGAATGGGCGACGGCGTGCCGTCCGGATACACCAGCGCTCCCAGAACGACTATCGCATCGGCCTGCGATTCGGACGCCTCCTCGGAGGAGACGATGCGCTCGGACGCAACCCCTAGCACCACGGCATTCGTGACTGCAAGGAACGCTGCACCGGCGAACATGACGGCCGCCAGGGAAATCGTCGCAACGCGAAAGCCCTTGTGCCTTCGCCAGAAGGACGGCTTTTTAGCGGCATGTGTTCCGTTTCTCATGATGACCATGATATCAAGCCGTACAGAATTGTCGAAATTCGGGCTCACGCCGGCGCCTTTCATGCTATTTGCCGAATTCCAGGCGAAAATTGGCAGGAAATCGGCTGCAGAAACCCACGCATCCGTCGTCGACAGCGGAGAGACCGCCTCGGCCCCGGGGCATGGGGGCGGCAAGAATCCCATGGGAGCAGAATAGGTGGCCTGCAACGGAGCCGCAGACGCCGGCCAGCCGCACGTCACATGCGGCTGGCCGGCCGGCAGCCGTCGGCTACTTGATGGAAAGGTCTCCCAGGTTGACGTCGGCGTCCGTGGCGTCGGCGTCCAGGCTCTTGTCCGCAAAGGTCACCTTGTAGGCAGCGGCCTCCACCTGGTCGAACATGAAGTCGCCGAACTCGTCGGTCTTCTGCGCGGCAACGACCGCGCCATCGGGGCCCACCAGCGCCACGTCGGCGCCGATGACCACCTCGCGCTCGTCGAGGTCGACAAGGCATCCGCCCACGAAACGCTTCGGGTAGTTCAGGTAGTACACGTGGCTCTTCTCGTCCAGCCGCACGGCGTCCTCGAGCTCGCCGGCGAAGTCCTCGGCCTCGCCGAACCGCAGCGCGCCCGTGGGGCACGAGTCGACGCAGCGGGGCACGGTCCAGCCGTCGTCCAGCAGGTGCGCGCAGCCTGTGCACCCCTGGCAGATGCCGAGCTCCTCGTTCCAGAAGACGCCCGGGAACTTGTCGGCGATGTCCTTGCGGTCCTGGCACTTGGCGGGGTCGAGCACCACGATGCCGTCCTCGCGCTCCATGACGGCCTCGGGCGCGTAGTCCCCGATCGCATCGGTCTGCGCGTCCAGGTGCGGAATGTAGCTGATCCTCGTCAGAGGCACCGTGCCGCGCACGCGCTCCTCCACCCCGCACCAGAACTGGCCCGTCATCGGCTCGGCCTTCGCATACGGCATCCAGTCGACGCCGCAGTGCTCGTCCTTGCACGAGACCTGGCAGTTATAGCACCCGTTGCACTTGGCAACGTCAACAACGAAAACTTTCATGGCTTACTCCTCGATGATGTAGTCGGCGACGACCTGCCCCCAGTCGGGGTCGCACGTGCGCGAGAATGCTTCCGGATACTGCTTCGCAAGCTCGAAGGGGTCGACCTTCTTGACGCCCACCAGGAAGCTGTTGGTGGCCTCTCCGGCGCAGTTCTTGGAAGTGGTCGCCGAAGGGCAGATCAGGTTGTTCGCGCCGCCGCGGTCAAGGCCGCCCATGCCGATCACGACGCAGTCCTCGCGGGCGCCGTGGTCCTGCGACACCGTCTGCCGCGGAACGCGCTCGGAAAGCACCGCGCCGCCGAGCACCGTGCCGCGCTCGTTGAACAGGCCCACCACGTCGCCGTCGGCTATTCCGAGTTCGGCCGCGTCGGCCGGGTTGATGTACACCGGCTCGTAGCCGTAGCCGTCCGGCCCCGTGACCTTGCCCGTCGCGATCTCGCGGAACCACGGAATGTCGTCGTGGTTGGCGTGCACGCGCCAGCGCGGATGGTTGGTGATCATGAGGAACGGGTACTTCTGCGCGCGCTCGCTGGACAGACGGTCGTCGTGCCCGTCGCCCTTGTCGATCCAGTGCGCCACCGGCCCGCGGATGTGGTCGTCGGGGAACGCCGTCGCCAGCGTCTCGGAGTAGTACTCGATCTTGCCGCTGGGCGTCTCGAGCGGATGGCCCTCCGGGTCCTCGTAGAAGTCGATCAGCCCGGCGCGGGCCTCCTCCCAGTTCTCCTTGGTGGGGAACGCCTCGAAGCGGTCCTGCTTGAACTTCTCGAAGTCGGCGGTCTCGCCGTCGGGCTTGCCGCACTCGCGGAAGCCCTTCTCGACCCACTCCATGACGTCGCGGCCCTGCGTGTAGCGCTCGTACAGGTTCTCGTAGGCGCCGCCGAGCCTCTCGAGCGCCTTGGCGACCTCGCCGACGCACTCGTAGTCGGACTTCGCCTCGCAGTACGCCTCGATGGCCTGGTCCTCGAAGGCGATCAGGTTCCACTGGCCGTTGCGCGTGTCGACGTTGAAGTCCTGCGTCTCGAAGGTGGTGGTCACCGGCAAGATGATGTCGGCGAACTTGGTGTCGTTCTCCATCCAGGGATGCTGCACCAGTACGAACTCGAGCGACGGGTCGCGCATGGCCTCGTGGAAGCGGTTGCCGCCGTTCCAGCAGGTGGACCAGCACGGCGCGTCCGACCAGATCATCTTGATGCCGCCGTCGCGGTCCTTGTCCCAGTGGAAGTCGAACAGCTGGTCGAGGGCCGCAATGCCGGCGATGACGTGCCCATGCCAGTCGATCGAGCCGTCCAGGATGGCGTCGTGGAT
The DNA here is from genome assembly GCA_910589135.1 of uncultured Eggerthellaceae bacterium. Taxonomy (GTDB): domain Bacteria; phylum Actinomycetota; class Coriobacteriia; order Coriobacteriales; family Eggerthellaceae; genus MGBC163016. Next base: position 11,589 of record CAJUSL010000027.1, read on the forward strand.
GCGCGTCTTGGGGATGAACGGCTCGCTTAAGTCCATGGTGGCGCCGCGGTAGCAGCCCTCCACGCTGGGCAGGACGGTGCAGGACGGCAGCGGGTTCCACGACTCGATGCCCATCAGCTGCCACTCGATCATCTGGAACATGTTGACGCCCGGCTGGCCGACGCCGCGCATGCCCAGCAGGTACACCTCCATGCGCGCCGGCTCGTGCGAGAACGCCGCGCGGATGTAGCCGCCGCCGTTGCAGTGCGCGATCGAAACCTTGCGCGCGGCCCAGTAGCGCGCCAGCGCCTTGATCTTGTAGTCGGGAATGCCGCACTTCTCGGCAGCCCACTCCGGCGTCTTCAGCACGCCGTCCTCGGCGCCCAGCACGTACTCCTCGAACTTGTCGAAGCCGACGGAGTGCGTCTCGATGTAGGCCTTGTCGTACAGGCCCTCGGTGATCCACACGTAGGCGATCGCCAGCTGCAGCGCGACGTCGGTGTTGGGAAGCACCGGGAACCACTTGTCGGCATGGATGGCCGCCGCGTAGTTCAGGTCGGGGCAGATGTAGACGGACTTGATGCCGAGCTCGGTGAACCAGTAGCTCAAACGGCTGGCCATCTGGCCGCCCCAGCCCCACGGCGTGGTCTCGGGGTCGGCGCCCCAGAACAGGATCGCGTCGCTGTTCTCGGCAACGTCCTTGACCACGTTGGTGGTCGTGGTCTGCATGCCCACCGGGTTCATGCCCCAGGCGTGCTTCGCGCCCCAATACCAGCCTTCCCACGAGTCGGGCTGGCGCGCCTGCTTCAGGAAGCCGCCCGTCAGCTGCAACAGGTTGGTCTGGCAGCCGTGCGAGGCGTGGATGCTCTTGGTCTCGCCGTGGCCGTCGGACTGCGCGTAGATGGCGAAGGGGCCGAAGTCTTCCTGGATGCGCTTGATCTCGGCCGCGATGGTGCCCGCGGCCTCGTCCCAGCTGATGCGCACGTACTTCGACTTGCCGCGGTTGTGCGTGTTGCGCTCGCCGTTGGGGTCCCAGTCCACGCGCTTCAGCGGGTACGGGATGCGGTTCGGCGAGAACGCGCGGGGCTTGTAGCCCACCGCAAGCGGCGGCGGGAAGCTCTTCATGAGCGGCTCGAACTCCTTGCCGCGCGCCTTTATCTTCCAGTAGTTCAGGTCCTCGGGCTCGTAGAGCTGGTCGTAATGCAGCGGACGGATGCGGGCGACGCGGCCGTCCTTGACGTCCACTTCGGTCGCGTTGGCCCCCATGCCGAAGCCGCAGAAGCCCAGGCATTTGATGACGGACTTGTCGGAAGTCTTTTTTGACATCGTGTCTCCTTGTCGTAGTCGAAGCGGTCAGAGCAAGGTGCGCGCCAAGCCATCGACGCGCACCTCGAAGGGGCGTTGCCGCAAGCGACTGCCGCCTACAGCGCCCGCTGGGCGGTTATCTTGTACAGGTCGGCCCACGGCGCGACCCTCTCGAACGCGGCGCTTGCCGCGAGAAGGTCCACCTCGCCGAAGCGTTTGCCGATCATCTGCAGCCCCACCGGGAATCCCGCCTCGGACAGACCCGCCGGGATCGACGCGGCCGGATGTCCCGTGAAGTTGCAGAAGAACGTCAGGCAGAAGCCGATCAGAGGCTCGGTCGCAACCCCCGCTATCTGGGTGGGGCCAAGCGTATTGCGTCCTGGGTCGTTCTTGGGCGGGTTGCATGCAAGCGTCGGCGACAGGATCAGATCGTAGTCGAGGAAGGCCGTCTGCAACTCGTCGAACACCTCGGTACGGATGACCTCCTCGTTGTGGAAGTCGACGTAGTTGCGCTTGTAGGCATCCTCGACCCAGTAGATGAATTCCTCGGGCAGGTCGTCGGCGTGGTCGCGTAGAAGGTCGATGCCTTGCTCTTTGAGCTCTTCCACGGTTCCCAGGCCGCCCGAGATGGTGATCATGCGGCACCACGAGTCGGCAAGCTCCTTGGCGGAGCGCTTGAAGCCGAACTCGACCCGGTCGACCGTCGCGCCTGCATCTTCGAACCTCATCGCCGCCGCCTCGCATATCGCCGCTATCTCGGGCTCGACCGGGAAGATGCCGAAGTCGGGAGTGAAGCCGATCCTCATGCCCTTGATGGACTTCTGAAGCGCGGCGATGTAGTCGCGCTCGCCCAGATCGATGCTGTTGGGGTCGAACGGGTCGTACCCCGACATGGCCTGAAGCGCGTACGCCGCGTCCTTCACCGTGCGGGATATCGTGCCGTCCCAGCAGTACGGGTGGCACGTGCCGTAGGCGTTGGGCCTGGGCGCGCCGCCGATGATGCCGTTGCCGGCCTTGAAGCCGTAGCATCCGCACCAGGCGGCAGGGATGCGGATGGAGCCTCCCCCGTCGGTGCCTTCCGCAATCAGCAGCATGCCGTCGCCCACCGCCGCCGCGCCGCCGCCCGACGAGCCGCCCGAGTTGTAGCCCGGCGCAAACGGCGTGCTGGTGGGGCCGAACATCTTGTTGTCGCACGTGCCCCGGAAGGCGAACGACGGCGAGTTGGTCTTCCCCACCATGATGGCGCCTTCGTCGTGCATCGCGCCGGTGTAGCTTCCCCAGTGGTCGTCCACCAAATGGGAGAGCGCCTTGACGCCGCCGAAGGTCCCGGGCCACCCGGGAATGCCGGGGATGAAGTCCTTGGCGGCCGTGGGAATGCCGAAGAACGACCCTTTGGCCTCGCCCTTCGCCAGCAGCTCGTCTTCGCGCCTGGCGTTCGCGCGCGCCTCGTCGAAGTTGGTGTACACGAACGCGTTGATGGACGGGTTGCGCTCCTCGATGGCCTTGACGGTCTCCTCCATCACCTCGGAGGGGGCCACCTTCTTGCTCCTGATGTCGCACGCGAGGTCGACCGCGCTCGAATACTCGTCGGTAATCATCACGAATCCTTTCTTTCCGAACCGGGCCGGGATTGCATGGGCGCTGGCCCTACGCAAGTCCCATAAGCCCGCACACCGCCGGGATGACCACCGCGGTCATGGCGATGGCAGCAATGCTGGGAGCCCATCCCACCTTCAGCTCGTCGATGGGCGAGAAGTACTTGCGGTCGCTCGAATAGGCCACGTACACGCACAAATCGAGCGGCAGCAGGAACGCAGCGGACGAGAACACGGCGCACATGAAGATGGCCGCGGTGACGTTGCCGCCCACGCTTGCGACCAGGCCGCAGACGGGGATGGTGAGCAGGCCCGCAACGGCAGCGCCCGCGGGAAGGATGTTGTGGAGCACGCACGAGAAGACGGCCACGAAGATCATGATGATCACGATCGGCAGCGCGCCGAACGGGCCGAACACCGCGTTCACGAGCCAGGTCATGGCTCCCGTGGCGATCATGCCGGCGACGAAGCAGCCGACGGCCCAGTTGAGCATGACCACCTGCCAGGGGCTCTCGTCGACGTAGCGCTTGAACGAGACGCACTGGAAGGGCGGCAGGAACATGAGGCCCAGCGCGATGAGGCCGATGACCACCATGTCGAGCTGCGGGAACCAAGAGCCGGCGATCCAGAGAGCCAGCGTGACGAGAATGACCAGCGTGCCCCAGATCTCGTCCTTGGTGAATCCGGGAAGCGCGGCGCGCTCGCTCTGGATCCGCTCCAGGGCCTCGTCGGTGATGGGCTCGGGCTTGAACACCTTGACCAGCACGAACCAGGCGATCGGAAGCGTCACGATGTTCGTGATGATGCCGAGCACCATCCAGTTGGCGAACGTGACGGTGACGCCCAGCGACTGCTCGGCGAAGCCCATGGCGAGGATGTTGACCACGCTACCGACGGGGGTGATCCAGCCGCCGATGTAGGATGCGAACGCGATGCCCAAAACGAGCGCCTTCGCCAGGTTGGACTTGTTACCCCACGGCGTCTTGTTCTCGTCCAGAATCTTGTACGCGAACGGGAGCATCATGATCACCAGCACGAGGTCGTCGATAATCAGCGACAGGAGTGCCGTGGCCACCATGAGGCCGCCGAGCACCTTGCTCGAATCGTTCTTGGCCCATTTCAGAATGAACGCGATGATGCGAAGCGAAATGGACGAGTACTGCACGAACAGCGCGAACGCGAAGCACGGCAGGCACACCACCATCGCCACGCTGACGCCTTGCGACCAGGTTTCCCCCGATGACAATATTCCCAAAATGGGCACCGTCGCGGCGAACAGCCACGCGGTGATCACGATCGGGATGGCCTCGGTGATCCACATGATCACGCAGGCGAGCAGGATGCCCAGCAGCATCTTGCCTTCGAAGGGAAGGCCTTCCGGCGTGGGGATAAGGAACGTGGCGACCACGATCAGTATCGACAACGCGGTAATGCCTACCTTGAACATCGTCTTCTCTCTCATCTCTCCTCCTTTTGAATCCTTGAATACGGTTCCAACACGATTGTTTGTCAGGCAGGACGCTCTTCGAATCGGCGAGACTAGGTCAGAACCAGGCCGATCGCATTGGTCAGGCATGCTCCAACACACCTGCCGCAACCGGCGCATTTGCCTGGTTCGCGCACCACCGCATACCTCCTGCCGGACACGTTTTCGATGCCGATGACCCCCTTTCTCGGACACACTTCCATGCATCTCATGCAAGCCGTGCACACCGCCGGATCTATGCGGACACACGGTATGTTGCGGTAAAAGCCCGGAGGCGGCCCGTAAGCTCCCATGCCGGTCCTTTCGAAAGCGGCGGGCGACGCAAGGGAGATGAGCGCCGCCCGCCTCGGGGAGGGCTATTTCTCCAGCCTCCAGTTGGACAGGTTCGCGAAGGCCTGGTCCCACACGGTGTCGTGCTTGCCGTCGTACTGGTCGACGGGAATGGCGTCGTCGGTGCCGTCGGACGGGTCGATGCACGGGTACACCTTGCAGAGCAGCCCTCGCGTGCACCACGTTGCCGTCATCTGGTCGGCCTTGTCGGGGTCGTCGTCCACCAGCACGTTGCCGGCGGCGTCGAACACGCCCTGGCTCCACGGCTCCTCGGCCGGAAGCTCGGGGTACCACCAGCTGGGCGGCACCTGCACGACGCCTTCGGGGATGTCCCAGCCGACGTGGGCCTTCTGGCGGATGCGGCCCATGGGCGTCTCGATCCAAATCCAGTCGCCTTCCTTGATGCGCAGCTTGCGCGCGTCGTTGAGGTGCATCCAGGTCATCGGGTAGGGCTCGACCGTGCGCGTGCCGTGGCCCGGCGTGCGCATCTCGGAGTGGTACAAGGGGCTGACGCGGCCCGAAATCGTCAGGCGCAGCGGATACTCCTTCGCCATCTCAGGGTCGCCCAGGGGCGACTCGGGCTCGCGGTAGACGGGCAGCGGGTCGTAGTCGAGGTCTTCGAGCACCGACGCGTAGATCTCGGCCTTGCGCGAGTTGGTGGCAAAGCCCATGATCTGGCCGTTGTCCAGGCGCTTGCTGTACTTGTAATACTCGGTGGGGTACGGGAAGTACATGCCCATGTTGACGGCCTTCTCGTAGTCGAGGTCGGGCACGCGCTCGACGGTGTACTCGATGGCCTCCTCGTAGGTCTTCCACGGCCAGTGCTCTTCCTGGCCCATGGCGCAGCCGAGCGCGCGGAAGAAGTCGTAGTCAACGCGGCGCTCCTCGTAGGGCTCCACGCCGCGGTCGCCCACCACGATGAAGTCCATGGAGTCCTCGGACGTGGTGCACAGCGGGCGCTCCATCCAGTCGCAGGCGGGCATGATGTAGTCCGCCAGCGCGGCCGTCGGGGTCTTCCAGTACTCCACGACCACCAGCAGGTCGAGGTTCTTCAAGGCGCGGTACATCTTCTTGGTGTTGGGCGCCCACGCCAGCGGGTTCGACTCCCAGCAGATCATCGCCTTGATGGGATACGGGTCGCCGTCGATCATGGCGTCCATGACCAGCGCCGGCGAGCAGAGCATCTGGTGCAGCATCGGGCGCGGGATGCCGAACATCTTGCGGTAGTTGCGGTCGATCATCTTGAAGCCCTTCCACGACATGACGCGGAAGCGGTCGTTCCCGATGAACTTGTCCTGGTTGGCCGGGTCCTGCAGCTCGGAGAGCTCGAACTCGGCGTTGCGCACCGGATACGTCTTCTCCTTGCCCACGGCGTTGGGGTCGCAGGGCATGCCGACGAACTCGCCGCCGGGGTTGTCGATGTTGCCGCACATGATGCGCAGGATGGTCTTGGCGATGCCGAAGCTGGACGCGTTCGTGCCATGCTGGTCGCCGCCGCCCAGGCCCCAGATGATGCAGGCCGGGCCGTTGGTGGCGTACAGGCGGGCCGCCGACTCGATCTTGCGCACCGGCACGCCCGACACCTTCGAGGCATACTCGGGGGTGTACTCGTCCATGCGGTTCTTGATGGCGTCGAACACGGTGATGCATTCCACGGTGGAGCCGTCGGCCAGCGTGACCTGGTAGGTGCCGTAGAGCTGGGCGTCCACCTCGACGCCTTCGTCGGTGTAGTAGCGGTTCTCGTCCGAGCACCAGCCCAGCACGCCGTCGCGCTTGCCGTCCCACACCACGAAGTCCTCGTGCTTGCCGTCGGCGAACGCGTCGCTGGCGCGCAGCAGCTTGTTGGTGTCGGTGCGGAAGAGGAACACGGCGTTGGACCAGTACTTCAGGAAGTCCTCGTCGTACAGCTTCTCGCGGATGACGTAGTGCACCCACGACAGGCAGATCAGGCAGTCGGTGTTCGGGTAGGGCTGCAGCCACTCGTCGGCCTGGCCCGACTCGGTGATGCACACCGGGTCGACCACGATCAGCTGCGCGGGGTCGGTCTCGTTGACGGAGGTGCGGCCCTTGATGGTGCGCCACAGCGGCGCCTCGGGGGCATAGGCCTCCTGGCAGCGCTTGCCCCAGTTGACGATGGTGCTCGACTGCTGCGGCGAGGTGGGCATCATGGACTCGACCGGCCAGCCGACCATGGCCATGTTGAGCGTGTAGTTCCAGCACCAGCAGATGGTGCCGGGGTCGATCACGTTGCCGGGGTTGCCCAGCAGGTTGGTGAAGCGGCTGCGCGCCCACAGGTGGTCCGAACGGTACGTTCCCTCGGACGCCACCAGCGTCTCGGGGCCGTACTCGTCGACGAGGGCCTGCAGCTTTTCTGCGATCTCGGTGATGGCCTGGTCGTAGGAAATCTGCTCCCACTTGTCCTCGCCGCGCTCGCCGACGCGCTTCAGCGGATGGTTGATGCGCTTGGGATGGTAGTGGAACTTGATGGCGCGCTCGCCCTTCTTGCCCAGGCGGTTGCAGAGGACCGTGCCCTCCTTGTCGTCGGGACGCAACTCCACCAGACGGCCCGTCTTCGTGTCGGTGCCGGCGTAGATGCTGCAGTTCATGTGGCACATATGGCAGCGGGTGCGGCGCCAACGAACGCCGTGCTCGTCGACCGTGTTGTTGGGCACCCCCGCCATGGATGGCGTGCTCATGGGCTTTCCTTTCTCTCTTGTATTCCCCTTGCTGATCGGATGCGATGCCTTCGGCGATACGGTCTTTCGGCAAGGCGGAGCGCAGAAACCCCCGCATCGCATCTGTTGAGAAGAAGCATAGGAAGCGGGCGGGTGAGACAGAACACCTAATCGGTACCAAATAGGAGTGCTATCGAGACGGGTACCCGGAAGGGTGAGGAACGGAAAAGAAGCAGGGTCAGGCCGTCTCGCGGGCGATGTTCTCCAGCACTTCCTCGCGCGTGTTCGCGCCCATCTTCGCGTAGATGTTCGACAGGTGCTTCTTCGCGGTGTTGATGCTGATGGAAAGCGTCTCGGCGATCTCCTTGCGCGACATGCCCATGTTCAGCAGCTTCAGCACCTCCACCTCGCGCGCCGTAAGCAGGTAGTCGCTCTGCAGCAGGCCCACCTGCTCGTCCAGCTCGCCGCTGCGGGCGTCGGGCTCGTTGCCGAACCGCAGCAGCAGCGACTTCACGTACGTGCGCACCGCGCCGCCGGCCTTGCGCGAGGTCGAGAAGTCGCGCAGGATGTGCCGCATGGGCGCGCCCGCGTTCAGGACGGTGCGGATGTAGCCCTGCCGGTGGGCGATGCGGATCAGCTCGTTGAGCGACGCCATGGCCCGCGACGTCTCGCCCATGGCGGACAGCAGCAGCGTGCGGTCGACCAGCGAGTTCACCGCCATGCGGTTGAAGTGGTGGTCCAGCGCCGTGAGGATCATGCCGTCCAGCTTGGCGAGCGCGTGGCGTTGGTCGCCTTCGAGCATCAGCACGTACGCCTGGATGGATTCCAGCAGCAGCTCGTTGAACAGGTCGCCTTCGCGCAGGCGCAGAAGGTACTTCTGCTCGATGATCTTCAGTTCCTTCAGGTTGCCCTGTCGCATCGCTATCTGGGCCTGCAGGTAATAGGCAGACAGCAGCGCCATGCGCGGGATGTTCTCGTACTGCTCGCCGCGCAGCACCGCCTCGGTGATCGTCTCGAACGCCTGCGAAACGCGCCCCTGCGCCAGCAGCCATATCGACCCGGCCATCTTCGTCTCCAGGTACAAATCGATGTGGCGATAGGGCGTGATGCCGCGCTCGGCCTCCTCGAGCAGGACGGGCACCGCGTCGGCCGCGTCGATTTCTATCAGCACGCGCGCAAGCAGCGCGCAGGCCGCCCCATAGATGGCGAAGTCGGGCGGACATTTCGCAATCAGGCTTTCGCAGCCCTGGCGCGCCTTGGCATGCTCGCCATAGTAGTACTGCACCACCGCATAGGTGTACTCGTTGAAGAACAGCTGATGGACGGTGCGGTCAACGCTGGCACTCGCCTGCGCCTTCAGGTAGTGCTCCATCGCCTGCTCGTAGTCGCCGACGCTCTCGTACGCCTCGGCCTCCGACTGGTTGATCATGCTGAGCAGCGACGAGTTGATGGGCTGGTCGCCGTTCTGCAACTCCTCGCACAGCGCCAGCGCCTGCTCACCTTCGCCCATCATGGCGTGATGCTTCATGTGCAGGCACTTCGCCGAGAACTCGGCCAGTCCCACGGGTAGAAGCGTGGCGTTCTCGGGACGCTCGAGCGCCTGCTCGAACGCGCGGATCCACGTGCTGGCGTCGTGCAGGCGCGCCATGGTGACGCAGGTCCACGCCGCCATGATGCACAGAAACGGCGACGCGGGTATCTCGTCCGAGCGCAGGCGGCACATCCACAGCAGCGGGTCCACCTGCCTGTTGGGCCGCGTGAGCCCGCTGACCGCTTCGGCCAGCCCCTCCAGGTAGGCGATGTCGCCCGACATGCTCAGGTACTTCGCCGACTCGTTCTGGAACCCCATGTTATGGAACCACTCGCTCGCGACCAGGCACACGCGGCGGATGTCGACGATGTCGGACTCGAGCAGCTCCTGATGCAGGAAGTCGGCGAACAGCGGATGCAGGTGATACCACGCTCCTTCCCCGTCGCAGCTGGAAACGAGCAGGTTCAGGCGCAGCAGCTCGTCAAGCAGCCCGTTGGCGTCCTCGTCCGGGAAGGCGATGGCCAGCAGGTTGCGGCTGAACCGCTCGAACAGCGAGATGCGCACCAGAAACGAGTGCAGCTCGGGCGGCAGGCGCGCCATGATCTGCCCCGAGAAGAACTCCCGCACCACCAGGTTGCCGCCGTCGAACTGCAGCGGCGACCCCAGGCTGGCGCTGCGCAGAAGGGCCTGTCCGGCCAGGCGCACGCCGCGCACCCAGCCGCGCGTCTTGGCGTGCAGCTCCGCGCACAGCGCCTCGGACGGCGCCTCCCCGCAAAGGGCTTCCAGCACGCAGGCGGTCTCGTCGGCCGTCAGCTCCATGTCCTCGGCGGCGACCACGCGCTCGCCCAGCTGGAACGCCGCGGCCTTCGCCTCGCCCGACAGCGTGCGCGTGCCGATGACGAAATGCAGGTCGGGCGGCGTCAGCGAGCAGAACCACAGGAACTCGTCGGTCAGCTGTGCCGAGGCTATCTCTTCGAAGCAGTCGACGAACACGAAGCGGTCGTTGCGCGGCCCGTTCTGGAACAGCCGCCCCGAAAGCGCGACCGCCCGGTTCTCGCCCGGAGGCACCCCCTCGCTTATTTGAAGCGCCGTGGTCAGGTGCGTCCAGAAGGAGTCGGGATTCGCCACGAACGAGTCAAGCGTCAGCCACGCCACGTCGTGCCCGCGCTGCTTCAAGCGCTCGCCCATTTCCGCCATGGCCATGGTCTTGCCGTAGCCGGCCGGGGCATGCAGAAACGTCAGCCGCTGCTGCGTCACCACCGACACCATCCGGTCGACGATTGCCCGGTCGCGCACGTAATCGTTGGGGAGTTCGGGGCGTATGAGCCGTATGGAAAGGATGTTCGCCATATTCCACCGCCTTTAAAGGCTACCGTGCCCTTACAGTAGCAAATCGCACGTTTCGTTCATTGACCCGCCCGGGATTATAAACAGGGGTACCATGACGACGGCTTTCGCCGCCGAGACCCCTCCCGCGACGCAAGGACGGAAATGCAAACGACCGCCTTACTTCCCCGCCTTCACCAGCTCCTCGGCCATCTCGCGCAGCTTGAACTTCTGCACCTTCATCGAAGGCGTCATGGGGAAGTCGTCCACGAAGAACACGCGCTTGGGCACCTTGTACCGCGCGATGCGGGGGATGGCCCATTCGCGCACGTCGTCTTCGGT
>CAJUSL010000028.1:0-699 GCA_910589135.1 uncultured Eggerthellaceae bacterium
AGCGGACCGTGTGCGGCGAACTTCGCAAGGCGCTCCTTCAAGGCGACGAAGTCGGTGTTGGTCGAGGTGATGGCCTCGCCGGTGTTAGTGGTGTAGTACTGGCCTGCGATGTCGTACAGGTCGGCGACGTTTGCGTCGAGTGCGTTCAGCGGGTTGACGTAGTCAAGCGCGCACAGGTTGTAGAACCACAGGATGTGGGAGTGCAGGAACTGCGCTCCCTCGATGAGGTTGCGGACGAGGCGGGCGTTGTTGGAGATGGTGATTCCATACGCCTTCTCGGCCGCGATAGCGGACGCATGCGAGTGGGAAACCGGGCATACGCCGCAGATGCGCTGCACGATCTGGGCAGCATCCTGGGGCGTGCGGTTCTGCACCACGAGCTCCATGCCGCGGAAGCAGTTGCCGGAAACCCAGGCATCGGTCACGACGCCGTCGTTGACTTCCATCTCGACGCGCAGGTGACCCTCGATACGGGTAATCGGATCAATGATCGAACGTGCCATTCAGCCTCACCCCCTATTCTTCTTCGTAGTCGGCAACGACCTCATCGGCGGCCTTGGGGGCGCGATGGGTGTTCTCTTCAATGAGCTCGGGAGTGACGACGGGGCCGCCAGTCTCGGGGTTGGCGTAGACGCCGATGGACTTGTCGGGGTGCTCCTTGTCCCACTTGCGGATGGGCTCGAAGTCGGCGCCGCCGTC
>CAJUSL010000028.1:709-21854 GCA_910589135.1 uncultured Eggerthellaceae bacterium
CGGTGACGATCCACGCGGCAGGCGCGGGCTGGAACTTGAAGTCGCCGATGCTCAGGTCGCGGAAGCGGTTGTAGAACGGCGTGTTGACCTCGACCCAGTTGTCGCCCGGGTTGAAGGGGTTCGCCTCGCAGCAACCGATGCAGGGAGAGCCGGCCTGCACGCACCAGGAGCGGCGGTTGTTCCACAGGGTGACGCCGCACAGCGCCTTCGTCTGGGGACCGCGGCAGCCCAGCGGGTAGAGGCAATAGCCGAGCTTCTCTTCCTCGGAGCCGAACTTGTAGACGAACTCGCCGTTCTCGAAGTGCCCGCGACGCTCGCAGTTGTCATGGATGGTCTGGTCGAACAGGGCCGCCGGCTCGTTGTAGCCGTTGAGCTCGATGAGCGACGGGTCCTCCATGAGGACGATGTCGACCAGCACGGACATGACCCATTCGGGGTTGACCGGGCAGCCCGGGATGTTGATGACCGGGGTGTCGATGCCTTCCTTCTGCAGGAACTGCTGCACGCCGAGCGCCTTGGCCGGGTTGGGAGCCGCGGCCATCCAGCCGCCGTTGACCGCGCAGGAGCCGATGGCGGCGACCGCGTTGGCGTTGGATGCTGCCTCGATGAGCGCCTCGGCGCCCGTGATCGACGTCTCGCCGCTGACCGTGGAGGCGCGCAGCGCATGGCCGCCCCATCCCTCGAGCACCGCACCCTCGTAGATGAGGATGTAGTTGCCTGCGGCGATCGTCTGCTCCTTGGCCTCCTCGACAGAGTGGCCGGCGGCAGCCGAAAGCGTTTCCGAGTAGTTCAGCGAAATGACGTCAAGTACAACGGAAGCTACGTCTGGTGTCTCAATCTGGGCGAACGATTCCGTACAGCCCGTGCATGATGCGCCTTCTATCCAAATGACTGGATAAAGGTCACCGGAAGTAGCTCCAATCACAGACTTCTCGATCGCCTCGGCGACACGCGGAATGGCGACCTGCGAGAGCCCGGCTGCTGCGGCGACGCCTGCACACAGCTTCATGAAGCTCCTACGGGTCACACCGCGCGACTCCAAAACGTCCATGGCGCCTGTCAGTGTAGCCTGATCTTCCATTTGCACACCCCCTCTAGGTGTCCTCGTCTTTTACAAACCAGAAACATTTTGCAGGTTGCACGAAGGCATTGGAAGGGGCGGGGGACAAAAAATGAGCAGAAGTGCCGCAAGCGGTGCGAAAATGTTATGAGTTAATTCGCACGTAACATGAACACGACCTCCAATCGAAGGAAACTGGCGAAGCGGGAGGGGAACTCCTATCATGGTGTCCTTCACCCCGCGACGAAAAGGACGGATGGACCCATGAACGACATGGACAACTCGATAGCATTCCTCGGCCCCATCGGAAGCTACACGCACAAGGCCGCCATGTTCTTCGCGGGCGAGCTGGGCATCGAGGACGCCGTCCTCGTCGAGTGCACCTCCTTCGACGAGGTGTTCGACGCGGTCGACCGCGGGCGCTCGAAGTACGGCGTCGTCGCCAAGGAGAACTCCATCGAAGGGCCCGTCACGGCGACGCTCGACAACTTCGCCTTCAGGTCGAGCTCGGTCATCCTGGCTGAGAAGGTGATCGACATCCGCCACTGCCTGGTCGCATCCCCCGACGCCACCGTCGAAACCATCAAGACGATCGCGTCGCACCCCCAAGGCCTCGCGCAGTGCCGCCGCTACCTCAACGAGCGCTTCCCTGGGAAGGAGACCGTCGCCACGACGTCAACCTCGGAAAGCGCGCGCAAGGCCTCCGACGATGCGACGGTGGCCGGCATCGCGAACGCGCTCGCCGCCGAGCTTCACGGCTGCAAGGTGATGGCCGCCGACATCGGCGACCATCTGGGCAACCAGACGGCGTTCGCGCTGATCGGCAGGCAGGGCGCCGCCGAGAGCCTTGTAAGCGACACCTACAAGACCTCCCTCGCGCTCTGGCTGCAAAACGACCGCGCAGGCGTGCTCAACATGATCTTGGGCGAGTTCGCCTTCGCCGGCATCAATCTGACGATGATCCAGTCGCGGCCGCTCAAGCAGCAGCTGGGCGACTACATGTTCTTCGCCGAGTTCCAGGGGCGCGACACCGACGTGCACGCGCAGACCGCGCTTTCGTGCCTGCGCCTGAAGCTGCGCGAGGTGAAAGTGCTGGGCAGCTACCCCGTGCTGTAGCCGCGCTCAACGCATCCGAACCGACGGCGTACGAGCGGAGGTAAGCCAAAGGAGCCGAGAAATCCACTCGTACCGGGCGCACAGGTGTCTCGCTTGGCTTCGAATTGCGAAACCCGTGGGAGCGATTTTCCCACGGGTTTCTTGTTCTGCAGAATCGCTCGACTACCTGTGCGCCCGGCACGAGTTAGTTCGAGGCGACGACGCGTCGAAGCGAGACGCCGTCGGTTCGGATACGCATGCGGCGAATCATCCGAGGAAATGTTCGACGAGGATCTTGGCGCCGAGCAGGACGAGGCAGACGCCGCCGGCCAGCGTCGCCCACCTCTTGAAACGCGACCCGAAGCTGTTCCCCACCACCGTGCCGACGAGCGACAACGCGAAGGTGGTGGCCCCGATGACCGTTATTGCGAGCCATATGTTCAAGTCGGTCATGGCGAAGGAGATGCCGGCGACGAACGCGTCGATGCTGGTCGCGACGGCCAGCATGAGCAGCTCGGCAAGGAAGCGGCCTCGCCCAGGAGGGTCGGGCGCGCACGACCCGTCGTCGTGCGCCGCGTCCCATATCATCTTGCCGCCGATGGCCGCAAGCAGCCCGAACGCGACCCAGTCGCCCACCGGCTCGATGTATGACTGCACCGTGGACCCGAGCAGCCAACCGAGCAGGGGCATGAGCGCCTGGAACGCACCGAAGAAGAACGCCGTGACGAAGGCGCGTCTCCAGTTGATTTTCCGCGACTGAAGGCCTTTGCAGACCGATACGGCGAACGCGTCCATGGACAGGCCGACGCCCAGGAGAAGCATGTCGACAATGCCCATGCGGCGCTTCTTTCGTTCCCGTGGGGCGAAAAACGCCTACGCGTCGCCCAGCAGGTCGTCGATGTGGTTCAGGTCGGACTGGAAGTCGCGCACGACCTCGTCCTCCAGCTCGGTGTACTCGCTGGAGTCGAGCGGCTGGTACGCCGCCAGCTTGTCGAAGATGTTGTCGCGGGACACCGGGTGGTAGCGCCGCGTCATGAGACCCACCTTGTACGCCTCTTCGATCGCCTCGCGCGCAGCCATGTAGATGTCGTAGCGCGGAAGGTTGGCCGAGTACTTGACCAGGTCGCGCCGGTTGATGCTGCGGATGGAAGGGTGCTCCTTGGCGATGTCCATCCAGATGAGGCTTCGCTCCTCCTCGGTGGGATAATCGATGTCGATGAGGTAGAGCGGCTCGAGCAGGTCGAGGAAGAAATCGTCTATAGGACCCTCGATGGAGGACGTGGCGATGACGTACACCTCGGGGTTCTCGACCGCGCTGCGGATGAGGTTGACGGCTTCGCGGGCGCCCCGCGTCATCTGCATGAGAAAGAACGAGCTGCCGTCATCGGGCGCGTCCATGGAAGGCGACTCCCACAGGTCGACGTCCTCGAGGATGAGCACGCCGCCGTTTTGGAACACGCCGCCCAATGCGCTGGTCGAAGGGATGTCGATGGCTCGGGCACTGATGCAAAGCACGGGCATGCCCTGGAAGTTTTCCTCCATGCGCATGTGCACCGACGGCAAGTCGAGCTCGCCGAGCGTGGCGAGCATGAACCGGTTGGCGTCCTCGCGGGCATGCGATCTGAACAGCAGGGAGTCGGGGGCGGGACGCTTGTCAAGGCCATGGCGCGCGTTGAGCATGCCGATGAACTGCTGGAACTTCGGGTCGTCCTTCATGCCCACGCCGAACTGACGCATCATCTCGACGGCCGCGTCGTAGCCCACGATACGCTCGTAGTCCAGCGCTTCCCCTTCTTCGGAGAACGCGTCCTGGACCTCTCCTTCGATGGCGGCGAGCTCGCCTTGGCCCGCATCGTCGGCCGAGGCATCGTCGGCCGCAGGGCCTTGGCCGGAACCGGCGTTCCCCGCGGCCGCAGACGCCTTGCTGGCCCCCAGCGAAAGGCGCTTGACGCCGAGTCCGTCGAACTTGACCATGGGGCCGATGTCCCCCATGATGTCGTCGGTTATCATCTGGGCCATGTCCTCGAGGTCTTCCCTCGTGAGCCCGAACTCCTCAAGCTTGTCGAGCGTGAGGTTCTGCAGCTGGTCGGCGCACATCTCGATTTCCGTGGCGTTTAGGTACGGCTCCATGAGTTCGAAGATGTATTCCGCGAGCTGCCTTTCCTTGTTGGCGCATGCGATCGCCCAGGCCTGCTTCAGCCCGAATATGGCGGCATCGCTTGGCTCCTCACCCCGGCCGAACGACTTCTGGAAAGCTGCCAGGTAAAGATACATGCTGAGCAGGGAATCCCCCGAATCGTTCGCCTCTTCGGCGCGCTTGAGGTAGTCGAACGGCGGCTCGTTCGGCTCGTCGTTGTGCGTCGGCTTCTTCTCAGGCTTGTCAGACATGGATCCCCCTTTCCCAGCGTCTGGTCGTCGGCTTGGACGATGACGGTATTCTACAATACGGCGGCGTACTTTGTCACGAACATTTGTTCCATATAGAAAAACCGCATTTGAATCACAACGGTTGCGTTGCAATCCCGTAAGGAAGCCGCGTCAATTCCAGTCGAGGACGTCCCATCCGCATGCCTCGGCATGGCGCCTCAGCTTCGCGTCGGGGGTGACCGCGCACGGGTGCTCGGCGGCGCTGAGCAGGTCGAGGTCGGAATAATGGTCGCCATAGGCCCAGCCCAGCTCCCACTTCCCCGCGCCGTAGTACTCGTCGAGGAACTTCCTTAGCACGACGATCTTCTCGAGACCCTCCGTGGGCAGCCCCTCGATCTTGCCCGTGTAGCGCCCCTCGCCGTCGATGCTCATGCGCGTGGATATCGCGATGGGGATGGGATGTGCCACCATGGCGGAGGCGATGATGGGCTCGAAGCTCGCCGAGATGAGCACCACCGCATGGCCCGCCTCGAGGTGGGCGACCATGGAGGCGTCGGCATCGGGGCGGTAGAGCTGCGCGATGCGCTCGTGGTAGAAGCGGCCGAGGAAGTCGTTGACGTTGCTGGCCGCACAGCCCTCGAAGGCCGAGAACACGCGCTGCCGCACGCCCTCGGGATCCTTGGGAAGGTTGAGCTTGTAGGCAAGCCCCCACAGCCCCGCGCGGAAGACGTTGTAGGGCGAGAGCAGCTTCTTCCTGCTGAGCGTCGTGACGAGCTTCTTGGGCGACGAGCCGTTGAGGCAGGTGCCGTCGAAGTCGAACGCGGCCACCTTCACCTTTCCGGAAGACGCATCGCCCAGCCGGGCTCCGCCCTCGGGCATCAGACGCTCGGCGCAGAGGGCCTCCTCGGTCAGGCGCTCGATGCCGTCGGGAAGAAGGCGCCCGTCCGGGCATGTGCCGCCACGCGTGCCGTCAAGGCGCGCCCCGTCTCCGAAGTAGCGGTCTTTTCTGTCTTGCTTGCTCACGTCAGCCTTTCTTCGAACTGAGCATTATACAGTTCGGCATAGAACCCGCCAAGCCCGAGCAGCTGGTCGTGGGTTCCCTGCTCGACGACGTCTCCCCCATCCACCACCAGGATGAGGTCTGCGTCGCGGATGGTGGAGAGGCGGTGCGCGATGACGAACGAAGTGCGTCCGCGCATGAGGTTGTCCATGGCGGTCTGTATCCTCGCCTCGGTCATCGTGTCCACCGAAGAGGTCGCTTCGTCTAGGATGAGCATGCGCCTGTCGGCAAGAATGGCGCGCGCTATCGTGAGCAGCTGCCGCTGCCCCGCCGACACGTTCGAGGCGTCCTCGTCGATGACGAAGTCGTAGCCGCCCGGCAGCGTCGTGATGAAGTGGTGGGCGCACGCCTCCTTGGCCGCCTCCACCACCTCGTCGTCGGTCGCCTCCAGGTCTCCGTAGCGGATGTTCTCGCGTATCGTGCCGCTGAACAGCCACGTGTCCTGCAGCACCATGGCGAACAGCGACCGCACGTCGTCGCGCGCGTAGTCGCGCACGTCGTGGCCGCCTATCCTGATCTCTCCCGCGTCCACGTCGTAGAAGCGCATCAAGAGCTTCACGCACGTGGTCTTGCCGGCGCCGGTCGGCCCCACGATGGCGACCGACTGGCCCTCCTCGATGCGTGCCGTGAGGTCGCGGACCACCGGCGCCTCGACGTCGTAGCCGAACCGCACGTGGTCGAACGCGACGTCAGTGCGTATGCCGTCCGTCGTGGCGGAAGGATGCTCGGGTGGGCGCTCGTCGGCGTCCAGGAATTCGAAGATGCGCTCGGCGGCGGCCGCAAGCTGCTGGAGCACGTTCGAAACCTGGGCAAGCTGCGTGAGCGGCTGCGTGAAGTTCTTCACGTACTGGACGAACGCCTGGATGTCCCCCACGGTGATGACGCCCATCACGGCGAAGAAGCTGCCCGCCACGGCGACCGCGACGTAGCCGAGGTTGCCCACGAAGCCCATGATGGGAGACATGAGGCCCGAGAGGAACTGCGACTTCCACGCGGATTCGAACAGCCGGTCGTTGGTCGCCTCGAACTCGCGCACCGTCTCGTCCTCGCGCCCGAACGCCTTGACGACGGCATGCCCCGAGAACGTCTCCTCCACCTGGCCGTTTATCTCCCCGAGCAGCGTCTGCTGCGCGAAGAAGTACTTCTGCGAGCGCTTCACCACCACCGACGCGAGCGCGAGGGACGCAGGCACCATGACCAGCGCGATGAGCGTCATGGCCCAGTTGATGGAGAACATCATGGCGACGACGCCGACGACGGTGGTGAGCGACATGACGAGCTGCGTCACGCCCTGGTTGAAGCTTTGCCCCAGCGTGTCGACGTCGTTCGTGATGCGCGAAAGCACGTCACCGGTCGACACCTTGTCGAAGTAGCCGAACGGAAGCCGGTCGACCTTCTCGGAGATGGCGCCGCGCAGGCGGTAGCACGTCTCCTGCGAGACGTAGCTCATCACCCAGGACTGCGCCCAGAAGCACGCGGACGAAAGCAGGTAGAGCACGAGGGTCGCCAGCAGGATGCGCGCGATGGCGTCGAAGTCGATGCCGCCGGTTCCCCCCACGCGCGCCACGAGCCCGTCGAACAGCACGGTGGTCGCCTCGGAGAGCACCTTCGGCCCCACGATGTTGAACACGGTGGCGCCGATGGCGAACAGGAACACCACGACGAGGTGCGCCTTGAACTGGCCCATGAACGCAAGCATGTTGCGCATGGCGCCCCTGAAGTCGCGCGGCTTCTCGCCCGGCATCATGGCGCCACCCGGGCCGTGATGGGCCGAGCCGGGACCCCGCCGGGGCGCCTTCGCCTTCGCTGCGATGGGGGCGACGCCGCTCATGCGGCACCATCTCCCCGCGCAAGCTCGGCTTCGGAGAGCTGCGAGAGCGCGATCTCGCGGTAGGGGGCGCATTCCCGCAGCAGCTCGCGGTGCGTGCCGATGCCGACGACGCGCCCTTCCTCGAGCACCACGATGCGGTCGGCGTCCATCACGGTGGCGATGCGTTGCGCGACGACGATGCGGGTGACGGCGGGGAACGCCTCGTCCAGCCCGCGGCGCAGGGCCGCGTCGGTGCGGTAGTCGAGCGACGAGAACGAGTCGTCCAGCAGAAGCGCGCGGGCGTCCGTGGCGAGGGCCCGCGCGATGGCAAGCCTTTGCCGCTGGCCGCCCGACACGTTGGTGCCTCCCTGGGCGATTTCGAACCGGAGGCCTTCCGCCTTCTCGCGGACGAACGCGTCGGCCTGCGCGATGCGCAGGACATCTCGGATGCGGCCCTCGTCGGCGCCTTCGTTTCCGTACGCGACGTTCGAGGCGATGGTGCCGGAGAACAAAAACGACTTCTGCGGGACGTAGGCGAGCAGAGCGCGGAGGCGTGCCTGGGGAAGCTCGCGCACGTCGACGCCGTCGATTGTCACGGAGCCCTCGTCGACGTCGTAGAAGCGCTCGATCAGCTTCAGCACGGTGGACTTCCCCGCTCCCGTCGCGCCGATGATGGCAAGCGTTTTGCCCGGCTCGGCCACGAAGCTGACGCCTTCGAGCACGTTCTCGCAGCCGTCGCCGCCGTAGCCGAAGGACACGTCCTCGAACTCGATGCGGACGCCCCGGGCCGGAGGCGCAGGCGGTGTGGCGTCGGGTGCGTCACGAACGGACGGCTCGCAGGCAATCACCGCGTCGACGCGCTCGGCGGCCACGTTCGCCCGGGGCAGCATGACGGCCATCATGCCCAGCATCAAAAACCCCATGATGATGACCATCGAGTAGGTGATGAACGCGATGAGGTCGCCCGTCTGCAGGCGGCCCTGCCCCACCTCGAGGCCGCCGAACCACACGATCGCCACGGAGGTGAGGTTCATGACCAGCATCATCGCGGGCATCATGAACGCCATGGCGCGGTTGGTGAACAGCTGCGTGCGCATGAGCTTCGCAGACGCCTCGTCGAAGCGTCGTTGCTCGAAGGCCTCGCGCCCGAAGGCGCGCACGACCGGCATGCCGGTCAGCATCTCGCGCGAGACGAGGTTCACCTTGTCGACGAGCTTCTGCATCGTCTTGAAGCGCGGCATGGTCAGCGCGAAGAGCGTGCCGATGACCGCGAACACGACGACCACCGCCACGACCACGATCCACCCCAGCTCGGCGCTGGTCGCCATCACCATCACGATGCCGCCCAGCGCGAGGATGGGAGCGTAGAGCACCATCCGCATCAACATGATGGACACGTTCTGCACGAGCTGCACGTCGTTGGTGCCGCGCGTAATGAGGGACGCGGCGGAAAACGTGCCGATTTCGCGCTCGGAAAACGACACGACCTGGGAGAACAGCCTTCTGCGCATATCGCGTCCGATGCGGGCCCCCGTCCGCGAGGCGACCAGGGACACGAGTATGGCGAGGACCATGCCCGCCGCGGCGATGGCCGCCATCAGGCCGCCCACCCGCGCGAGGTAGGAGAACTGCATCCCCGTGAGGTCGTAGCCCGCCGCCTCGTATTCCTTGATGGAAGCGCTGATGGCGCGCTGGTGCAGCAGAGAGCCTTCGGAATGGCTGGCGAGTTCGGCGAAAGGCGCACCGCCGAAAGCTTGCGCAGCGTCGGCGTCGGGCGCGGATGCGCTTTCGGAATGGATGGCCACGAGCGGGCGCGCGAGCATGTCGTCGAGCCTGCCTATCTCCGCACGGCCCTGCGCGTTCAGCCGGTACAGGCCGTCGTCCTCGTCGTAGGACTCGTCGAACAGGGCGCGCTCGTCGCCTGACAACAGGTATGCGACCTCGTCGTGGGTGCGCTTCGTCATCACCTCGCAGGTGACGTGCTCGACGCCCGACTGCTGGATGCCCACGTCGACGATCTGCGAGGTGTAGGCAGGAAGCGCGAGGTCGCACGCCGCCTGGCCGACCACCAGCATCAGGACGGCAAGCATCGCGAGCTTGCGGCGGAACAGGTACCTGAAGATGCGCATGCAGCTAGGCCTTGACGTCCCCGACGAGCACGTCGAGTGCCGCAGGGACGGTGCGTACCTCGAAGCGTGCGCCCTCCAGCTTCTCCCCGTCGGCCTGGGCGGCAGGCGCTTCCTCGAAGTCGACCGCGAGGCTCGCCGCCTTGAAGAACCGGAACATGCGGAAGCGCGTGTGCAACCCGAACCGTGCGAGCATGAAGACACCCAACGCCTGGGCGGCGTTCAGGCGGCCGCGCGTGATGCAGACGTCGAACAGGCCGTCGGTGGGGTCGGCCTTCGGGCACACGTCGAAATGTCCGCCGTAAGTGCGCCCGACCTGCACGGCGAAGATGTAGGACTCGCCCTCGATGTCGAGGCTGCCCACGCCGGGCACCCCTTCCAAGGTCGCCTTGTACGTCTGCGGAACGAGATGGTGCAGAAGCTGGTCGATGCCGCTTTCCATGTAAAGGATGGTGCCGCGCCGCCCCGACTTCTTGCGGCGCTCCACCGTGTCGATGGCGATGGCCGCGTCGAGTCCGAACGACAGCGTCTCCGCGAAGTACTCGCCGTTCACGCACCCGACGTCAAAGCGGCGCACGTTGCAGGCGAGGATCTGTTCGAGGGCCTTCCCGATGTCGTGGGACATCCCCAAGGTGAGCGCGTAGTCGTTGCCGGAGCCCATGGGCACGACGGCCAACGCGGGCCGCTGGCCGGGATCGAGGCGCATGAGCCCGTTCACCACCTCGTGGACGAGCCCGTCGCCGCCGACGGCCACGACCGTGTCGCACCGCGCCCCCTCGCTGGCGGCGAGGTCGGCTGCATGGCCCGCGAAGTCGGTGAAGACCATGCGGCACGCGTCGTCGTCCACGCGTCCGCACAGCATCCCCTCGAAGCGCTCCGCAACGGCAGCGGCGGCCCCGTTCTGCGCGGCAGGATTGGCGATGATGGCGACACGTCCAAGGTTTCCCACGAGAATGCTTCCTTCTGTCGATGGAAGACAATTATAGTGCAGGGAAGCCGCCCTTCGGCGGCCTGGCAGCAGGGCGTCACGCGCATGATATCCTTCTGTCGAAACGAAATCGCACCCGATGCAGGCAAGGACGGCATGGACGGTTCCCTGATACTCGCAGTCGACGGCGGAGGCTCGGCCTCGCGCGTCGCGCTGTACCGCGAGGACGCCACGCCGTATGCCGAGGCCGTCGTAGGGCCGTTGAGCCGCAAGTCGTCGGGCCGGGAGGCGGTGGCGCGCTCCCTCGCCGAGCTGCGGGGCTTCCTGGAAAACGACGCGTCCCGCATCCGCTGCGCGGTGCTGGCCCTTTCGGGGCTCGATGCGGATGAAGACTACGACGCCATGGCCGCGCTGCTCGCCGACGCGGGCCTGGCCGCACGAGGCGCCGCACTGCGAAGGCACGCCTACGGACGCAAGGTCGTATCGAGGTGGGAGTTCCCCATCCTGCTCTGTAGCGACGCCGTCGCGCCCCTGTTCGCGAACGGGTTCGGCGAGGGCGTGGTGGTGGTCGCAGGCACGGGCAGCGTCGCGCTGCGCATAGGAGCGAAGGGCGCGGTCGAGCGCTTCGGCGGCTGGGGCTACCGCTGCAGCGACGAAGGGTCGGGGTGCTGGGTCGGCTGCGAGCTTGCGCGGGGCGCCCTGCGCGTCGCCGACGAGGTGCTGTCGGGGCGCACGGACGCGTCGCGGCTGCCGGCGGCCTCGCGCACCCTGCTCGACGACGCATTCGCTGCCATGCGCGCGCAATGCGCCTCCCGCGTCGCCGCCCGCGCTCCCCTCGCGCGGAAGGCGCGCTTCGTCTGCGACTGGGCAAGCGCGCACGACGACCCCAAGGACTACGCCTCGCTGGCGAAGGCGGTCTTGGAAAGCCGCGGGTCGCGCTGCCGCGAGATTCGCCAGCTTGCAGCCGAACGCCTCGCGTGCCTTGCGAGGGACGCCTGCGCGGACGGGCTTCGCACGGTCGTGCTCGCAGGCGGCCTGTTCGCCAGCCGCGGGTTCGCCGAGCAGGTATCCCGCGCGATCTCCGCACGGGTCGAAGGTCCTCTGACCATCGTGGCGAGCACGCTTCCGCCCACCGTCGGGGCGTACGCGATCGCCCAGCACGTGTGGCCTGCGAAGCCTTCCGTCCCGCAGGCGTCCAACGTCAACGTGCGCAAGAGCATGCAGGGCAACAAGGGCGCGGACACCAAGCCCGAGATGGTGGTCAGGCGAATGCTGCGCGAAGCGGGCCTTGCCGGCTACCGCCTTCACTGGAAGGCCCCGGGGCGCCCGGACGTCGCCTGGCCCTCCAAGAAGGTGTGCATCATGGTCAACGGCTGCTTCTGGCACCGCCACGCCGGATGCCGCAAGGCGACCATGCCCAAGAGCAACATCGAGTACTGGATCGCCAAGTTCGACCGCAACGTCGAGCGCGACGCCGAGAACCTGCGAAAGCTGCAGGACGACGGGTGGCGCGTCCACGTCGTCTGGGAATGCGAGCTCGAGGCGGCCCGCAGGGACGAGACGATGGCGAACCTCGTCGCCGAACTGCGGGCGGAATTGGGGAAATAGCGCCCTACCTACGTCCGCGCTTGCGTGGCCATACCAGGCATTCGGGCCCGTGCCCGACCAGGTCGGTCCGGCCCGCCTTCTCGAGCGCCTCCCTCACGAGCTCGCGGTTCTTCGGGTTGCGGTACTGGATCAGCGCGCGCTGCATCGCCTTCTCGTGCGGCGACTTCGCCACATAGACCGGCTTCATGGTGCGCGGGTCGAGGCCCGTGCAGTACATCACGGTGGCGAGCGTGGACGGCGTCGGGTAGAAGTCCTGCACCTGCTCGGGGTTGTAGCCGAGGTCGCGGCACCATTCCGCCAGCTC
Source organism: uncultured Eggerthellaceae bacterium (assembly GCA_910589135.1). Taxonomy (GTDB): domain Bacteria; phylum Actinomycetota; class Coriobacteriia; order Coriobacteriales; family Eggerthellaceae; genus MGBC163016. Next base: position 13,068 of record CAJUSL010000028.1, read on the forward strand.
CACCGCGTCCGCGAGCGTGCATCCCGGATGCGACGACATCAGGTACGGAAGCACGTACTGCTTGAGCCCGGCCCTCTTGGTGGCCGCGTCGAACTTAGCCGCGAAACGCTCGTACGACTCGATGGGAGGCTTGCCCATCACGTCCAGCACGCGCTTCGACACGTGCTCGGGCGCAAGCCGCAGCTGGCCGCTCACGTGATGCGCGGCCAGCTCCTCGACGAACGCGTCGCCATGGGCGCGGTCGGCCAGGACGTAGTCGAACCTGACGCCCGAGCGCACGAACACCTTCTTGACGCCCGGCACCGCACGCAGGCGTCGCAGCAGCTCGATGTAGTCGGAATGGTCGGCCTCGAGCTGGCTGCACTTCCGCGGGGAGAGGCACCGCTTGCGGGGGCACGCCCCCTTGCGCGCCTGCTTCTTGCAGGCCGGCTGGAGGAAGTTGGCCGTCGGGCCGCCCACGTCGTGGATGTAGCCCTTGAAGTCCGCATCGGCCGCCATGCGCTCGGCCTCGGCAAGGACCGACTCGTGGCTTCGCGACTGGACGATCTTGCCCTGGTGGAAGGCAAGCGCGCAGAAGGCGCATTCCCCGAAACAGCCGCGCGAGCTCGTGATGCTGTACTTCACTTCCGCAAGCGCGGGCACGCCGCTGCGCGCATCGTAGGAAGGATGCCACGCGCAGGCGTACGGCAGCGCGTAGACCGCGTCGAGCTCTTCGCGCGACAGGGGCTCAGCAGGCGGGTTCTGCACGACGAACTCGTGGTCGGAATACCGCTCGACGAGGCGCCTTCCCAGAAACGGGTCGGCATTGTCGTACTGGGTGCGGAACGACTCGGCATAGGCGGCACCCCCCTGCCGAACCTGGTCCCAGCCGGGAAGCTCGACCGCGTCGTAGACATGCTCGAGGCTGCTCGCGCGGTATACCGTGCCGTCGACGAACGTCACGTCCTTGATGGACAGGCCCGCGTCGAGCGCCTCGGCGATGGCCACGATAGACCTCTCGCCCATCCCGTACGAAACCAGGTCGGCTCCGGAATCGAGGAGAATGGAGCGCTTCATCTTGTCCGACCAGTAGTCGTAATGGGCAAGGCGGCGCAGGCTGGCCTCGATGCCGCCCAGCACGATCGCCGCGTCCTTGAAGGTTCGCCGGATGAGGTTGGCGTACACGACCGCCGCATGGTCGGGACGCAGGCCTGTGCTTCCGCCGGGCGAGTACGCGTCGCTGCGACGGCGCTTCTTCGCGACGGTGTAGTGGTTGACCATGGAATCCATGTTGCCGGCAGACACGAGGAATCCCAGGCGAGGCCTGCCGAAGACGGCAATGGAGGCGTCGTCGCGCCAGTCCGGCTGCGCGATGAAGCCCACCTTGAACCCCTTCGCCTCGAGAAGGCGCGTGATTATCGCCGCGCCGAACGAGGGGTGGTCGACGTAGGCGTCGCCCGAGACGTACGCGAAGTCGACGTGGTCCCACCCGCGTTCGAGCATCTCTTCGCGCGTGGTCGGAAGGAAGGCTGCAGTCATACGAGCTTTTCGTAGCCGATGCGCTCGAGCGTGGGCTCGTCGTAGTCGACGTCCAGCGTTATCGAGCCGCATTCCACGTACCCGCACTTCGCGAGCAGCGAACGCATCGGGGCGTTGCCGGGATGCGTGTCCACGCGAACGCTTTCGAGCCCGACCTCGGCCGCCATGGCCTCGGCATGCGACAGCAGCCGCTTGGCGTACCCCTGCCCGCGCGCAGCATCCGCCACGGCGAAGCGGTGCACCGTCAGGTAGCGGGGCGCCGCAGACGTGCTGGACGTAAGCCACCCGCGGCCCGAGATGGCGTCGTAGCAGGCCTCTCCCGCGTCCGTCATCATGACGGTGGCGACGACGTCGCCGTCGCGCTCGATGACGAACCCCTCGCCCTGGGCGGCGTCACCCGCCACCTGTTCGCGACAGGGGCGCCCGTTTTGCCATTGGTCGATGCCGAGCGCGGCTATGCGCGCCTTCGCCTGCTCGATCACGCCGTAGGCGGCGTCGACGTCTTCGTGGCGGGTCTTGCGGAAGGACATGGAGGCTCCGTGAACGTTCGAACCGTCGCGCCTAGAAGGACAGGACCGCGCGGGGGTTGATGGGGGTCTTGTTGATCTCGACGTTGAAATGCAGATGCGGGCCGGTGGAGCGGCCGGTATTGCCGACGAACGCGATGCACTGACCCGGCTGAACGACGTCGCCGACCGACGAGTTGAACCCGCTGAGATGCATGTACACGGTGCGCACGCCGTCGCCATGGTTCACGATGACGGCGTTGCCGCCCGTTCCGTACCAACCCACGTAGGACACCGTTCCGGCCTTGGCGGCCCCGACCGGGGTGCCGATCGGCATCGCGAGGTCGATGCCGGAATGGTACGCCGACACCTTTCCGGTGATCGGGTCGGTGCGCGAGCCGTATTCGCTGGTCACGCGGGCTCCAGGCAGCGGATGGGTCCAGCCGCCTGAAGAAATGGCGCCGGCGATGGCGCCGCTGCCCACGTTGAACTTCTGCGCGGCGAGCCGGGCGGCCTCCTCCTCGAGGCGCCGCGCCTCCTCGGCAGCCATCTCCTCCTCTTCCTGAAGGGCGTCGAGCCGGGCGATCTCCTCGTTGACGCCCGCCAGCGTCGCCTGCATCTCGGTCTGGCTTGCCACGACCTCCACACGGGCCTGCTCGGCCTCCTCGGTCTTGGCCTGGGCTATGGAGCGCTGGCGCATGCCCTCCTCGCGCGCCTCGTAGGCGTCGAGCCGGGCCTGCTTCGACTCCTCGATCAGCTGCGCGTCCTGGTCGGCGATGCGCCTGACCGCATCCCACGACCTGATGAAGACGTCGAACGAGCTGGACCCCAGCAGGACGTCGACGATGTTGGTCTCGCCGGTCTTGTACATGGTGATGGCGCGCGACCCGAGCTGGTCCCGCAGGCGCACGGTCTTGTCCTCCGCCTCCTTCAGGCGCGCGTCGGCGTCCTCGACGGCGGCGACGGCCGCCTCGTATTCGGCCAGCGCGGCGTCGTGGGCAGCGGCCGCCTCGTTGATGCGGGTCTGCAGCGCGTCGATCTGCTGCTGGATTTCGGCCGCTTCGGCCTTCTTCTGCGCACTGGAGTCGGCGTACTCCTGCGCCTTGGAGTCATGTTCGGACGACGTCGCGAACGCAAAAGGGTGCATGGAGACGGCAAGAGCGGCCGACAGCGCAAGGCAGCCGATCGTCGCCGAGGCCGCACGGAGGGCATGTGCTGCGTTTCTGTTCTGCATTCGCCACCTTTTGCTTCGTTTCAAGCGCACAACGCGCAAAGGTACTTGGGTGCAGTAATGATATTACTGTTTCGGGGCAAGCGCACGCCTTTTGCCCGCGGCGGCGGGAATATGCACAAAAGAACTGCAAGTGTTGAATGAAGCGGCGGCACGCGGCCGCCGGACGCACCCTATGCGCGGAAGCGAGCTATGTCGCGCTCGTAGATGACCAGGTCCGCACTCGGCTCCTCCAGGTAGAACGGCAGGCCCTTCAGCTTCGGATGCCTGGTCATCGCCGCAAGGGCGTCGAAGCCGATCCTGCCCTCGCCGATGCGCGCATGGCGGTCGGCGTGGGCGTCGAGCGGCTCCTTGATGTCGTTGAGGTGCACCGCCATGAGCCGGTCGATCCCAATCGCATCGTCGAACTCGTCAAGCACGCCGTCCAGGTCGCCCACGATGTCGTAGCCGACCGCATACGCCGAGGACGCGTCGAGGCAGACGCCGACGCCGTCCTGCTCCTTCACGCCCGCAAGCATCGCCGCCAGCTCCTCGAAGGTGGAACCGACCTGCGTCCCTTCGCCCGGCATGTTCACGAGCAGCACGGGAACGTCCTTGCGCGCCTCGAGCACGTGGTTCAGGGTCGCCGTCACGTTCGCGAGCGCCTCGCTGCGAGGGGTCGACCCGATGCTGCCCGGACGCACGAGGTAGCGCGACCCCGGCATGAGGGCGAGGCGCGCCATGTCCTCCATCATCACCATGCGCACAAAGTCCTGCTTCGCCTTGTCTCCCTGGCCTGGTTCGAGGTCGTAGGGAGCGTACCCCATCGGACTGACGATGCCGTGCTCGGCGACGTAGGCATTGAACGCGTCGACGTCCTTCTGGTCGAGCTCGCGCTGCGCGCCTCCGCGCGGGTTTCGCGTGAAGTACTGCAGCGTGTTCGCCTCGATGGACGCGGCCTCCTCGGCCATGCGCGCGTATCCGTAATGCGTGGAGAGGTGGCAACCGATCGTAAGCATGAGAAACATCCCTTTCGTCCGCCGGTGCACAAGGCGGAAAGGTCGAGTCGGATTTCTTTCTGACGCCAGGCTAGCTGCCTCGAAGACGCGCGCGTCATGGGCGCGCGATTGGTTGCCGAACCGACTCTTTGGCGTCAATCAGACGACGAGGGCGGGACTTTGCGAACGCGGAGGAACGACAAGGGCGGCGACGTTTGCCCGTTCGCCAAACAATGTGTCACGTTCCCGCTCCCCGCGTCGTTATATTGGACAGAACGTTCTCGCGAACATACCCCGGCCGCGCGCGGGCCACATGCAGCAGAAACGAACACGAAGCAAGGTGACCACATGCCCCGAAGAACAACCACAGACAAGGTGGAGGCGCTCTTCAGGCTCTACGAGCAGAAGATGTACCGCATCGCCTTCGCCATCCTTCACGACGAAGGCCAGGCCGAGGACGCGGTGATAGCCGCCTTCGAGAAGATCCTCAGGCAAAGCGGCGTGCCGCGCGACCCCGAAGGCGACGCCGCGAAGCACCTGGTCGTCGCCGCGGTGCGGTCGTGCGCCATCGACCAGTACCGCGCAAACGCCCGCGAGCGCGCCCACAGCGTCCTTACCGACGACGTCGCGGGATGCGCCGACGCCGCACGCACTGCCGAGGAACCCATAGACGACCACCTGGAAAAGGCGCACGTGCGCTCGCTGGTGGACGGCCTGCCCGAGCCCTACGGAAGCGTCCTGCGCGAGCGGTTTTTGCACGAGCGCACCGTGCGCGAGACCGCCGAAGAGCTGGACATCAGCGAATCGAACGTGCGCAAGCGCCAGGAACGCGCCTTGGACATGCTAAGAAACCAGAAAGGTAGGACGCGCTATGAATCCCTCTGCCTCTAACGAACCCCGTCGGCGCCCCCTGTCCGCCGACGACTTCGATTCCCCTGCCGTGGAGCATCGGTTCTCGGACAGCTACGAGCAGCGCAGGGCGGCCCTCATCGCCGAGTTCGGCACCGCCGCCTCCTCGAAAAGCGCCCGATTCAAATGGAGGGTTGCAGCGCTCGCAGCGGCGGCGCTGATCGTCGTGCCTGTGACGGCCTGGGCCGTCGCCGACAACGCCGGCTTCTTCGCGGGGGCCTTCGGCAACAGCGGACGCGCCAGCGTCGAGTCCCACGACGAGGTGCAGGGCTACAAGGACGGGAAGCCCTTCATGGCGACGTATCCCTCGCGCGAGTACGTCGACGTCGACCTCGATGCGGCCGAGAGGCTGCTGGGTGCCTACACGGCCAACCAGGAGACGCCCGTGTCCGTCGGAGACCACACGCTCACGATCTTGTCCGCCGTGCGCGACAAGGACGCCATGGTCGTGCACTACACGCTCGAGCGGCCCGGCGGCGTGACGGCGCTGCAGTGGGACGAGACGAGCAACCAGGCAAAGGGCGCCTACCAGCCCTTCGACCAGCCGTATTCCTGGCGCTTTTTCCGCGGCAAGGATGCCGCCCGGCAGAACGAGGAGCAGGCGCGGTGGAAAAACGAGCCCATGCCCGAAGACGCGGAAGAGCGCGCGGCCTATGAGCGAGGCAAGGCCGCGGCGTACGACGATGCCAACTTCTACAACTATGGCGGCGACTTCACCTACGTGGATCCCGAGCGCAGCACCGCCGACATGCTGGACTGCTACGCCTACGTCGGGTTCGGCGGCCAGGCCGAAGACGGCACGCCGGTGTCGCTGCTCGTCTGCAACGAAGACGTCGCCGAGCAAGTCGTCGACGTCCCCGTGAAGGACGTCGTGCCGGCACGCACGCTGCGCGCCGAGGGCGTGGGAGAGCTGGCCGTGTCGCCGCTGTCGCTGCGGTTCGACCACTCAGGAGACGGCGACATCGTGGACGAGGCGATTGCACGGGCCAAGTACGACAGATACTTCGCGGGAAGGATCGGCTCGTTCGAGGAGTACCTGGAAGGGTGCTATGCGGAGATTGCCATCGACGCGTGCAGCAAGATCGTCGTCACCTACGAAAACGGGGAGCCCTACACCGTGTTCGACGGCATCGCCGACCTCGACAACACCACCTACGCATGCGGCCTCGGCGACGACCGCCAGGCGCTCTGGCTGTTCAACCGCCTGGTGGACCCCGACGCCATCGAAAGCATCACCATAAACGACGTCGTGTTCTCCTAGCGAAGGAGCGCTATCATCGTGTGGCAACACCCTCCGTCCCCCGTCACACGCCAAGCTTGAAAGGACGCGACGCATATGGGCGCATTCTCCGACCGCGTGTTCGCAGTCGTCAGGCAGATACCGCGCGGCAAGGTGGCCACCTACGGGCAAATCGCCCGCCTCATCGGCGCGCCGCGCTCGGCCCGCTACGTCGGCTACGCCTTGCGCGCGAACCCCTCCCCCGGCGACGATGCCGCCGACATCCCCTGCCATCGGGTGGTGTTCAAGGACGGCCGCATGGCCACCGGGTTCGCCTTCGGAGGACCGAACGTCCAGCAGGAGATGTTGGAAGCGGAAGGAGTCTCGTTCGACGACGAGGGCCGCGTGGTCATGGCCGAGCACCTCTGGAACGGCACGCCTGCCGCCGGCGCGGGTCTGCCCCTGGGGCCTCCCGCCGACTTCGACTGGAGGGCGGAACTCGGAGACTGATGCGGCGAAGGCCAGCGGAGGCAAGACCGCCCGCCACGCTAGGCCTTCTCCGAAATCCTTCCGGCGTCGTCGATTTCGACGTTGGGCGACAGGCCCTCGAGGAAATCGAACAGCTCGGCCTGGTCTTCCGGCTTGTCCAGGTAATGGGTCTCGTAGCCTTCCTGCATGCAGGGGACGAACGACATCTCCCGAAGGCCGTCGCGTCCGATGCTCAGCTTGAGCAGCCCCGTATACTTCGTCTCGTCGTTGAACCAGAAGTCGCCCATGCTGTACACGATCGGCTTGCCGTCGACGTATTCCATCCCCTGCAGCACGTGCGGGTGCCCTCCCACCACGATGTCGGCGCCGGAGTCCAAGAACTCCCTGCCAAGCTTCTGCTGCAGGTCGTTGAAATCGTTCGTATCCTCGTCGCCCCAGTGGATGTAAGCGATCAGGAAGTCGCATTCCTTCGAGGCCTCCTCGATCACCTGGTTGAACTCGGCGGTGTCGTAGGCCAGCAGAATGCCGGGCGCGTCGTCTTCCGCCTGCGGGGTGTAGCGCATCTTCTCCGCGTTGGAGGCCGCGACGAAGCCCACCTTTATCCCGTTCGCGTCGAAGAAGGCCGGACGCTTGGCCTCCTCTATGTTCCTGCCGCCGCCCACGTAGGAGATGTCCGCCTGCTGCAGGAGGTCGACGGTGTCGAGCATCGCCTTCTCGCCGTAGTCGTAGACGTGGTTGTTCGCGAGCGAGACCAGATCGGTTCCCATCTGCTTCAGCAGGTCCATGCGCTCCGGGTCGGCCCGGAACGTGTAGTACTTCCCGTCCAGGGGCTTGCCCGCATCGCTTATGGCGTACTCGTGGTTCAGGAAGAAGAGGTCGGCGCCGTTCGTGACTTCGAGTATTTCGGGCGAGATGCATCGGTCGAGCTCGCCGACCTCGTCGAAGTGGTCGAGGACGAACCCGTCCTCGGCGAAGCACAGATCGCCCGCGATGACGATCTCGGCGCGAGGGTCCGCCTGCTCGGCAGGCTGCCCCTCGGCTTGGGCGCTGTCCGCGCCGCCATCAACGCCACTCTCGCTTTGCACCGTTTGGCTCTCGCCGGGCGCCTCTTCCGCCGCGCCCGCGCCGAACTTCCCGAACGCGCACCACACGACCGCGACGCAAAGCACCGAAGCCAGCAGCGCGAAAGGCCACGTGCGCCACCGCCGCGGCTCCGCCGTGCGGTATCCGGCCTGATGTGTGCCCCTCGCCATCCGACCTCCTCTCATCGATGGCCCGACCTCCGACGTTGCAGGTCGGAGATTGGCAGCCAAGCAAGCTAGAACGTCTCCAGGACATCAGCCGGATACGTCTTGTCGAGATTCTCCAACAGGTCGTCGAATGCAGGGATATAGTCTTTGATTATGGCATTCACCAAATCTGTTGCCATTTCAGAGTTGTAGACGTGCATGGCCTCGTTCCTTGCATCAAGCATCGATAGCCACCGGCCCTCGTCTATAAAATCATATGAGCTGTAGGCCGCCTTGATTATGGACCGAGGCGAACCCCCAGCGGATTCGATTCTGCCGTCGTATCGCAAAACCCTCTGCAGCAACTTCCACGCAAGCTCGAACTGAAGCGAGAACTTTCCTATTATCCCGTTCTGTATGAACTCGTCGGAAAGGTCCTTCTCCGGCGCCTGGTGCAAAACGCTCAATTGCGCTTTGTAGTTGTCGTACTTAGCCATATATCCTCACGCCTTCCTCGGCAATCCTCCCCCTGAGCTCCTCGCTTAGCGAATTCGACAGATTCACGAAATCGAACTCGAGCAAGGTCGGGCAATGCTCGTCGAGCATTTCGACGAAGTCGTGGTAGCGCCCACCCGAGACAGCGAGGTCGATGTCACTTTTCTCGGAATAATCCCCGCGCGCACGTGACCCGAACAAGACAACCTCGGAC
>CAJUSL010000029.1:0-5048 GCA_910589135.1 uncultured Eggerthellaceae bacterium
ACCTTCGACCTTGGGATTAAGAGTCCCCTGCTCTACCAACTAAGCTAATGGCGCACTTAGCGACTGCGCTTGAAGCGCAAGCGATATTGTATGCGAACCTCAACTCCTTCGCAAGGGGCATTTTTCAGCCGCAGCCCTCGCGAACAGCTGCCGCCGCATGCCCTACATCTTGACCGGCGCGGAGACCCCCATGAGCGAAAGCGCGAGCGCGATGGAAATGCGCGTGGCGTCGCACAGCGCCAGGCGCGCGTTCTGCACGTCCTCTTCGTCGGTGATGACGCGGCAGTTGGTGTAGAAGGCGTGGAAGAGGCTGGCCAGTTCCTGCGAGTAGTGCGTCAGGCGGAACGGCGCGCGGTCGCGGGCGGCCAGAGCGACCAGCTCGCCGAAGTCGCCGATCTTGCGGATGAGCGCGAGCTCGCTTTCGTGCGTGAGGGGCGACAGGTCGACGCCTTCGGGCACGACCGAGCGCGCAACGTCCTCCATCGCGCACTCCCCCGCCTCGGCTGCGGCGGCGACGTCGGCCGGCGCGGCCTTGCGCAGGATGGAGCAGATGCGGGCGTGCGCGTACTGCACGTAGTAAACGGGATTGGAGCTGTCGCTCTTCTTTGCCTCCTCGATGTCGAAGTCGATGGGCTGGTCGGAAGAGCGCGACAGCATGATGAAGCGCGTGGCGTCCACGCCCACCTCGTCGATCAGCTCGGCGAACGTGACCATCTCGCCGGTGCGCTTGCTCATGCGCACGGGCTCGCCGTTGCGCAGCAGGTTCACCAGCTGGCCGAGCACCACCTCCAGCTTGCCGGGATAGCCCCAGGCCGCAAGCATGGCCTCGCAGCGCTTGATGTACCCGTGATGGTCGGCGCCCCACAGGTCGATCAGGTGGTCGAACCCGCGCTGGATCTTGTCGTAGTGGTAGGCGACGTCGCTGGTGAAGTAGGTGAACTCGCCGTTCTCCTTGATGAGCACGCGGTCCTTCTCGTCGCCGAAGGCCGTGGAGCGGAACCAGGTGGCGCCGTCCTTCTCGTAGACGTAGCCCTTCTCGCGCATGGCGGCGAGCCCCTTGTCGACGGCGCTGGCGTCGCCGTCCGCCGTCTCGTACAGCGTGCGCTCGGAGAACCAGCGGTCGAAGGTGGTGCGGTAGCGCGCAAGCAAAGCCTTCTGGTCCTCCAGCATCTGCAGGTAGGCGATCTCGCGGAAGGCCTCCATGCGCTCGCGCTCGGCGAGGCCCTCGTAGGCGTTGCCCTCGCGGTCGACGATCTGCTGCGCGATGTCGGTGACGTAGGCGCCGCCGTAGCACTGCTCGGGCATCTCGACGTCGTGGCCGAGCAGCTGCATGTAGCGCACGGCGACGGAGTTGCCGAAGACGTTCATCTGGTTGCCGTGGTCGTTGCAGTAGAACTCCTCGTAGACGTCGTAGCCCGCATGGCGCATGACGCGCGCCATGGCGTCGCCCAGCGTCGCCCAGCGCCCGTGGCCCACGTGCAGGGGCCCGGTGGGGTTGGCGGAGACGTATTCCAGATTGACGTAGCGCTCGCCCTGCGGAACCACGCCCTTCCCGAAGTCGGGGCCTTGCTCGCGGACTTGGCGCACCACGTCCTGCAGGACGGCGTCGGCGAGGCGGAAGTTGATGAAGCCGGGGCCCGCTATCTCGACGCCGGCGATGACGTCGTTTTCGGGGATGTGGCCGACGATGGCCTGCGCGACGTCGCGAGGAGGCATCTTCGCAAGCTTCGCGGAACGCATGGCCACCGTGGAAGCCCAGTCGCCGTTCGCTTCGTCGCGCGGCCGCTCGAGCGCGGGGGCCGGAGCCTCCTGGAGTGCGAGCGAGCCGTCCTCGATGGCGGCTTGCAGGGCTTCTTCGACCAGCTTCTCAAGGGACTCGCGAATATCCATTCCTGTGATGCCTTTCTCGTTAGCGTAGGGCTGCATTCTATCACGCAGCCTGCGCGAAATGCAGGGCGCCGGGCCTTCTCCACGAAAGCCCGGCGCCACGGTGAGGAGTACCATGGAGACGACCGTCAGTATGACGAACAGCTTCAGGAAGAACTTCACCCACGTGCTGTACTGCAGCTTCGCAAGCGCAAGGCCGCCGACCAGCGCGCCCGAGGTGGGCGTGATCAGGTTGACGATGCCGGAAGCGGCCACGAACAGCATGATGGTGGCCTCGACCGAGAAACCGAGCTGGTCGGCAAGCGGGGCCATGATCGGCATCGACACGGTGGCAAGCCCCGAAGACGACGGGATCAGCACCGACAGGCCCATGAAGATGAGCATGCCGAGCGGCGCGAACACGAACGACGCGACGCCGTTGAGCGCGCCAGCCGCCTGCTCGAGCAGCCAGACGTCCAGGCCGGTCTCGCCCATCAGCACGGTGACCGAGCGCGCGACCGCGATGATCAGCACGACCGAGATCATGTCGGCGGCGCCGTTGAGGAACGCCTTCACGAACCTGCCCTCGCCGAGCCATGCGACGAAGCCGATGATGATCGTCATCAGAAGGAACCAGGTAGACGCCTCGTTGAAGTACCACTCGCCCAGCGGAAGCCCGGTGAGGAACGCGGACCATCCGAAGACGTCGATTCCGAACTCGCCCCAGGGGATGAAGCCGACGATCATCACGACGAACGTGAAGGCGAACACGACGAGCGTCCACTTCTGCTTGCCGGTCATTTCGTCCGCGTGCTCGTAGACCTCGCCCGGGACGTGCGTCGCCGCGCCGCCTGGGCCGACGGCCTCGCCCCTCTCGGCGGCTTCCTCGGGCGTCATCATCGTGCCGTTGGGCTTCATGCCATGGCGCGGATGCGCGCCGAAGTCGCTCACCATCAGGTCCCACTCGGTGTCGGTCATGCACGATGCGCCGGGGTTCGAGCGAACCTTCTTCGCGTAGCGCATGACGTAGACGATGCCGATGGCGAGGCTGACGACCCAAAGCATGGCGCCCAGCCCGATGATCAGGCCCTGGTTGACCTCGATGCCCGACGATGAGATGGCGTCGATCGCGGTGCCGACGGCGAAGGGGTTCACCGTGGAGCCCAGGACGCCGCACCCGGCGCCGACGATCACGACCGCCACGCCCGTCAGGCTGTCGTAGCCCGCGGCCACCATGGCGGCGGCGAGCAGCAGACAGAACGGGACCGTTTCCTCCCACATGCCGTACGTCGTGCCCCCGATGGAGAAGATGACCATCAGGATGGGAATCAGCCACAGCTCCTTGCCGTGAAGCTTCCGCACGAGCGCGCCGATGCCGGCGTCGAGCGCGCCGGTCTCGGCGACGACTCCGAGGAATCCGCCGAGGACCAGCACGAACAGGCACACGGGAAGGGCGTCGGCGAAACCGAGGATGGGCGCCGTGGTTATGTCGGCGATCGTGGCGCCTTCGACGCCCGCGACGCCGGTGGCGGCCATGACCATGGTGACGATGGCGAGCGCCACCAGGATGATCAAAAGGATGGAGAACGCCGACAGGCCCCCGCCCTTCTTCTTGCTTCCTTTCTCTTTCTTGCCCATTTCTATCACCCGTCTATGTCGTCTCAGTCAGGGTCAGGCCCAGGTGATCGTCGTCCCGGTCTCCCCGCGCAGGCCTTCGGCGGCCTTCTCGAGGGACGTGATGAGCGCCTTGCCGTTGGGATGCTGGTTGAGGTACTCGATGCATGCGAGCACCTTGGGAAGCATCGAGCCCGGCGCGAACTGGCCTTCCTCGATGAACGCCCGCGCCTCGGACACCGTCATGTGGTCGATGTTCTGCTGGTCGGGCTTGCCGAAGTTGACGGCGACCTTCTCGACCGCCGTCAGTATCACCAGCATGTCGGCCTTGAAGTCGGCCGCCAGCTTGGCAGAGGTGCGGTCCTTGTCGATCACGGCCGGAACGCCGTGGTAGGAGTCGTCGTACTCGAACACGGGCACGCCCCCGCCGCCTGCGGCGATCACGATGTAGCCGTCGTCCATCAGGTCCTTGATGGCGTCCAGCTCGACGATGCGCTGCGGGCGCGGGCTTGCGACCATCATGCGCCAGCCGCGCCCCACGTCCTCGGCGTACGTCGCCCCGTCCTCCGCCGCGCGGCGCTTCGCCTCCTCCTCGGTGAGGAAGGGTCCCACGGGCTTCGTGGGGTGCTGGAACGCCGGGTCCTCGGGGTAGACGACCGTCTGCGTGAGGACGCATGCCGTCGAACGCAGGATGGAGCGGCGCTTCAGCTCGCCGAGCAACGCCTGCGAGAGCTGGTAGCCGATGTAGCCCTGGCTCATCGCCCCGCATTCGGGGAAGGGCATCTCGGGAATGGCGTCGTCGTGCTCGCTCGCCTCGGCGAACGCGTTCGAGATCATGCCGACCTGGGGCCCGTTGCCGTGGCTCACCACCACGTTGATGCCCTCGGCCACCATGTCGGCAATGTGGACCGCGGTATTCTCGACGAGCTCGAGCTGCTCTTCGGGGGTGCTTCCGAGCGCGTTGCCGCCAAGGGCGATAACGACGCTCATCCCCTCGCCTTTCGTATAGGCCATCGCGCTCACCTACTTCAAGGTCGCGTACATGATCGCCTTGATGGAGTGCATGCGGTTCTCGGCCTCGTCGAACACCTTGGACTGGTCGGACTCGAACACTTCGTTCGTGACCTCCATCTCGGTAAGGCCGAACTTCTCATGGACGTCCTGCGCGATCGTCGTGTTGAGGTCGTGGAAGGAAGGCAGGCAGTGCAGGAAGATCGCTTCCTTGTCCGCGTAGCCCATGACCTGCTTGTTGACCTGGTAGGGCTTCAGCAGCTTGATGCGCTGCTCCCAGAGCTCCGCCGGCTCTCCCATGGACACCCAGATGTCGGTGTAGATGATGTTGGCATCGGTGCACGCCTCCTTGACGTCGTCGGTCAGCGTGACCGTGGCGCCCGTCTCGTCGGCGATCTTCTTGCACGTGTCGACGAGCTCCTCCTCGGGCCAGAGGTCCTTCGGGCCGCAGCCGACGAAGTGCATGCCGAGCTTGGCGCAGGTGACCATCAGCGAATTGCCCATGTTGTTGCGGGCGTCGCCCATGAACACGAGCTTCAGGCCGCGCAGGCCCTGGG
>CAJUSL010000029.1:5058-21649 GCA_910589135.1 uncultured Eggerthellaceae bacterium
GCCCTGGGGGAAGTTCTCCTCGATGGTCATCATGTCGGCGATCATCTGCGTGGGATGGAACGCGTCGGTGAGGCCGTTCCACACCGGGACGCCCGCGCAGCCCGCAAGCTCTTCGACGAGCTCCTGCGAGAAGCCGCGGTACTCGATGCCGTCATAGAAGCGGCCGAGGACGCGCCCGGTGTCCTTGATGGACTCCTTCTTGCCCATCTGGGAAGAGCCCGGGTCCAGGTAGGTAACGCCCATGCCCAGGTCGTTGCCCGCCACCTCGAACGAGCAGCGCGTGCGCGTGGAGGTCTTTTCGAAGAGCAGGACGATGTTCTTGCCGGCGAGGTACTTGTGCGGGGTGCCCGTGCGCTTCAGGTCCTTGAAGTTGCGGGACAACGTGATGAGGTAGCGGATCTCGTCCGGGTTGAAGTCGAGGATCTTGGTGAAGCTGCGTCCTGACAGGTTGACTGGCATGATGGTTCCTTTCTCGTGGTTTGCCCGCCCGCGGGCGGGGCTCGTTTCGTGCCGTCTGCCGGCGTGGCGGGCGGCGTTGGTGCGAATCGGCGGGCTGGCCGCCGCGTTTGCTAGGAATCGGCGCGTTCGAACGGCATGGACATGCAGCGGGGGCCGCCGCGGCCGCGCGACAGCTCGCTGGAAGGCATCTCGAGCACGTTCAGGCCCTTCTTGTACAGGAAGTCGTTCGTCACGTTGTTGCGCGAATAGACGACGATGGTACCAGGTCGTATGCACAGCGTGTTGGAGCCGTCGTTCCACTGCTCGCGTTCGGCGGCGATACGGTCGCCGGCGCCGCACGGAAGCAGCTCGACGGAGTGCCCCACGTACTTCGTGAGGATGTTCACGAGGTCGTCCTTCAACTCGACGACCTTCACCTCGCCGCGCGGGGCCGGCGTCAGCTCGAACACCGACAACGGGCCCATGATGGCCGGATGGATGGTGAACTTGTCGTAGTCGACCTGCGTGAAGACGGTGTCCAGGTGCATGAACGCGCGCGACTTCGGGATCTGGAACGCCAGGATGGTGTCGATGGGCGACTGCCCGGAGTCGAAGATGTCCCGCGCGATGCGGTCGATCGCCTCGGGCTCGGTGCGTTGGGAAATGCCGATCGCGAGCGTATGCTCGTTGATGTTGAGGATGTCGCCGCCCTCGATGTGGAACGTGTAGACGCGCTTGTACCACTCGGGGGTGTTCTTGTAGGTGGGGTGGTACCTGAAGATGTAGTCGCCGTAGATGGTCTCGCGGTTGCGCGTGAAGCTGTACATGCGGTTGACCGAGACGCCGTTGCCGATGCAGGCGAACGGGTCGCGCGTGAAATACAGGTTCGGCATGGGAGGCAGGTAGAGCTTGGTGTTGGTGTCGATGAGGTCGGCGAGCGTGTTCTTCGGTGCGCCGCCGAGCTCCTGGCGGTTCACGCCCGCCATGGTCTTCAGCACCAGCGACTTCGCGCTGGAGCAGCACGTGCCCAGATACTCCTTTATGAGCTTCTGGTAGCGCTCGGAGCGGACGCCCGCCTCGAGGATGATCTGGTCGACGAACTGCTCGCGCAGCTCGGGGTCGCTTTCAAGCACCTCGGCCATGAGGTCCTCGAGGTAGAGCACCTCGACGCCCTCGCCGCGGAGGATGTCCGCGAATGCGTCATGCTCCTGCTGGGCGACCTCCAGGAAGGGGATGTCGTCGAACAGGAGCTGTTCCAGCGTGTCGGGGGTGAGGTTCAGCAACTCGTCGCCCGGCCTGTGCAGCATCACCTTCTTCAAGGGCATGATCTCGCTTTTTACGTTGATTGCCGCCATGAAAATCGCCTCCAAATCGTCTTCGCCTTCCGCCTTCCTGCTCGGCTGGGCCGGAAGGCGTTTTCTGGGGCGCGAAACAAGGTCCACATGCCTGCGCATGCTTCGCGCATCGTGACGAACCACAGTCTCTGCCTCCGGCGGCGGAAAAGCTGCGACGCAGGGGCGATGTTTTTGTTTGCGCACTTGTTTGAAAACATTCGGTTATTTGGCGAGGTATAATTGCCTTCGCGTCGGGAACCGGCAGACGCAGACGGGCTTTCGACCGGCGGCCCTCCCGCAAGTCGGCATCGCCTCGCCGGCCCACGCCTCGCACGCGCGCCCATGGCTCAACGGATAGAGCATCGGACTTCTAATCCGGCGGTTGCAGGTTCGAGTCCTGCTGGGCGCGCCAAAAGCGAATGTCTCCTCGACACATCCCTCGGCGCCACTCCCGCCGCAGAAACAGGGGTCTTCGACGAACTCCTCGGCAGACCCTCCGGCAGGCCTTCCGACGCCCTCCCGGGCCTCCGCGCCAAGGCAAAACGCATTCGGGGCCGATGACGGCGAAAGCCAGGGCTAAACGCCCAGCACGTCGGCCCAGGCCGCCTCCTTGAAGCCGGGGACGACGGCCGCGTCGGTCACGAGCAGCGGGCGCTTCACCAGCATGCCGTTGGTGGCCAGCAGCTCGTACTGATCCGCCTCGCTCATGGCGGGCAGCTTCTTCGAGAGCCCCATCTCGCGGTAGAGCATGCCGCTGGTGTTGAAGAAGCGCTTGAGGGGCAGCCCGCTGCGCCCATGCCACGCCTGCAGCTCGTCGGCCGTGGGATTGTCCTCCACGATGTGGCGAACGTCGTAGGCGACGCCGTGTTCGTCCAGCCACTTCTTGGCCTTCTGGCACGTCGAGCACTTCGGGTATTCCAAGAACAATGCGTTGCCGGGCATGCGAGCTCCTTCGGTGTCTCAAGCGATATGGCGACGCGCGAACGGGGCTACGCCGCCGCCCGTCTTCGTCCATGATAGCGCGGCGCAAGAACCGCCTTCGACGGCGTCGCGGTTGCGCCTTCCTCCGTGTTGCGATGACGCCGGGAGCAGCCCACGGGCGTCACGCGCCGCGGGCTACTTCCGGCACAGACCCGATCGCGGATACCATTCGTTGCGCTCGTCGATGATGGCGGCGAGCTGCGCCTTCTGGCCTTCCGTGAAGCCTTCGTTCGCATAGACGTCGCGCTTCAGGCGCTCGAGCATCTTGGTGGCGCCCTCCGCATCCGGCGCCGGACAGCAGGGCCGCGCGAAGAAGCGCACCCAGTACAGGTCGGCCTGCATCTCGTCCCGCAGCTCCTCGAACAGCGCGCTGCCGAATACTCCGTCCGCTCCGCATGCATCCATGTCGATTCGACCCCCTTCGATCGCCCCATCGGTGAGCACAAGTCGCTTTCCCTATCTTCGCATACTACGGCGCGGCGCGTGCGGGCAGCACGACGGAGCGGGCCTCGTGCGCAATCCTGCCGGCTTCGGCTGCGCGGACGGCATGATACGGCGGGCAGAAACCGAAGCCTCTGCCCGCCTTCCGTGCCGGGATGCGCCATCCCGTAGGTTCTGCCTCACAGGGGGATGCCGGGGGTACGCATCGCCTCCTCCGAGCTAGATGTCAACAACATTCCCCTTGGGGTCGTACAGCTTCATCACCAGGAAGCAGACGCCTGCGACAAGCTGGCAACCTCCGGCGACAAGCGAGAGCACGCCCCAGCCCGTCATCCCTGTCGCATCCAGGATCGCACCCGACAGGGGCGAGCCGATCATCATGCCGAGATTGTTGAACATGGTGAACAAGGCGATGGCTCCAGCGACGAGCTTGGGGTCCTTCACGGTTTGGGGAACCAACGTCCACATGCTCGCGACGAACGCGCCCTCGAAGAAAAAGTAACCGATGCAGACGGCGACCGCGCCGCCAAACGAACCGCCAGTGTGATAGGCAAGGAACAGTACGATGGAGTAGCAGATGGCTATGATGCCCGCGAACTTCTTCCTCTTCTTGATCCTGTTCAGCAAGACGCCGCCGAAGATGCAGGCGAATATCTCGCCCACATAGATGTACCCGATGGCGGCGTTGCCTTCCATGAGGGACATGGCTCCCATTTCCGCCCAGTACGTGGGAATCCAGGTGCAGAAGGTGTTGATGGCGATCCCGAAGCCGATGGCTCCGAGCGAGATGATGTAGAGCGATGGCGACTTGAAGACTTCACGCAGGGGCACCGACTCGCTCGTGGAGTCGGCGTAGTTGGGCTCTCCATCCTGCGGCGCCCTCACGAAAAGCGCTGCCAGGGCGAAGGCGACGACGTAGCATGCGATGCCGACGATGAACATGTTCTGCCACGAGGACTCCTCGCCCAGGATGAATCCGGTCAGCAGGTAGGTTCCCGCGACGCCCACGATGAGCCAGGAGGACCAGATGCCCATGGGCAGGCCGCGCTTGTCGATGGGGAACCACATCGAAATGACCGACGGGGCCAGAACGCCGATGACCCCGACGCCGAAGCCCTCTATGACGCGGCTCAAAAGCAGCACGTACTCGTTGGGCGCGAAGATTCCCACCAAGCACCCGGCGAACGATACCACGATGGCCAGGAAGCACGATGTCCGAACGCCCAGTTTGCGGATCATTGCCGCGGCGGGAAACGCCATTATGATGCCCATGAGCGAAAACACGCTCGAAATCCATCCCGCAAGCTGCGCGCTGACATTCAGGTCGGTCATCACGATGGTGACGATCGGCAGTATCTTGTTCTGTCCCCAGGCCATCGCGATGCCTACCGCGAACAGGGAAAGCATCACCGCCCAGGCCTTCCTTGAACTCGGCGAGGGCTCAAGCATCTTCGTGTCTTCCATTTTCCTACCTTTCGATGATCTTTTTCCGGCTACATTCTGCCTTTTCGTTGCCTGCGACGCCCGCCTCCTTTCCCTCATGGGCAACCAAGCCCAGCGCCTCCGCCTTCTTCACGGCCAGGAGCTTTGCAAACACGATTCCAAGCACGCCCCCGATGAACTTCCCCGCCATCACCGGCAGAATCAAAGCGGGCTGGAAGTTCGCCGTGAAGGAGAGATGGTCCCCGAGCAGGAATGCGGCACAGACGGAGTACGCGAGGACGACGACCTTGTCCTTGGGCCGCATGCCCCCGATGGTCGCGAGCCCCGCGAGCACGTTGGCCGTCGCCGCCAGAAGCCCCGTCATGGCCGCCGAGCTCAGCCCGAAGAGGCCGCCCATCCTCGCAAGAGGCACGCTGAGGAACCGCTTGACGAGCCACACCATGGGAAACGCGCCGCAAAGCATCATGCCGATGGCGCCCGCGACCTCCAAGGCCCTGAAGACGTCTTCGTCGTCGGCGATGACGGGGTCGAAGCCGAAGCCGCCGAACACGGTTGAGAAAAGACCCGTGAAGTACTCGACCACCACCAGGACGAAGACGATCTTGAGCGCGCTCTGCATCACGCGCCCGAAGACGACGAATCCCTTTATCATGGCGTTCGTCTTCAGCTTGAGCCCCAAAGCCAGGGCAATGCAGATGACGACGAGCGGGACGAGGTTCATGGCTATCTGCCCGAACTCCAGCATCACGGTGTAGACCGCATCGCTGTTCGTCGACACGACGTCGCGAATCACGGGATGGGACACGGCGATGATGCAGCAGGAGACGAGCACGCCGAAAGGAATGGCGAGAAGCCCGCACATGACGCCGAGGGCGAGGTACTTGTAGTCGTTCTTGGCAAGCATCTTCAGCGCGACGGGTATCGTGAAGACGATGGTAGGGCCGCACATGTAGCCCGCCATCATCGCCACCATCCAGTCCTCCTTCGTCTCCGCCAAGGCGTAGGCGAGCTGGTAGCCTCCCATGTCGTTGGCGATGAACGTCGTGGCGGCTATGGCGGAATCCGCCCCGATCGCGCCATACAGCGGTCCGGCGGCGTTCGTGACGAACGCCGTGAGGTACGGAGCGGAGGCCAGGATTCCGGCGCAGGGAAGGAAGATCGACCCGATGGAGTCGATGCCCTTGACGAACTCCTGCCCAAGCTCGCACTCGGGCTTGACCACCGACGCGATGCAGCCCACGACGGCGCACGCCATGATCACGTAGACGACGATCTGTCCGAAAAGCTCCATTGCAAAACCCAGGGGTTCCTTGAGGCCGAAAGGCCTAGCTGCAGACGGAGGCGCCGAATTCCGGGCAGTAGGGACTGTCCTCGCTCAGGGCGCGATAGGTGCCGGGCTTGCGGTCCTTGACGAGATTCGACCCGCCCATGGAAAACGTGCGCGCACGCTCGATCTCGCCGGCGACGTCGACGTCGGCGACGACCATCGACTCGTCGGGCCCCGTCGACGCGAAGACCTGCCCCGCCGTCGGACCGTAGATGGCGCTGCAACCGTTGAAGTTCTTGCCGGAGAGATTCGAGCTGACGACGACCACCATGTTCTCGTTGGCGCGCGCCCGGTGGAAGACGTCCACAACGAGATGGTCGGGGTCGTCCTCCTTCCCGGTAAGGTTGGGCCATCCCGTCTGGCTCAGGATTATCTGCGCGCCCTGAAGGGCAAGCGAACGCGCGACCTCCGGGAAGCAGATGTCGTAGCAGATTTCGATGCCGACCTTGCCTATGGACGTGTCGAAGACCTTGTACCCGTCCCGGCCGGGATAATGGAGCAACCTCTCGCAGAGCGGCAGATGCACCTTCCTGTACTTGCCCACATAGCCTTCTGGGCCCACAAGCACCATCGTGTTATAGGTGACGTCGGAGCGATCCTCGTCCCTTTCCGCCATCCCCCAGCAGATGTAGATCCCCTGCTCCCGGGCAAGCTCCATGAGTTCCTGGGTGCTCGGCCCGGCGGGGACATGCTCGGCGACCTCGCAGATATAGCGCTTGTCGTCGCCACAAACCATGTACATCCCCTCGGTGCCCACGCCCGTCAGGCTCTCCTCAGGAAAAAGGACAAGATCGGCACCCTGCCGTGCAGCGTCGCATGCGAAAGCCTTCATCTTCGCCAGGTTCGCGCCCTTGTTTCTCGGGTCTGATTCCATGGAAACGGTAGCAATCTTAGCCATCGTCTGCCTCCTCCGTTCGTCGGCTTTTCGAGTCGGGAAAAATGTAGGGTTTGGCGCGTGCTCCAATCAATAACGGAAGAGCAGCGTCTTCCTGCGTCTATGCCTCCCGACTGCTTCGATAGAAGTAGCACGCTGCTTCGTTTGGCTAGCGAACGTGCTCAAAAGCAAGCAAGCGCCCTCCCCTGCCCCCGCTGCATTGTCCACGGACGTATAATCGTGGCGATCGACAGAAATCGGAGGTTGCTCTATGACTGTGGATTCCTTGTCCGAACGAGACTGGAGATTCGCTTTCGACATCGTGTATCGGCTTAACTCCACCGAAGGTCTCGACGAGTTTCGCCAAACGCTCCTCAAGATGGTCAACTCGGTCATAGCCTCCGACCAGATCATGTTCAACCTTGTCGAAGAGCAGGACGGCGACTTCGTATACACAGGGATGGACTACATTGGAATGAAGCCAAGACTGTACGAGAAGTTCCAGTCGAACCTCTACAACGACGAAAACACCTTGCTGGGAGTAGGCGCCTACAAAGACACGACGGTATTCCGGGACAGCGACCTGCTCTCCAAGGAAACGCTCCTTGAATCCAAGCTGTACCGGGAGATTTTTCTCGAGCATGGATTCCGCTACGTCATGCGCGCTTTTTTCGTTCAGTCAGGGAGAACCATTGGAGCGCTTGGCTTGTTTCGCGGAGAGAGGCTCGGGGAGTTCGCCGACCGGGACATGAGAGTCCTCAAGATGCTCTCGCCCCACATTACCCAGAAGCTGTCGAGGGTTCTCAACTGCAGCGGACACATGCCACGCAAAAGCCCGCTGCTTGCAGACCACGAGAGGATCAGGAAGCTCGGCCTGACCCCAAGAGAGGTCGAGATACTGGAGCATATAGCCAAACACCTCGACGATAGCGAGATTGCCGAGAGGCTTGTAATATCGCCTTATACGGTAAAAAAGCACCTTTCGAACATCTACAAAAAAACAGGTGTCTCGAGCCGCGTCAAACTCCACCTGCTGCTGGATTCAACGCCCTAGCGGATGCCCGCGTCCAGGTAGTACCCTTCCCGGGAGAAGCGCCGGCGGAACGTCAGGAAGCAGATGAGCACGATGGCCAGCGTGGTGGCCGCCGACATCATGAGCAGCACGACGATCTGGTACTTCGCCGCTTCGACAGGGTCGGCGCCGGCCAGGATCTGGCCGCTCATCATGCCGGGGATCTGCACGATGCCCGCTGCGCACATGGTGGCAAGCGTGGGCAGGATGCCCGCACCCACCGCCGCCTTGATGGAGGGGAACGCGGCCTCGCGCGGGGTGGCTCCCAGGGCCACCAGCGCGAACATCTCGTCGGAGCGGCTGTCGAGGTCGGCGAACAGGCGGTCGATGGCAACCGCCGTGGCCGACATGGTGTTGCCCAGCGCCATGCCCGCGATGGGCACCAACTGCCGCGCGCTGTACCAGGGGTCGGGCTGGATCACGCCCTCCACCACCACGAACGCGATCACCATCGACGAC
This sequence comes from uncultured Eggerthellaceae bacterium, assembly GCA_910589135.1. GTDB lineage: Bacteria > Actinomycetota > Coriobacteriia > Coriobacteriales > Eggerthellaceae > MGBC163016. Next base: position 13,428 of record CAJUSL010000029.1, read on the forward strand.
GACAGCAGCGTCGCGAAAATGGGAAGGTGCAGCCCGCGGACCTTCTGCTTCACGCGGCTTGCAGCGATCTGGGTGGCGCAAAGCGCCATGGCGAGGAGCACCGCCAGCACGAGCCACCAGCTTTGGTAGCGGAACAGGTATACCAGCAGGAAGCCCATGGCAAGGAGCTGGACGAAGGCGCGCACCGTCGCGATGGCGATGCTGCGTTCCTGCCCGAGCGCCAGCCGCCACGACACGACGCCGGCCACCAGCATGAGCGCGCTGGCCGCGAAGAGCTCGACCGTGCCGATGTCGATGACGCCGCCCTCCATCATGCACCTCCCTCTTCGCCCGGCAAGGTGGCTGAGTTGCCGCCGGACGCCTCACCTCGTGCGCTGCGCCCGTCGCACCCGGCCTCGGCGTAAGTCAGGCGGCCGCCTTCCAGGCGGAAGGTGCCGAACGCCCTGCCGTCGGGCGGCCGGTGACGGATGCGCAGGCATGCGGCCTCGCGCCCCAGCGTCTCGGCGGTAAGCGCGCCGACGGCCTGCGCCGAGGCGTCGTCGAGGGCCGCGTCCACCTCGTCGAGAAGGAGCACCTGCGGCCTTGCGGCGAAGGCGCGCAGGAGCGCCACCCGCGCGGCCTGCCCGCCCGAAAGCTTGGCGGCGTCGCGGTCGAGCGACACGTCCAGCAAGGCGGCGTCGAGCAGCGCCTCGAGCTCGGCTTCGGCCGGAGGGCGCCGGTCGCGGTTGACCTTCAGCGTCCAGGGAAGCAGCAAGTTGTCGCGCACGCTGCCGGCCACGAGCGAGGCGTGCTGGGGGACCAGGCACACGCGCCGGCGCCATTCCCGAACGGGCATGGCGTCGCTTGGCACGCCGTCCAACAGCAGGCCGCCGCCCTCGATGTCCATCATCTGCGCGCAGGCGCGGATCAGCATCGACTTCCCCGCTCCCGACGGGCCCACCAAATCGTATATGCGTCCGCGCTCCAAGCCGAACGACACGCCGTCGAGCCGCGGCGAAGGCGCGCCCGACTCGTCCGCCGCTCCATAGGCGATGCTGAGGTCTCTGGCTTCGAACAGGCTCACCGCGCCCCTCTCATCACGAACGAAAAGCAAGGTCGTCATGCCAACCTTGTTCGCCCATGGTAGCCCTCTGCGATGAAAAAGAGAAGGATGGTGGGGGCGACGCGGAAGCCGCCGCAACCTGCACGCCACCCGTCCCAGGTGTCCGACAGGTAACGATGCGGCATGGCGCGGGTGTCGGCAGCGGCGCGCGGGATGCCCCGCGTCCTAGCGGCTCTATCGTAAAGGGCGGCTTCCCTCAGCGGAAAGCCCCCTGCCCCTCTCTCGGAATCGCGGCGATAGACATCATGGGAACCAAGGCGGACACAGCGGCGCAAGCATCTTCCCGGCACGGCGAGTGGAAGGCGATCGTGTTCCTGTTCGCGTGCAACCTGCTGGCGTCGTTCATGCAGTCCATCATGAACATAGCGCTCGACCAGGTGTCCACCGATTTCCACGTGCGGCTGGCCGAGGCGAACCTGGTCATCATCGTGTTCGCCATCGTGGCGGGCACCGTCATCACCACGGCGGCGTCGGTCATGCGGCGGTTCGGCCTGCGCAAGGTGATGCTGTTCGGGCTGGTCACCGGTCTGGTCGGGTCGTTTCTGGGGTTCGTCGCCTGGTGCTTCCCCGTCATGGTGGCGGCGCGCGTGGTGCAGGCGCTCACCACGGGGCTGTACTTCCCCGTCATCAACGAGGCGCTGCTCATGATCGCGCCGAAGGGCAAGGCAGGCATGCTGCTCTCGGTGAACAGCGGCGTCATCGGCATCGGGCTGGCCTTCGCGCCGCCCATCGCCGGCCTGCTCATAACCTATGCGGGTCTGCGCGCGCTGTTCCTGGTGCCCACGGTGCTCTCGGCGATGCTGCTGGTGGCGGGCTTCTTCGTCATCCATGACATCACGCCGCGGGAGAACCGCCCCATCGACGCGGCGAGCATCGTGATGAGCTTCGTCGGGTTGGGCGCCTTCATGGTCGGCCTGAACGAGATAAGCCACCACGGCATGGCGGCGGCGGGCGTCATGCTGGCCGGCCTGGCCGTCCTCGCGCTGTTCGTGTGGCGCCAGACGCGCATCGAGCACCCGCTGCTGGACATGCGCTCCTTCAAGACCGCAGCGTTCACCGCCGGCGAGGTGCTCATCGTGCTGGCCTACATGGGCAGCGTCTACCTGAGCCTGCTCGTGCCGCTGTACCTGGAAGGCGCCGCCGGGTTCAGCGCGTTCGTGGCCGGCTGTATCCTGGCGGTGCCCATCCTGTGCTACGCCCTGACCTGCTTCGTCAGCGGGAAGATGCTCGGCAAGCACGGCGTGTGGCCACTCGTGCCGGCGGGGCTTGGCGTGGTGCTGGTCGGCTTCGCGGTGATGCTGGCCACGATGTCGCTGTCGAGCGCGCTCGTTGTGGCGGCGTGCACGGCGCTGGTCTATGCCGGCATCGGCGCCGTCTACCCGGCCATCAAGAGCGTCGACTTGGAGGTGTTGCCGCCAGAGCTGTCGTCGGACGGCTCGGCCATCCACTCCACGCTGGTGCAGGTGGCGGGGTGCATATCGTCGGCGCTGTACGTGGGCATGATGTCGGGCATCGTGGAATCGCAGATGGCCGCCGGCGCGACCAAGACGCAGGCCTATGCCTTCGGGTTCGCGCACACGCTGCCCATCGAAATCGGGCTCATCGTGGCCGCCATCGCGGTCTCGCTGGCATACGTGCGGCTCGTGCGCAAGTTCGCCGCGACGCATCACGCAAAGGGGTAATCACGCGAACGCCCCTGGCGCAGGCCGCGTCGAAAGGGAGCGCGCGCCCTGACGCACAACCCTCTGGCACTTTGGCACCTTGGCAACAGGCGAGGCGGCTGGCATCCCCTCGCGCCTTCGCACGGTTATAGTTACGATACTGCGAAGAAGCGAGGGAAAGGACCAAGCATGGCCGAGGCGGCCTCCATCACCATCGTCAAGGACGGCCCCTACATCGTGAAAGGCGCCGTCCCGCTCGGAGAAGACGCCCTCGTCGCCGCGCCCGAAGGCGACCATATGCAGTACAACCGCGTCAGGGACTACGAGGTGGGCGGCGAGTACCACCTCTGCCGCTGCGGGGCCTCTGCCCACAAGCCCTTCTGCGACGGCGCGCACGAGGCAGCCGGCTTCGACGGCGCCGAGACCGCGTCCCGCGCGCCGTTCGACGAGCGCGCCGTCGTCTACGAAGGAGACGCGCTTCGACTGCTCGACGACAACCGCTGCGCCTTCGCTCGGCTGTGCCACCGAAGGGAGGGCGACGTGTGGCAGCTGACCGAGAAGGGCGGCAGCGAGCTCGCACAGGAAGCCGTGGCCGCGTCTTGGCACTGTCCGACCGGACGGCTCGAGCACCACGACCGCGCGACCGGGGAGGTCTGCGAGCAAACCTTCGAGCCGAGCCTCGTCATCCTGCAGGATACGCAGAAGCACGCGAGCGGCCCCATCTTCGTGCGGGGCGGCATCCCCCTCGTTGGCGCCGATGGGCACGAATACGAGCGGCGCAACCGCTACGCGCTCTGCCGCTGCGGCAGCTCGACGGACAAGCCGTTCTGCGACGCCAAGCACGTGATCTGGGAATTCAACGACGGAAGCCCCGCGCTCGAAGGCCAGCAAGGCGAACGCGACGAATCGTTCAAGGAGCTGCCTGCGCTATAAGGTACGAGCGGGGGACGTGGCCTTGCTCACGAAATATGCACCACTGAGCGGTGTCTGATGTCACGCTTTCGCTTTCTTGCGCAGGTAGTCCAGCGCCATGAGCGGGTGGCGGAACATCATGCGCGGGGCGGCGTAGCGCATGATCGCCTTGATTCGCTGCTGCGCCTCGCCCCGTTGGCACGAAGTGGCGCAGTCCTGGCAGTTGCCTTCGTGTCCGTGCGGGCACGCCTCGGCGCGGGCGAGCGTCTGCTCGATGACGCCTCGGCATTCCGGGCACATGCCAGCCGCGTCCTTCGCGCGCCCCGCATGGTTGCCCTTGCAGTAGATGCGGCCGATGGCCTCGAGGGTCCGGCGGTCTTTCTCGACGTTGCTCATGCTGCCAGTATAGATGATGGCCTGCATGAGGAGGATTCTGTTCATACATGACGCCACCAAACGCCGCGAGCTGAAGCGCGAACTGGAATATGAGCCCTGAAAGCAGGAGGCGAAGGGCCGTTCCCGATGCCTCGAACGCCAACCCAGCGGAATCGACAACTTCTCAAATGATTGAGAAGTTGTCGGATTTTGCCAAAAGATCTCACTTGGTTGAGAGTTCGGCGTGAACAGCGCTACGCCGTCTGCTCACGCTGCCTGGCCCAGCTTCGACAGGCGGTCGTAGAGCGGCTGGAACGCCACGGCGTTCACAGCGAAGGCCACCAGCAAAACCGCCGCCATGGGCTGCGTGAAGGCCGCGATGTCGAACAGCCCCGGCAGCAGCGTGGCGCCCAGCGCCGTGCCGGCCACCACCACGACCACGAGCGCCGTGCGCAGCGCGTTGAACGGGATGCACAGCCGCACGATGAGCAACAGCCCGACGAACGCCACCACCAGCACGCACAGCGTCGACACCTGGTCGTAGTCCAGGCCCAGCGCAAGGTAGCCCACCGAGCAGATGGCTACGATGCTGACCACTCCGCAGATGGCTCCGGGGATGGAGCGCACGGCGCAGTTCCGCAGGAAATGCCCGCGCACCAGGTCGTGGTTGGGCTCGAGCGCCAGCACGAACGACGGCAGCCCGATGGTGAACGCCGATATCAGCGTCATCTGGATGGGCTCGAAGGGGTACTGCCACGGCAGCAGGATGAACAGCACGGCCGCCGTCACCGAAAGCAGCGTCTTCACCAGAAACAGCGATGCCGAGCGCTGCAGGTTGTTGATGGAACGCCGGCCCTCGGCCACCACCTTTGGCATGCTGGCGAAGTCGTTGTCGACCAGCACCAGCTGGGCCACGTTGCGCGCCGCGTCGGAGCCCGACGCCATGGCCACGCTGCAGTCGGAGGCGCGCAGGGCCAGCACGTCGTTCACACCGTCGCCCGTCATGGCGACGGTGTGCCCCTGCTGCTGCAGCGCCAGCACGAACGCCTTCTTCTGCTCGGGACGCACGCGCCCGAACACGCTGTGGCTGGCGATGGCGTCCGCCAGTTGCCGCTCGTCGTCCAGAGTGGTGGCATCCACGAAGCCGGCCGCGTCGGGGACGCCCACCTTCCGTGCGATGCCCGACACCGTGCGCGGGTCGTCGCCCGATATCACCTTGAGGGACACGCCCTGCTCGATGAAGTAGCGCACCGTCTGCGCGGCGGTGGGCCGGATTTGGTCCTGGATGCATACGAACCCGAGCGGCACCGGACGGCCGGTGAACCTGCCGTCGGCGTCGAAGCCGTCCACCTGGGCCAGCAGCAGCACGCGGCTTCGGGCGGCAAGGACATCCAGCTGCGGAGCGATGGCCTCGAGCGCCGCCGGGTCGTTCGCCAGCACGAACTGCGCCGCGCCCATGACGTAGGAGCGCCCGTCGTCGAACGTGGCGCCCGACCACTTCACGTCGGAGGAGAACGGCACGACCCGCGCAGGCGCCAGCAGGCCGGCCCCGCCCGCGCCGCCGCTGCCTTCGAAGTGCGCCTTGATGGCAGCCGCCGTCTCGTTGGGGTCGGGGTCCGACGCTGCCAGCGACGCGAAGATGCGCCCGATGTCCGCCACGAGCGGCGCGGCAATCGCACCCCCGTCGCCTTCCGCGCGCGTCTCGTTCGCGCCAGCCTTCCCTGCCGCCCCCACGGGCACCACGTCGGTCACCTCCATGGCGCCGGTGGTGATGGTGCCCGTCTTGTCCAGGCAGAGCACGTCCACGCGCGCCAGCGTCTCGATGCAGTAGAGTTGCTGCACGAGCACCCGATGGCGCGACAGGCGGATGACCGCCACGGCCAACACGGTGGACGTCAACAGGATGAGCCCCTCGGGTATCATGCCCACCAGCGCCGACGTGGTGGACAGGACGGCCGAGCGCCACTCGATGCCTTGCAGCACGAACTGGCTGCCGAACAGCAGCAGCCCCACCGGCAGGAGGGCGATGCTCACGTACTTGATGATGCCGTTCACGCTGGTCATGATCTCGGAGTTGACGGCCTTGCGCTGCTTGGCCTCGGCGGTCATGCGCGCCGCGTAGCTTTCCACTCCCACGCGCACCACCCGCGCCACCACCGTGCCCGCGTTGACGAACGACCCGCTCAGCAGCTCGTCGCCCGCGGCCTTCGCCACCAGCTTGCTCTCGCCGGTGAGCAGGCTCTCGTCCACCTTCGCGTCGCCTTCCACCACCACGCAGTCGGCGGGGACCTGGTCGCCGCGGCCCAGGCGGATCACGTCGTCCAGCACGATGCCGTCGATGGGAAGCGCGGCGAACGCGCCATCGCGCAGCGCCTCCACCTTCGAGGCCACCACGATGGCCAGCTTGTCGGTCAGCTGCTTCGAGCGGACCTCCTGCACGATGCCGATGGCCGCGTTGATGACGATCACCAGCATGAACAGCATGTTCTTGTAGGAGCCGGTGACGGCCACGAGCGCCGCCAGCACGGCGTTCACGAAGTTGAACAGCGTGCACACGTTCTCGCACACAATGCGCCCGACCGAGCGCGTCTTCACGCCCGCATAGGCGTTCGATTGGCCGCGGGCCGCGCGCTCGGCGGCCTGCGCTGTGGTCAGCCCGTTCAACGCCGGCATGGCACCCACCTTTCCGACAGCGCGAGGCGCGCGTGCGAGCATTCGGATGGAATCATGCTAGCAAGCGGGCTGCACGGCGACGCATGCCAGGCGTTTGGCGTTTCCCGAATGATGACTTGCATGGGAAGGCGTGCCGGCGCATCAGGAAGCGTTCGCTCTCGGCACATGGAGGCAAGAAAGTGCGGCGCTTGTTGCTCGATGCCAAGAATCCGGCCCGTTGTGGACAAAAATTGCGGAAATCGGCGGTTTCGCGGCGGCTTGAACGGAAAATCCGTCGATGTGGAAAGCCCGCCTGCAGGAAACCCCAGGTAGAGGCGCTGCACGCCACGAGCGCTGTGCGAGGAGCGGGTGAAAACGCCAAAAAACCGCCGATTTCCGCAATTTTTGTCCACAACGGCGCGGATTTTTGGCATCGCGCCTAGGAAAGAGCCGCCGGGACCAGCATGGCCAACGCTGCCTCCCATGTGACGATGCGGCCTGCCCCATTGTCGCGATGTGCCGAAAGTGGCCTGGCCCTGCCGTCAGGCAGCCTATCCCTACTGTCGCCCGATGTGTCGAAAGCGAACGTCCCCCGACACGCGCAACACGCGTAAATGCTATACCGCTATACAATTCATCATGCAAAGGAGGCGTCATGCCGGCAGCGGTTCGGATGAACGTCAGGATCGACCCGGACCTCAAAGAAGCAGGGCGACCGCGTCCTCGCCAAGCACGGGGTCTCCCCCTCGCAGGCGACCGCGCCCTCTACGAAAGCGACACGGGGTCAAAGGACCGCTCGAACAGATGCTCGACGCAATCCTGGAACGTGACGCAGGGAGGGCCGACGCCGTCGCCAAAAGGCAGCGGAAGCCGGAGAGCATCCGCAAGGTGCAGGATTCCGTCCTGGCGATGGGCGTCGACGGAAGCGGCGCAACGTCTGCCCCCTTCGCCGATGCGGCCGCCGACGAGATGCCCGAAAAGGCCATATCCGATTATTGCACGCAGAAGGGCTCGCGTATCCAAAGCGCATGCAACGCCCCCTTCCGCAATTGCGCGCAATCGGTGCAATTTGGAACGTCCTAATTTGCACGCAATCGCACGCGAAACGCCCCAACAAGCACGCGGGCGCCAGCGCGGCTACAATGGAGAAAGGAACGCCAACGAAGGGAGTCGCCATGGCATCGAGCCTGCTGGACGAGAAGGTCTTCCCCACCCAGAGCGGGGACATCCACTACTGGGTCAGCCAGCTGCCCGACGGCAGCCTGCCCTGGCTCGTGCTCCTGCCGGGGCTCACCGCCGACCATCGCCTCTTCGACAAGCAGGTCGAGCACTTCGCCGGCAAGGCCAACGTGCTCGTCTGGGACGCGCCCTCGCACGGCGCCTCGCGGCCCTTCGCGCTCACGTGGTCGATGGACGATCTCGTCCGCTGGCTGCACGGAATCCTCGAACACGAGGGAATCGAGCGTCCGGTGCTGGTCGGCCAGTCGATGGGCGGCTACACCGCCCAGGCCTACATCGAC
>CAJUSL010000030.1:0-14443 GCA_910589135.1 uncultured Eggerthellaceae bacterium
GTCCTGCTGTTCATCGACGAGATCCACACGATCATCGGCGCGGGCTCGGCCGAGGGCTCCATCGACGCCGCCGCCATCCTGAAACCGCCGCTGTCGCGCGGCGAGATCCAAATCATCGGCGCCACCACGCTTGAGGAGTACCGCAAGCACCTCGAGAAGGACAGCGCGCTCGAGCGCCGCTTCCAGCCCGTCACCGTCAGCGAACCCAGCGAAGAGCAGGCCATGCGCATCATGGAGGGCCTGAAGGACAAGTACGAGGAGCACCACCACGTCCGCTTCTCCGAAGAGGCCCTGCAGGCGGCCGTGGCGCTTTCGAACCGCTACATCCAGGACCGCTTCCTGCCCGACAAGGCCATCGACGTGCTCGACGAGGCGGGCGCGCGCATGCGCATCCGCAACATGACGCTGCCGCCCGAGCTGCGCAAGCTGGACGAGCGCCTGCGCAAGGTGCGCGCCGACAAGGACAAGGCCATCGGCGACCAGAAGTTCGAGAAGGCCGCCACGCTGCGCGACAAGGAGGCCGAGCTCAAGAAGAAGATCGAGGACGCCAAGCGCAAGTGGGAGGAGAAGTCCGCCAAGGAGGTCCAGCAGGTCACGCTGCAAGACATCGCGGACGTCGTCTCGCTTTCCACCGGCGTGCCCGTTGCCAACCTCACCGAGGCCGAAACCGAGAAACTTCTGCGCATGGAAGGCGTGCTGCACGAGCGCGTCATCGGCCAGGACGAGGCCGTCATCGCGCTGTCGAAGGCCATCCGCCGCTCGCGGGCGGGGCTGAAGGACCCGAAGCGGCCGGCGGGTTCGTTCATCTTCCTAGGGCCGTCCGGCGTCGGCAAGACCGAGCTGTCGAAGGCGCTCGCCGAGTTCCTGTTCAATTCCGAGGACGCGCTGCTCACCTTCGACATGTCCGAGTACATGGAGAAGCACGCCGTGTCGCGCCTGGTGGGCTCGCCTCCCGGCTACGTCGGCTTCGACGAGGGCGGCCAGCTGACCAAGGCGGTCCGCCAGAAGCCGTACTCGGTCGTGCTGTTCGACGAGATCGAGAAGGCGCACCCCGACGTGTTCAACATCCTGCTGCAGATCCTCGAGGAAGGCAGGCTGACCGATGCGCAGGGGCGCACCGTCGACTTCCGCAACACGGTCATCATCATGACGTCGAACGTGGGTGCGCGCGACATCGCGCAGTCCACCTCGCTCGGGTTCTCGCCGCAGGGTGCGGGCGGCGGCCTTTCCGACGACGAGATCAAGAGCCGCGTCATGACGAGATCATCGTGTTCAAGAGCCTGACCAGCGACCAAATCTCGCAAATCGTCGAGCTCATGGTGGCCGACCTGCGCGACCGCATGATCGAGCAGAACATGAGCGTCAACCTGACGCCGGCCGCCATCGCGCTAATTGCCGGCGAGGGCGTGGACACCACCTACGGCGCCCGTCCGCTGCGCCGCGCTATCCAGCGCCTCGTCGAGGACCCGATCTCCGAGCAGATCCTGGAAGGCCGCTGGACCAGCGGGTCCATCGTCGACGTCGACGTGGAGGGCGAGGGCGACGAGGCCAAGCTCGTGTTCAACGAGGGTTCGGGTACGGTGCCGGCGCCGCGCAAGCGCGACTCCATCGCGCGCGAGGCCGAGCTGCTGCTCACCGACTTCGACCTGGGGCATGCGGGATACTCGCCGTCGGAGCCGACGCCGACCGGCGCGCTGGGTTCGGGCGACTAGCTTCGCGCCAGCGGATGCGGCGCGCCGCGTGGCATGAGGCGACGCCGGAGCGTCCCTCATGGCGTATTTGCGACTGAAGGAAGGAGCGCTCCGCGCTCCTTCCTTTGCGTTGCGTCGCCTTGGATGCGGTGCGTCGGCCAAGTCTGCCTCTGCGCGAGGTCGCAATGCCAAAAACGCGCTCCCTTATGGACAAAAATTGCGGAAATCGGTGATTTGCCGAGCATTCGAGACGAGAAATTGTCGCTGTCGAAAGCAAGGCTTCGAGAAACCCCAGGTAGAGGCGTCGCGCAATACGAGGTCCGTGCGTGATGCGGTAGGAAAGCATTGCGAAAACGCCGACTTCCGCAATTTTTGTCCACATCGGACCAAATTTCTGGCATCGGCGTCGCAACTGGCGGTTGCAGGCAGTGTTTGGGAAAATGACTAGCGAAGTTGCTTTCCAACCGGATGGCGCTACCCCATACTCGAAAGGCGCAAGCATGCAAACGAACGGAAGAGGAAGCTTCATGACCTACGAGTTTGCCGACCGTCTCATCGAGTTGAGGAAGGGCAACGGGATGAGCCAGGAGGAGCTGGCCCAAAGGATAGGGTTGTCGCGCCAGGCGGTCTCCAAATGGGAGCGGGCCGAGTCGTCGCCCGATATCGGGAACTTGGTGGCCCTGGCCGAAATATACGGGTTGACCATAGACGACATAGTGAGAGGTGCAGGCGATGCTGCGCCGGATGCCGACGAAGGGATCTCCGGCGAGGAAGCCGCCGTGGTGCAAGAAATCGGTGGTGAAAGCGCTCAGGCGGCCCGGCCGCCAGACGACGTTTCGAAGATGCCGCCGCCTGACCCGTCGCAGCGCGTCGATTGGGCGGACGCCGCGACCGCGTGGCATCACGAAACCCAGGCGCCCCCTCCGGGGCACCCCTTCGGCGGCCACCGCGGCGCGCCCGATCTGCAGGACCAGCCTTCCTCGCCGTCCGACGTCGCGGCCCAGCCCATCGCCAAGCCGCGCAAGCCGGTCCTTCTCACGTTCCCCTATCCGGTGCTCTGCGCGCTCCTGTACCTGGTTCTTGGGTTCGCCTTCGGATTGTGGCATCCGTGCTGGATCATCTTCTTCACCATTCCCTTCTATTACTGGGTGGTCAACGTGGTGGTCAACGACCCGCTTTGGCGGGCGCGTCACGGCTACCTGGACGATTAGGGAGCCGCCATGCTGACGAAGGGAAGCTGGATCAAGATCGCGGCAGTGGCGCTTTTGGCGATCGTGTTGTGCGCCGGAATGTTCAGCTGCAGCCTCGGCTTCACCCCGCTGATGCGGGGATGCGTCGGGATACCGGGTGCAGCAATCGGCGCGTTGGCCGACTACGAGAACGTCGGGAACGGGTCGGTGGATGCCGGCCAGGTGAGGGGCATCGAGCTGGACTGGGCGGCCGGGCGCGTCGTGTTCGAGCAGTACGACGTCGCATACGGCGACGGCGGCGACGGTGACGACAGGATCGTCCTCGAGGAGGACGCGGGAAGGCCGCTCGACGACGGATGGAAGATGCGCTGGGAGCTCTCGGGCGGCGTGTTGAGGATCGCGTACTGTGCGTCGGGCGGCGGCCTTGCCGGCTGCACTCCGCTCAATTGGCCCGACAAGACGCTGAGCATCGCCATCCCGAAGAGCGCGGCCGACCACCTGGAATCCGTGGCAATCGACGGCCTGTCGGGCGAATACAGCCTGGACGGCCTGAGGTGCGAGACGCTGGACCTGAACCTGGCATCAGGGCGCGTGCATGGCGCCGACGCCGGGTTCGGCGACATGCGCGTGGAGATGGCCAGCGGGAACGTCAGCCTCGTGGCACAGGTGCAAGACGGGCTGTCCGTCAAGGTCGCCAGCGGCGATTTCGACCTCACTTGCCCGGAGGCGATGCCGCGCACGTCGACGTTCGAGCTGGCGAGCGGGAACGTCGGCGTCTCCGTGCCGAGCGACTCCGGCTTCACGGCCACGGTGGACAGGATGTCCGGCAACTTCGCATGCGACTTCCCCGACATGCATCGCGTCGACGACGCCTACGTGCATGGCGACGGCTCGGCGTCGGTCAGCGTCGACATGGCCAGCGGCAATGTTACACTACGAGGACATGACGCATGATGGACTCGGACACTTCTCGGATGCGGTAAGGCGCTGGTTCGGCGAGACGTTCCCTGCGCCGACGGACGTGCAGTCCCGGGCCTGGGCCCAGATCGCGCGCGGCAACAACGCGCTGGTGGTCGCTCCCACGGGTTCGGGGAAGACGCTTGCGGCCTTCCTGTTCGCCATCGACAGGCTGATGGCTGGGAAGGCGGAAGGGCCGCGCGCCGACGTCCGCGCGGCCAAGGACGCCGGCGAGGCAGAGGGCAAGGCCGATGCTCGCTGCAAAGGCGGGGTTGGCGGCAAGGGCGTGCGCGTGCTGTACGTCTCGCCGCTGAAGGCGCTCGGCGCCGACGTGGAGCGCAACCTGGCCGTCCCCTTGGAGGGAATCACGCGGCTTCTTCGGCAGGGGTGCGACCCCGACGCCGCGGTTCCCGAGGTGACCGTCGCCATGCGCACGGGCGATACCACGCCCGAGGCGCGCCGCAGGTTGTTGCGGAGGCCTCCCGACATCCTGATAACCACGCCGGAGTCGCTCTACCTGATGCTGACGTCGCAGGCGCGCGAGACGCTGCGCACGGTGGACACCGTCATCGTGGACGAGATCCACTCGCTGGCGGGCAACAAGCGCGGCGCGCACCTGTCGCTCTCGCTGGAGCGGCTGGACGACCTGCTCGGGGCGCCGGCGCAGCGCATCGGGCTTTCGGCGACGGTCACGCCCGTGGACGTGGTCGCACGCTTCCTGGGCGGCACGCGCCCGGTCGACGTGGTGTCGGCGGACGAGCGGCCCGACTTCGACGTCTCGGTGCGCGTGCCCGTGCGCGACATGACCAACATCCCGACGGTCGCGGGTGCGGACGGCATCACGCCCGACAGCCGCTCGGGCATCTCATCCATCTGGCCCTACATCGAAGGCGCCATCCTCGACCAGGTGCTTGCGCACAGGAGCACCATCGTGTTCGTGAACTCGCGCGGGCTGTGCGAGCGCCTGACCGCGCGGCTGAACGAGCTGTACGCGCGCCGTTGCGGGGCGGAAGTCGCGCATGCGGGCGGGCGGTGCATGGCCGACGACGGCACGTCGGCGGACGGCGCAGCGGCCCCGGCGCCGATGATCCGGTCCGACATCGGCGGCACGACGGCGCTGGCGGAGGACGCTCCGGCGATCGTCGCCAAGGCCCATCACGGGTCGGTCGCCAAGGAGCAGCGCCTTGCCGTGGAGCGCGAGCTGAAGCGCGGCGAGCTGCCCTGCGTGGTGGCCACGTCGAGCCTGGAGCTGGGCATCGACATGGGGGAAGTCGACCTGGTGCTGCAGGTCGCGCCTCCGCCTTCGGTCTCCAGCGGGCTGCAGCGCATCGGCCGCGCCAACCACCGGGTGGGTGGAAGCTCGCAGGGAATCGTGTACCCGCGCGTGCGCACCGAGCTCGTCGATGCGACGGTGGCGGTGGAGGGGATGCGCGAAGGCCGCATCGAGGCCACCGTTTTGGAAGAGAACGCGCTGGACGTGCTCGCCCAGCAGACGGTCGCCCAGGTGGCGGCCAGCGACGAGGGCGTGACGGCCGACGACTGGTACGCCACGGTCCGGCGCTCGGCATGCTACGCGTCGCTTGCGCGCACCGCCTTCGACGCCGTCGTCCGCATGCTTTGCGGAGGATACGCGTCCGCCGACCTGGCGGAGTTCTCGCCCCGGCTGAACCGCGACGCGGAATCGGGGCTGCTGACCGCGCGCGCCAGCACGAAGCGGCTGGCCGTGACAGGCAGCGGCACCATTCCCGACCGCGGGATGTTTCCCGCCATGCTTCCCGAAGGCGACGGCGCGAAGGGGCGTCGGCGCGTCGGCGAGCTGGACGAGGAGATGGTTCACGAGTCGCGCGTGGGCGACGTCATCATGCTGGGCACGAGCACGTGGCGCATCGCCGAGATCGGCCGCGACCGCGTCATCGTGGAGCCTGCGCCGGGCCGTTCGGCGCGCCTGCCGTTCTGGCACGGGGAGGCGGCCGGCCGCCCGTATGGCATGGGCGTGCTGCGCGGCGCGTTCCTGCACGACTTGAACAAGGCCGTGGGGAAACGTCTCGAAAGCGAGATAGGCGGCGACGGGCCCCATGGGGTTCCGCTCGACGCGTCGCCTCGAGCCAACTCGGGAGGGGCGGAAGCGTCCGCGCTCTCCGCAAGGCTCAACTCCCGCGGTGTGGGTTTTGGCGGAGGTTCTGCGGAACTCGACGCCGCTTCGCGGCGCCTCAGGCAGTCCTCGAACCCCGTCTTCGTCAAAGCCCACACCGCAGCCTTGCAAGCGGATTCGCTGCGGAAGCCCCCGCCCGACGACTCGTTGGAGCAGATGGACGTGCGATTGCGAAAGGCCGGGCTGGATGCGAACGCGCGGGACAACCTGATGGCGCTCGCGGCGGCGCAGCAGGCGGCCACGGGCGTCATTCCCGACGGCCGCACGCTGGTGGTCGAGCAGTGCCCCGACGGCACGGGCGGCTGGAACGTGGTGCTGCATTCGCCGTTCGGCAAGCGCGTGCACGCGCCGTGGGCGCTGGCGGTCGGCCTGCGCATACGCGAAGAGCTGGGCTACGACCCGCAGGCCATGGCCGCCGACGACGGCATCGTTCTGCAGGTCCCTCCAATCGACGCCGCCGTTCCCGACGCGCGGCTGTTCGCGTTCGACCCCGACGAAATCGACGCTCTGGTGCGGGCGAACGTCCCCTACACGGCGCTGTTCGCCGCACGTTTCCGCGAATGCGCGGCCAGGGCGCTGCTCATGTCGCCCACGGCGCCGGGCAAGCGCGCCCCTTTGTGGCAGCAGCGTCTGAAAGGGGGCCAACTTCTCGAGGCGGTGCGCGACGAGCCGGGCTTCCCGATCGTGGCGGAGGCGGCGCGCGAGTGCCTGACCGACGCCTACGACATGCCGTCGCTTCGCGCGGTCATGGAGGGCATCCGCGACGGCGGCATGCGCGTCGTCGACGCTCAGACGCAGGCGCCTTCGCCCTTCGCTGCGGCCATGCTGTTCGGCTACGTCGCCGAGCACCTCTACGAGGGAAACCTGCCGCATGCGGAAAGCAACGCGTCGGTGCTGGCCGTCGACCCGGGGCTTCTGGAGGAGATACTCGGCGGCGTCGACGTGGGCGCGCTGATCGACGACGAGGTCGAGCGCGCGGTGGAGAGCGAGCTGCAGCTGCTTGCCGACGGGCGCAAGGCGAAGGATGCCGACGGGCTGGCCGATGCGCTGCGCCGTCTGGGGCCGCTTTCCGTGGACGAGGCGGCGGCGCGGCTGGCCGTCTACGAGGGGGAGGACGCGGCGGCGTTGGCGGCCGACATGCTGGGCGTGCTGGAAAGCGAGCGCCGGGCGTTCCCGACCGTGGTTGGGGGCGCGGACGTGTGGGCCGCGGCCTTCGACGCCGGCTGGCTGCGCGACGCCTTGGGCGTGCCTGTTCCTGCGTGGGCCGCTCGCGGTGCAGCTTCCGGGAAGGATGCGCCAGACGACGCGGCGCCACAGCCTGCAGGCGACGCGGACGCAGGCGGGGCGCCTGGCCGCCGTCCGCTGGACGAGCTGGCGCTTCGCTACATGCGCACGCATGCGTCGGCCTCGGTTGCGGAATTCGCCGCGCGGTTCGGTCTTGGCGAGGCGGTCGCGCGGGATGCGTTCGAGCGCCTCGCCCAAGCGGGGCGGCTGCAGCGGTTCGGCCTCGGAGAGCGCTGGGTCGCGCCGGAGGTGCTCGGCCGCTTGCGCAGGCGCTCTCTTGCGAAGATGCAGGCGCTGTCGGCGCCGGTTTCGGCGGCTGCGTTCTCGGCGTTCGTCCTGGAGCGCCAGATGGTTGCCGGCGCAGCGTGCGAGCCGCTTGCGGGCGTCGACGGCGTTGCGCAGGTGATCGCCCAGTTCGAGGGCGTGTCGCTGGCCGCCGGCCTCTGGGAGGACGTCGTGTTCCCCTCCCGCGTCGCCGACTACGCGCCGCCGATGCTTGACGAGTTGCTGTCAAGCGGGGAAGTCGTATGGGTGGGCGCGAAGCATGGCGCAGGTCTGGACGTCGCGTTCTATCCCACCGACTCGCCGCTGTGCCCGCTCGTCGAAGGCGGCGTCGACGTCAAGGACGACCCGGCGGCGTTGCAGAGGCTGGTCGAAGGGTCTCTGGCGACCAACGACACGTTCGCCTTCGTGCGGGCGGGTGCCGATGTGGGCAAGCTGGGTTCGTCGTGGGAGGATTCGCTCGGCCAGCAGGCGCCGCGCCGGGCGACCAGCCGCCGTTCGCACGAGAGGTACTCGTCCGCACGCAGCGCCATGAAGAAGCAGGCCGCCGCGCACGTGGCCAGCCGGGCGAGCCTGGCGTGCGCGCTTGCCGGCAGGTGGTCGGCGGTGTCCCCCGCACCGGTGGACGACACGTTGCGCGCGCTTGCCCTGGTCGACTCGCTGCTCGACCGCTACGGCGTCGTGTCGCGCGACGTGGCGTTGGCGGCCGGCGTCGAAGGAGGCCTTTCGCCGCTCTATCCCGTGCTGCGGTCCATGGTGGATGCCGGCGACGTGCTGCGCGGCGAGTTCGTGGAAGGACTCGGGCCTGCGCAGTTCGCATCGCGGGAGACGGTCGAGCGGCTGCGCCAGCTGGAGGAAGGCGCCGGCGGCGCGCGCCTGGCGCTTCCGGCGGCCGATCCCGCCTGCGTGTTCGGGCGCATGGTGCCGTGGCCTGCGCCGACGGGCGCCCGGCACGCCGACAACGTGGCCGTGTTCGCGGGCGGCGCGCCCGTGCTGTTCGCGACGGCGAGGCTGAAGGGCATCGTTGCGTTCGCGGACGACGACGTGTTGACGGACGCGGCGGTGGGGGAGCTGGTGGCATGGGAAAAGGCACGCACGCGGCGCAAGGGTTCCGCGGGGACGCGCCAGAGGCTGGAAGTGCGCGAGTTCGACGGCGCGCCCGTGCTCGGCACCGCCTTCGCCGACGTGCTGGCGCAACACGGTTTCGTGCGCACGCCCGACGGCATGCGGCTCTACGTCGATCCGTTCTAGCTCGTGTTGGAGGCGGACGTCCCCTGGCGCAGTGCCTGACCGCGCCTACCCTTCGTAGGTGACGCGGGCTCCCTGCGGCGTGTCCTCGATGACGAACCCGAGCTCCACGAGCCCGTCGCGCACGCCGTCGGCCAGCCCCCAGTCCTTGTCGGCGCGCGCCTGGGCGCGGGCCTCGAGCAGGGCCTCGACCGCCTCCATCGCGTCGCTGCCGCCGTAGCCGGCGAGCTCGGCGGCCAACGCGACCACCTCGGCGGGGTACTCGCTCGCCTCGCCTTCGCCCTGCTCGTCGACGATGCCGATGCCCAGCACGTCGAGCAGCTCCACGATCGCGTCGCGTGCGGCCACGGCGGCCTCGGCGTCGCGCACCGACAGCGACGCGCCGGACACCATGGCGTTCAGGTCGCCCACCAGCGTGAACAGCGCGCCCAGGGCCGCCGGCGCGTTGAAGTCGTCGTCCATGGCGTCGGAAAACGCCGCCGCGGCCTCTTCGGCCTTCGCGCGCAAAAGCGCCCCGTCAAGCGCGTCGGGCGCCTCGGCGCTCGCGTTCGCGCACAGCCAGTCCACGTTCTTCACGGCGTTCTCGATGCGCGACAGCGCGGCGTCCGCCTCGTGCATGCGCTCCACCGAGAAGTCGAGCGGCGAGCGGTAGTGCGTCTGCAGCATCAGCATGCGCAGCGCGGCCGGGCGCACCTGGTCCAGCACCTCGTGCAACAGCAGGAAGTTCCCCAGCGACTTCGACATCTTCTCGGAATTCACCTGCAGCATGCCCGAATGCATCCAGTAGCGCGCGAACGTGCCGCCGCAGGCGCATTCGGACTGCGCGCATTCGTTCTCGTGGTGCGGGAACACCAGATCGGCGCCGCCGCCGTGGATGTCGAAGGGCAGGCCCAGGTACTTCTCGGACATGGCCGAGCACTCGATGTGCCAGCCCGGACGCCCCGGCCCCCAGGGGGATTCCCACGAAGGCTCGCCGGGCTTGGCGGCCTTCCAGAGCGCGAAGTCGAGCGGGTCGCGCTTGCGGTCGGCCACGCTGGCGTTGCCCGACGCCTCGGCGCGCAGCTCGCGGTGGCCCTGCTCCATCTCGTCGATGTTGCGCCCCGACAGCGACCCGTAGTGCGGGTCGCTGCGCACGGAGAAGTACACGTCGCCGTCCTCGACGTAGGCGTGGCCCTTCTCGATGAGCGTTTCCACCAGCGCGAGCATGGCGTCCATCTCCTCGGTCGCCTTCGGGCGGATGGTGGGGTCCGCCACGCCGGCGCGGTGCATGTCGTCGACGAACGCCTCGGTATACTCGGCGGCGACCTCGGCGGCGGTGCGGCCTTCCTCGGCGGCGCGCGCGATGATCTTGTCGTCCACGTCGGTGACGTTCTGCACGAACGTCACGTCGAAGCCGCGCCACTCCAGGTAGCGGCGGATGGTGTCGAACGAGACGAACGTGCGGGCGTTGCCGATGTGGATGCGGTTGTAGACGGTCGGGCCGCACACGTACATGCCGATTTGCCCCTCGCGGAGCGGGACGAAGTCGACCTTCTTGTGCTGCTTGGTGTCGTAGAGGCGGATCATGCGCATCTCCTCGGGGTTCGCGGAATTGTTGGGAACATGGTAAACCAAAAGAGTGCGCCGAAAGCGAACGTCCTTGGCGTAGCCCTGACGTCAAGGTTATTTGCATTCTGCCAATAGTCCGAAACCGCAATAATTCGCTTCCTGGATATTTCGCCGAAAAAGTATGGCGCGAACAAAGACAGAATGGTAAAGATGCATTATTCTTTTAGCTACATCGAATCATTGGCAATCGATAGGAGAGTGCAATATGTGTTTTAGACCCGCAGATGCCGGTGGCGCCGGCAACATGACCTGCCCGGAGTGCGGCAAGGAAGTTCAGCCGATGGGCGGCCTCGTCATGAAGAAGTGCCCCTTCTGCAAGGCTGACTGGACCAAGTACATGAACCCGGACGGCACCCCCAACGCCGAGGCCATCGCTGCCGCCCAGGGCGGCGCAGGCGCTCCTGGCGCTCCGGCTGCCCCCGGTGCCCCTGCTGCTCCTGGCGCTCCGGCTGCCCCCAAGGCTCCCGGCGCGTAAGCATTACGCACGCAGAGACGGAAGGCTCCTTCGGGAGCCTTTTTTTGTATTGACAATCTATTGGATTATATCCTATAGTACACATGGTCTAAAGCACATGACGAAACCCAGTGCCAGGAATTCCTGCGCTGGGTTTCGTTGTCTTTTATAATGTGTCTCCAAAAAGAGGAGCATCCATGGGCAACTTCTTCGGCAATTTGAACGACAAGGTGCAGAACTTCATGGTCGGGCGCAACGGCCCCGACAGGCTGGCCCGGTGGGTTCTGGGCGCGTCCGTCGTCATGCTGTTCGTCAACATGTTCGTGCCCAACGTCGTCTGCACCATGCTCGGCTATGCGCTGCTCTTCTACTGCGTCTACCGCATGTTCTCCACCAACGTCGCCGCACGCCGCCAGGAGAACGAGAGGTTCGAGGAGTTCCTGGGGAAGTTCTCGCGCAAGGGCGGCTCGGGGCCGTCGCAGCGTTCCGGCCAGGATGCATCGCCCGCCAAACGTCCCGCCGCGCCCAGGAAGGCCGACGGCCAGAAGACCACCTTCGCCTGCGAGAGGTGCGGCCAGTCGCTGTCCGTCCCGAAGGGCCGCGGAACCTTGAAGGTCACCTGTCCCAAGTGCAACCACCAGCAGAAGGTGAAGTCCTAGCGCGCCATGTTCGGCGTCGCCGTCGCAAGCCTGCAGCGCCTCGACGAGGCCGAGCGCGAGCGCTACCAGGCGCTCTACTGCGGGCTGTGCCTCGCCCTCAAGCGGGAATTCGGCCAGGTGAGCAGGGTGGCGCTGAGCTACGATTTGGCGTTTCTCGTCATGCTGTACGACTCGCTCTACGAGCCCGACGAGCGGCAGGGCAGAACCCGCTGCATCACGCACCCCCGCAAGAAGGTGCCCTACGCCATCGGCGAGTTCGACCGCTACTGCGCGGCGCTGTCGGTGGCGCTCGCCTACCACAAGTGCCTCGACGACGTCGCGGACGACGATTCGAAGAAGGCGCGCATCGCCCAGGCGGCGCTGCGGGGGCCCTACGAAAAGGCGGCTGCGGCGTTTCCCGAACAATGCGCCGTGATCGAGGGCGCCATGGCTGCAATCGCGGCGATCGAGCGCGACGCGCACGCCGCTCCCGATGCCGCATCGGTCGCCTTTGGCGACATGCTGGGCTTCCTCTTCGAATGCGTCCCTGGCCGCTTTCCCGACCTGTGGTCGACGCAGCTGCGCGACCTCGGCTTCTGGCTGGGCCGGTTCGTCTACCTGATGGACGCCGCCGTCGACTTCCGGCAAGATGCCCGGTCGGGTTCGTACAACCCGTTCGTGCGTCTTTCGCCCGAGCCCGACCCGCAGGCCATGCGCGACATGCTCGGCTGTCTGGCCGCCCGCGCGTGCGAGGCGTTCGAGCGGCTCCCGCTGGTGCAGGACGCGAACATCATGCGCAGCGTGCTGTATTCCGGCATCTGGCAGAAGTTCAACGCCGAATACCGCGCGTGAGGGCGTGCCGGCGCAGGCGGCCTGTGTAATTGGTGCACATCCAATAGTGGATATGCTCTATACTTTCCTAGGAAGTTTCGCTGGCGTGCCGGGCTCCAGCGGTGCCTGGACGCCGGCTTGAGGAAGGAAGGGGCTGCAGGATGTCGTCGTGTGCGCCCATTGGGCAGAAGCGCCGCCTATTCAAGGACGCCGGACGCGCGTGCCCGGTCGACTACCGCATCGCGCCGAAGGCGTTTTCGGGTGCGCCGGAGGTGGCGTGCGAGGTGCTCTACGTCGTGGGCGGCCTCTACGGCAACCCGTTTGCGGCCGAGGCCGTGGCGGCGCTTGCCGCATCGGAGGGCGAGCGCGACGTGAAGGTCGTCCTCAATGGCGACATCCACTGGTTCGACAAGACGGCCGAGAACTTCGCCGACATCGAGCGACGCATCGCGGGCTGGATTCCGCTCGTGGGCAACGTGGAGGCCGAGCTGCGCCGCCAGCAGGACGTGGGCGTGGGCTGCGGCTGCGCGTACCCGGATTGCACCTCCGACGACTCGGTGGCGCGTTCGAACCGCATCCACAAGATGCTCTCCTTCGCGCTGGAGTCCGACCCGCGCCTGAAGGAGGGCCTCCTCGGGCGCCCTTCCACGCTGCTTGCTGCCGTGGCCGGACGGCGCGTGGGCATCACCCACGGCGACGAAAAGCTGCTCGGCGGCTGGGACAACTCGCGCGAGTCGCTGCAGGACGTCCTGCGCCAGGACGAGGTGGACGCCTTCATGGCCGCAAACGACCTGGACGTGTTCACGACCACGCACACCTGCGCGCCGGCGGCCATCCGTCTGGCCCGCGGGGCCGTGGTCAACAACGGGGCGGCGGGGCTGCCGAATTTCGCAGGCGAGCGCTTCGGGCTCTGCGTGCGCGTTGCCGAGGACCCGTGCGAGGACGCGCTGTTCGAATGCGAGCTCGACGGGCTGTTCGTGCAGGCCGTCCCCGTGCGCTACGACCACGATGCCTATCTCGCCTGGTTCGACGGGCTCTGGGCCCCGGCGTCGGCCGCGGCCATATCCTACCGCGCCCGCATTGCGGAAGGCCCCGACGACAAGGTCCGCGACTCGCTGCTGGGCGGCTTCTCGCTGGGCGAGACGGCCCGCGCCGAGCTGCGCGGGCGGCGCGAGGAGACCGCCGGGCGCACGGACGGCATCCCGCGCGCGACCGACGCCGACGTACATGCGGCGCTGGAGTCGCTTCTGTATTTCGACGACATGGTGCCCTCCGACGCCGACCGCGTCACCGAGGAGGCGCTCGACACCATCCAGGTGAACATCACCGCGCAGTGCAACCTGGCGTGCGCGCACTGCCATGTGGGGTCGAGCCCGATGCGGCGCGAGGCCATGGGCCGCGAGGCGCTCGAGGCCGTGCTGAAGGTGGCGCGCGAGCGCGGCATCCGCACCATCGACGTCACCGGCGGCGCGCCCGAGATGCACCCCGACCTCGAGTGGTTTTTGCGCGAGGCGTCGTCTGCGGTGCCTCGGGTCATGGTGCGCTCGAATCTGGTCATCCTGCAGGAGGCCGCCTATGCGCGCTTCCTCGACGTGTACGACGAGCTGGGGGTCGAGGTGGTGGCCTCGCTGCCGAACGTCTTCGAGGCGGAAGCGGACGCCCAGCGCGGACGCAACACCTTCGACGCCACCGTCGCCCTTCTGCGCCGGCTGAACGAGCGCGGCTACGGGCGCGACGGGCTCCACGTGCTTGACGTGGTGTTCAACCCGCAAGAGCCGGTGCTGCCGCCTATGCAGGAGGACGTCGAGGCGATGTATCGCCGCCGGCTCGGCAACCTCGGCATCTCCTTCGACAACCTGTTCGCCGTGGCGAACAACCCCATCGGGCGCTACGGCGCGAAGCTGCTCGACGAAGGAGCCTTCGAGGGCTACATGGCCATGCTGATGGACGCGTTCAACCCCGAGACGTGCGCTGGCATGATGTGCCGTCACCAGATGACCGTCGGCTGGGACGGCACCGTCTACGACTGCGACTTCAACCATGCCATCGGACTTTGCGCCTCACCGGCCCGGCTGCCTGAAGGCGCGCCCAGCCGCGCCGTCGTCGAC
>CAJUSL010000030.1:14453-16506 GCA_910589135.1 uncultured Eggerthellaceae bacterium
ACGCCGCAGACCCCCTGCGCCCCTTGCGGCGCCCCGTCGTGTTCGGCAATCACTGCTACGCCTGCGCGGCCGGCTTCGGCTCGAGCTGCGGCGGCACGCTCGTGCAGGGGTAGGCCTGCGGCGGGCCTCGCCCCCTTCTCCGCTCACCGACGAAACCATACCTAATGGACTATATCCATTAATAGACATAGTCCATTACTGTGTTCGCATCATTACCATAGGGATGCATCGCGCTTGCGCGGGGCTGCGCGCCTGGGGCGTGCGGGCGAGGCGCATGCGTGCAAGCGAGGAAGGCGCGAAGGCGCGCCTGGGGGATTCGAAAGGAAAACCAACATGACGGACTGGACTGGGATACTGTTCTGGGGATTCCTGGTCGTCTACGGCGTGGCGATGTTCCTCATCTCGCCGAAGACGGTCACGGTGGGAGGCTTCTTCCGCGGCGAGGACCGCAAAGGCAGGGACGCCAACCCGTGGATGATCATGGCGTCGGTGTTCATCGCATGGATCTTCGCGAAGTCGGTGACCAACGCCGCCAACATGGGGGCGGACTTCGGCATCGTGGGCGGCATCGGGTACGCCGTGTACTGGCTGTGCATCCCGCTCACGGGCTGGGCGCTCTACCGGTTGCGCCGTCGCTTCGGCGCCACCGGCATGGTGAGCTTCCTTACCGAGCACTACGGCGTGCTCGCGTCGTTCTGCTTCTCGGCGGCCATCCTCGTCCGCCTGTTCAACGAGGTGTGGTCGAACACGTCGGTCATCGGCGCCTACTACGGCGACTCCGGCACGGCGCCGTTTGTCATCGCCGCGCTGCTCATGACCGCCATCACCATCGCGTACTGCTGCAAGGGCGGCATGCGCGGCTCGCTGGTCACCGACGTGGTGCAGGCGGTGCTCTTCGGCGTGCTGCTTCTGGGCGTGCTTGTCGTCATCGTGCCGCAGCACGGCGCGGGCGCCTATGCCGCAAGCGGCGTCTGGTCGCTCGAGGGCGGCGTCGACTTCGTCATCGGCGCAGGCCTGCAGTGCCTCTCCTACGGCTTCCACGATGCGGTGCTCACCGACCGCGGGTTCCTCTGCGAGGCGAAAAAGATGCTGAAGGCCTTCGTGGTTGCGGGCCTGCTCGGCTTCGTCGCCATCGTGCTGTTCTCGCTGGTGGGCGTCGACCTCTTCCTGGACGGCGTGGCGCGCAGCGGCTCGGACGCGCCCGTCGTCGTGGCGCGCTCGCTGGGCATCGTGGCGTTCTTCGTCGTGGCCGCGATCATGATATCCACGGCAGGCTCGACGCTCGACTCCACGTTCACCTCGCTCGGCAAGCTCTGCTCGCGCGACCTGCCGGGCATCGTCGGCGTGAAGCCCGAGAACGTGCGCATGATCGGCATCGGCGCCATGGTCATCTTCGGCATCGTGGGAAACCTGCCGATGATCATGGGCGCGAGCATCATCACCGCCACCACCATATCCGGCACCATGATCATGGGGCTCGGCCCCGTCTTTCTGCTGCACGGCGTGGTGAAGCCGACGACGACCGGCTTCATGCTGTCGTTTTGGATCGGCATGATCCTCGGCATCTGGGACGTGGTCGACCCCTCCTCGCTCGCGTTCATGAACATCGGCGAGGGCAAGTACGCGAACTTCCTGGGCGTGAACCTGTGGGGCGCCATCGCGTGCTGGGCCGCCTACGTCGCAGCGGGGCTCGTCTCGGCCGCGCGCGACAAGGCCCGCGGGATCGAGCCCGACTGGAAGGGCTTCACCGACGAAGAGGTCGCCGAGCGCGAGCTCGCAGCCGCCCGGCGCCGCGAGCTAGGCGATCTCGAGGGCGTCGAGCGCCCTTCGTCCGCCGACGAGGCCATCGGGTCCGACATGGCGGTGGGCGCCTAGGGGCGCTTGCGGAAAGCCTTGCGTCCATGGCGGCAGGGAGTAGCTTTCCTGCCGCTTTCCCATGCCGGGGAAATGCGCCCCGATTACGTGTAGAATACTGCGAATGGACGAGAATCCCTACGACATACTCGGCGTCCCCCGCACGGCGACCATGGACGAGGTCAAGAAGGCGTCCCGC
>CAJUSL010000030.1:16516-18981 GCA_910589135.1 uncultured Eggerthellaceae bacterium
GTGAACGAGGCCTACGACCGCATCACGAACCCGCAGAAGTACGCGGCGTCCGACGCGCGTCGCCGCGGCTACGGCGCGCCCTACTCGCCAGGCTACAACGGCTACAGCAACCCGAACGCGGGGCCGCAAGGGGGTGGTCGTCCGGGCGGTGCGGGCCAGCAGGGCTACGCGCAGGGCAACCCCTACGCAAGCGCCGGCGACCCCCAGAATCCCTACCAGTGGACCACGGTCAACTTCGAGGACTTCTTCAGCGGCTGGGGCCAGGCCCAGGGGCCCATCCATCCCGAGGCGAACGCGGCCGATTCCGCCGAGGTGCGCCAGGCGGTCTTCTGCATCAACTCGGCCAAGTGGGCCGACGCCATCGGCATCCTGCAGAACATCCCCTCGACGGGCCGCGACGCGCGCTGGCACTACCTGTTCGCGCTGGCCAACGACGGCGCCGGCAACACCGTGGCCGCCAACGACAACATCCGCAAGGCCCGCGAGCTCGACCCCAACAACCCCGACTACCTGCGCGCCCAGACGCGCTTCGCGCACGCCGCCCGCTCGTACGACCAGCAGGCCCAGGGCCGCGGCTTCTCCACCATCGGCGTCGACCCCATGACGCTGTGCTGCGCATGCATGTGCTGCGGCCCCTCCATCATGAACATGACGCGCTACTGCGCCTACGGCATGTAATCCATCTCCGCGCCGAGCGAAAGGAAGGCCCTCATGGCTGCAATCGGCATAGACCTGGGAACCACCAACAGCTGCGTCGCCGCCGTCGAAGGCGGCAGCCCCGACGTCATCCCCAACGCGGAAGGCGAGCGCACCACGCCCTCCGTGGTCGCGTTCGCCCGCGACGGCGAGCGCCTGGTCGGCAGCGTCGCGCTGCGCCAGAAGGCCACGAACCCGGGCCGCACCGTCAGCTCGGTCAAGCGCCGCATGGGAACCGACTGGCGCATCGGCGTGGACGGCAAGGAGTTCTCTCCCCAGGAGATCTCGGCGATGGTCCTGCGCAAGCTGCGCGCCGACGCCGAGAAGCACCTGGGCGGCGAGGTCACGGACGCCGTCATCACGGTGCCGGCCTACTTCAACGACATGCAGCGCAACGCCACGAAGGACGCCGGCACCATCGCCGGGCTCAACGTGCTGCGCATCATCAACGAGCCCACGGCCGCCGCGCTGGCCTTCGGGCTCGACCACGGCGACCCGCAGATGGTGATGGTCTACGACCTGGGCGGCGGCACGTTCGACGTGTCGGTCATCGAGATCGGCGACGACGTCATCGAGGTGCTGGCGACGGCTGGCAACAACCGTCTGGGCGGCGACGACTTCGACGAGCGCCTGGCGCGCCACATCGCCGAGACGTTCCAGCGCGAGACCGGCGTCGACGTCGCGTCCGACCAGGTCGCCTTCCTGCGCGTGCGCGAGGCGGCCGAGCAGGCGAAGAAGGAGCTCTCGTCGATGGAGTCGACGGTGGTGAACCTGCCGTTCCTGTCGCAGAACGCCCAGGGCCCGCTGCATCTCGAGCAGACCATCACGCGCACGCAGTTCGAGAACCTGACGCGCGACCTCGTCGAGGCGACCACCGGTCCCGTCCAGCAGGCCTTGAACGACGCCGGCATCGCGGCCAGCGAGCTGGGGCGCGTGCTCCTGGTGGGAGGGTCCACCCGCATTCCCGCCGTGCAGAGGCACGTCGAAGCGCTCACCGGCAAGCATCCCGAGAGCAGCATCAACCCCGACGAGTGCGTGGCTCAGGGCGCGGCCATCCAGGCGGCCACGCTGGCCGGTGCGCGCAGCGGGGGAGGGGCGCTCATGCCCCGCGGCGGCGAGCTTCTGCTGCTCGACGTCGTGCCCATGTCGTTCGCCATCGAGACGGTGGGCGGCGTCGCCACGCGCGTCATCGAGCGCAACACCACGCTGCCGGTCCACTACGAGCAGGTCTTCACCACGGCCGGCGCGTTCCAGACGAAGGTCGAGATCAACATCATGCAGGGCGAGCGCCCCATGGCCTCCGACAACAAGTCGATCGGCAAGTTCTGGCTGAAGGGCATCAAGCGCGCCCCGGCCGGCGTGCCGCAGATCAACGTCAGCTTCGACATCGACGCCAACGGCATCCTCACCGTCACGGCGAAGGACCTGGGGACCGGCAACGAACAGTCCATCACGATCACCGATTCCGAGCGCATGAGCGACGAGGAGATCCAGGCCGCCATCCGCGACGCCGAGGCATATGCCGCCGAAGACGCCGCGCGCCGCGCCCAGTTCGCCAAGCGCGAGGAGGCGCACAAGCTGCTTTCCGAAGCGGAGGAGCGCCTGCGCGAGGGCGGCAAGGACATGCCGAAGGACGACAAGCGCGCGCTGAAGGCCGCCATCGCGGGCGTGCAGCGCTATGCGTCGAAGCGCCCGGAGAAGATGACGGACGCCGACTTCGAGAACCTGGACGCCGCCGTCGACGAGCTGCGCCGCCTGCTGTAGAGGGC
>CAJUSL010000030.1:18991-21385 GCA_910589135.1 uncultured Eggerthellaceae bacterium
GTTCGAAGCCAAGCGAGACACCTGCGGCCGCCGCGCGAGTGGATTTCCCGGCTCCTTTGGCTTTCAACTACGCTCGCGGCATGTTGCGCCCCGCTTTCTCTCCAATACCTGCTAGTATTCTGAACGCACATCACATCCCGAAAGGACACGCGCCCATGGCACCGAGCTACGACATCAAGGACATCAACCTCGCCGACGAAGGGCTCGCCCGCATCATGTGGGCCGACGCCGACATGCCGGTCCTCGCCCGCATCCGCGAGCGCTTCGAGCGGGAGAAGCCGCTTGCGGGCGTGCGCATCGGCGCGTGCATGCACGTCACCACCGAGACGGCGAACCTGATGCGCGCACTCGTGGCCGCCGGCGCCGAGGTCGCGCTGTGCGCCTCGAACCCGCTGTCCACCCAGGACGACACCGCCGCCTCCCTCGTCCGCGACTTCGGCGTGAGCGTGTTCGCCGTCACGGGCGAGGACATGGGCACCTACGAGCGCCACATCAAGGCGGTCGTCGACACCGACCCGCAGATCGTCATGGACGACGGCGCCGACCTCGACACCGCGCTGCACACCAAATACCCCGACAAGCTGGCGAACGTCATCGGGGGCACCGAGGAGACCACCACCGGCGTCGTGCGCCTTGCCGCGATGGCCGCCGAGGGCGCGCTGGGCTACCCGGTGTTCAACATCAACGACGCGAAGACCAAGCACTTCTTCGACAACCACTACGGAACCGGCCAGAGCACGCTCGACGGCATCGTGCGCGCCACCAACCGCCTGCTCGCCGGGCGCACCATGGTCGTTTCGGGCTACGGGCACTGCGGGAGCGGGCTTGCGCTGCGCGCCCGCGGCATGGGCATGAACGTCATCGTGTGCGAGGTCGACCCGGTGGCCGCGCTCGAGGCGCACATGGAGGGCTATCAGGTCATGAAGGCCGCCGACGCCGCGCGCTTCGCCGACGTGTGGGTCACGGTGACGGGCGACTGCAACGTGGTCGACGCCCCCGCCTTCGAGAACATGAAGGACGGCGCCATCGTGTGCAACTCCGGGCACTTCGACTCCGAGATCAACATGAACTGGCTGCGCGACAACGCCGTCGCCGCGCGCGAGGTGAAGCCGCTGGTCCAGGAATACGAGCTTCCCGACGGGCGCCGCATCTACGTGCTGGCCGAGGGCCGTCTGGTGAACCTGGCCTGCGCCGAGGGCCATCCGGCGTCGGTGATGGACATGAGCTTCGCGAACCAGGCGCTTGCGGCCGAATACCTCTTCGAGCACGCCGGCCAGCTGGAGAACAAGGTCTACGACGTGCCCGCGTCCATCGACGAGGGCGTGGCCGAGGTGAAGCTGGCGACGCTGGGGATCCAGATCGACGAGCTCACGCCCGAGCAGGTCGCCTACATGAACTCGTGGAATTTCTAGCCGATTCGCGCCCTTGCGCGGCAACATTGCTATACTTTCCTCTTTAGTGTCGGTAAACCGACAGGCTGGTTGCGCCCCGATGACGGATGCCGGCCACTGCAAGAGCGTCAAAGGAGAGACGTGTTCGCCGAACTATCGCAGTCGATGGCAGCGCTTTCGTTCATTGACATCTTCAACTTCTGCGTCTTCATCACCTTCACCTGCTGCTACACCTACCAGCTCTACTACGTTTTCGTGGTGCTTACGCGCAAGGCCCCGGCGCGCACGGCCCAGCGAAACCACCGCTACGCCGTCATGATCGCGGCGCGCAACGAGCGCGCGGTCATCGGCGATTTGATCGGGTCGATCCGCAACCAGAACTACCCTTCCGAGCTCATCGACGTCTTCGTCATCGCCGACAACTGCACCGACGACACGGCGGCCATCGCGCGCAGCGCGGGCGCCACGGTGTTCACGCGCCACAACACCCAGAAGGTCGGCAAGGGCTACGCCCTCGACTACGGCCTGAAGGCCATCTGGCAGGAATTCCCCGACAACGACTACGAGGCCTATTTCGTGTTCGACGCCGACAACGTGCTCGACGTCAACTACTTCCGCGAGATGAACAAGACGTTCGACAGCGGCGCCGCGGCCTCCACCAGCTACCGCAACTCCAAGAACTTCGACAGCAACTGGATCAGCGCAGGCTACGGCGTGTGGTTCCTGCGCGAGGCGAAGTTCCTCAACCAGGCCCGCATCACGCTGAACACCTCGTGCGCCGTTTCGGGCACCGGCTTCTTCATCGCCGCCGACGTGCTGAAACAGGCGGGCGGCTGGAAGTGGCACCTGCTGACCGAAGACATCGAGTTCTCGGCGTCGTCGATCACCGACGGCATGCGCATCGAGTACTGCCCCACGGCGGTGCTCTACGACGAGCAGCCCACCACGTTCCGCGACTCGTGGAACCAGCGCTTCCGCTGGGCCAAGGGCTTCTACCAGGTGT
>CAJUSL010000031.1:0-2757 GCA_910589135.1 uncultured Eggerthellaceae bacterium
TCGGCTCCCTCAAGACGGGCCTGGTCGCCGCGATAAAAAGCGGCGGAAAGCTTGTGATGGGATCCGGCGTGAAAGCAGTATCGAAGCTTTATAAGCCTATAGAGAAGATAAGCAATAATACGCTTCATCACATTTTTGACAATCCAAACCACAATCTAGACGCTTTGCTGAGAAAATATGGTGGTGATAAGGAAAAGGCGTATAGGGCGATAGAAGATAGAACTATTGTGTATGCGAGCATTAATTCGGATTTTCATAGTTCGCCAAATGCTGTGGCCCATATTAATGTGGATGGTATTGAGCTTGAGGTGAGGTATGCCCTCGTGGATGGCACTGTTCGGATTCCGACGGCATATGTGCCGGAAGGAGCGTAGAGATGGCGCCTGTTAGAAGCGGCGACTTTTCCACCCTGACGGAGGTGGTCGTCTTGATGCTCCTCGAGGGGAACAATCCTTTTTTGGAGATGCTCAGGAACCAGGTTAAGAGCATGAAGGACATCCGGATCGAGTTTACCGGACATGGATTCTTCTCCACATTGTCTGCTTGCAGGTCGTTGCAGATCATGAACGCGGACTTTCGAAGCAGAGTTCTTATGGATGTTGACGGATTGGACGAGGACGGAGTCGTACGTGTTGGCTTTCAACTGTTTGTATCCGATGGGCTGGTTAGCACCTTGGAGGGCTTTGCATGGGCTCAGGACGAGTGGCCCGATGTCCCCGTAACACCGATGTTTGTCAGCAGGGCAGGGGCGCGCTATACGAACAGCGCAACAAGGGACTGCAATGTTCTCGAAGGCCTTCCCAAAGATTCCATGATCGTCACCAGGGACATGCTTGATGCGACAGGCGGCAAGCCTCTTCCGGATTGGCCGCCGTTGTGGGCCGGCGAATAAGCATGCACTCATGGTTCTCAGCAATCCAGCGCGGAAAGTCGAAGGCGGTTAGGAGGAGTATGTGGTGGTCGACCAGCACGCTGAAGGAGGCGGGTGCGAATCTCGGCTATGATCCGCTCGTTGGCGAGCCGATTACTTCGAGTTCGCGGATTGGTCGTACATGGACAGCCTCTCGATAGAACTGACGTGGATTGACGGGCTGTCGCAGGAATGTCTTTTGGCGACCGTGAAGATTTCCGCGCTGTCCCCGCAATCGTCCGCCGTGCAAAAATGCGATCTGGACACGTTTTGCATACGCGACCTCGGCGAATTGATGGCATCGCATTCCTTCGATTTCAATACGAAGCATTCCTTCACGATAGATGACCGCCATGGGACCACCGAGCCTTTGACCGTAGTCATGCACGAGGCGAACGCGAGCGGGAGGGTGCCGTTGGAGGTGGTGTTCCAACTCAAGGACGATATTGTCGGGAGGTACTCATCGACCGTCGTCGTGTGGGCCGAACTCGGGCAGCTCGAGAGCTTTGGCAAAAAGCTTGCAAGCCTGCCGAAGCGGGGCGTGGGCGCGACGTGCGAGCTGAACCCGGAGAGCATCTGACGGGCGTGGCGGGAGGCGGTTGCCTTCTGCGTGACGAAAGCGAACGTCCCCTGGCACGGCTCTGACACGCCATTTCTGTCTCAAAAACGGCCTTTCCGCCCACCTTCCGTGCGATAAAACTCCCGGTCGCGAGCGAATCCTTACAAAATTACAGAAATAGGTTTATGTGCGTTACTATACATATCGAATCGATATCGGATTCGTTTAAAACGTTTGCCTGCAAAGACGGAATGCGGGCAGCGTGGCTGTCAGGATGAGGCACATGGGAAACACGAGTCAGGACAACACGATGGCCGAGGGCGTGGGCATCGGGCATGCCGGGCGGCCCGGCAGTTCTGCGCGGTTCGCGACGCAGGCCGAGGCGCAGCAGTCGATCGACGACATGCCCGTCGTCAAGCACTGGAACCCGTCGCGGAGCTCCGCCGCCATCGGAGTCGTGTGCTCGCTCGTGTTTCCGGCCGTCATCATGCTGCTGGCCGCGTCGCTCTTCGCAGTGGTGTTCGGCGCAGGCCATAACGCGCAAGGTGCAGGCTTGTTCGTGGGCGCCATCGTCGAGACGATTCTCGTCATCCTCTACGCCTCGGTCTTCTATCCGTCGTATTTCACCAGCAATCCGATGCTCAGGCGCAGCGACGACGTGTCGTTCGCCAACTGCTTCATGGGCGGCATCGTCTTCGGCTTGCTCTGGAACGAGAACATAAGGACCAGCATGCTGGTCAAGCGCCCCGAAAAGGGCGCGTCGTACATCGTCGCAATCGTGCTGGGCGGCATCGTGGTGACGAACTTCATGCTGTCGTTCGCGTTCGGCATGATCGGCGAGGTGCTGATGTGGTAGCGCGCGTCATGCGCGAGACGACAAAGGGGGAGCGGCATGGAAGAGAGCGAAGGCGTCAATCCGAGCGAGGCTGCAGCAGGCGCCGAGCGGGCCGCCACGGCCGAACGGCAACCGCAAGCCAGCGAGCCTCGGCAGGCCGCCGATGCCAACCAGCAGGCGCCCGCACCTGCGCCGGCATCCGCACCGGTATCTGCACCCTCCCAACGGAGGTGGCTCAAGCCGCTGATCGTCGCCGTGGTCTGCGTGCTCGTGGTCGGCATCGTCGTGGGCGCGTACTTCGTCTGGCAGGCGGCCGAGAAGCGCGCCATCGCGTCCAGCGCCGTCGAGCAGCTGAAGGACAGCGAGGCGGTCGCCGGCCTGGTCATTCCCAGCGAGTGGGGAGACCAGAGCGGCTTTGCCGTCGGGGGCGTCGACGTGAACGCGGTCGACTGC
>CAJUSL010000031.1:2767-15114 GCA_910589135.1 uncultured Eggerthellaceae bacterium
CTTCCGGGCGGCAGCGCCCATGTGTCGATCGTGGCCGACATCGACAACGGCCGCTACGCCGGACAGGCTGAATACGACGTGAGCATGCGCAAGGATGGCGCCTCCTGGACCGCCGAAAGCGTCGACCAGGAGTCGCTCAGGTACTATCCCGTGAGCGGCATAGCCGACGAGGTCCTCTTGGGCCGCATACCCGAGCTCGTCGGCGAAGCGTATGCGCTCGCGCAGAAGTCGAGCGACTTGCTTCGCGACCCCTCGCTGATATTCGGAGAGGGAACGACGGGGCAGGTTCTCGTCAACGCGTTCGAGAACTTCGACGACAACGTCGACATCATGCTCGAGGGGAATTACGGCGGAACCACATACCGCGAGAAGCTGAGCCTGTACTTCAAATGGGTGGATGCGGGGGATGCCCCTGCGGACTGGAGGCTGTCCGCTGCGGACCTTGCCGAAGATGCATACATGGCCGTCGCTTCCTTCCCGACGGAAGGCGTGACGATGCAGGACGGCTACGAGCCTCTTGCGGAGGGCGAATGGTCCGCATCGATCTCTCCCGAGCTGGATTTCGCGTATGGCTCCAGGTACGCATGGGCGTTCGTGACTAACCCGCCGGAGAGCGGCGTCGACATCATGTTCGCGGTCGAGCTGGACAGCGGCCAGTTGATTTACACCTCGCCGCGAATACCTCCAAACCATACCCTGGAGGCTATTAGGGCGGACGAGCTTCCCCCCAAGGGCGAATACGATGCGGTTGCCCGCTTTCGAGCCTACAGGGGCGGATCGCTCGTAGGGGACGGCACGCTCGACACAAAGGTCATCGTGAGCTAGCCCGGCATCGGTAGGGCTTTAGGCCCCGCGCCCCTTACGCCAGATATCCCCGCATGCGGATCTGCTTCTCGCGGTCGGGGAACAGCCGGCTGTAGATGCTCATGAAGTAGTCGTCGGTCATGGAGGCGATGTAGTCGACGACGATCTGGTTCGGCTCGGTCTGACAATATTCCTCGGCATGGATCGAGTGCGACACCGACCCCAGCTTGTTGATGTGGTGCCGGAACACCGGCGAGTCCTCGTCGCCGGCCAGAACGTCGGCCAGCAGGCGCTCGTACAGCTCGCCGAACATCTCCTCGACGTAGTTCGACGCGTCGTCGAGCATGCCTTCGCGCGAGTAGATGCGCTCGTAGTTCTGGCGCTTCGCCAGCTTCAGGTCGTCGAAGACCTCCTTGCTCATGGCGATGCGGTCCTGTCCATAGCTGTTGTTGACGATGTCCACCGTCAGGTTGTTGATGATGCGCGCGTTGTCCTTGCCGATGACCTCGCTGTCGAACACGTCGATCGAGTCGACGACGCCCATGGCGAGCGCATCCGAGCGGTCCTTGCCCACGTAGGCGATCATGTCGCTGACGCGCACCACGCAGCCCTCGAGCGTGGAGGGGCGCAGCGTGCCGATGGCAGACTCGTCCACGTTGCAGTGCTCGACGCGGGCGTCCAGCGTCTCGAAGTCGCGCACCTCGCCGCGCGAGAGGCGCTGCTTGGCGAACTCGCCGTTGTGCGACAGCACGCCGTCCAGCGTCTGCAGCGAGATGTTGCGCGGGTAGAGCTGGTCGAGCACGCGCACGCTGTGCACGTTGTGGTTGAAGTAGCGCCCCGTGCGCTCGTGGTAGCACTTCGAGAGGAACCGCTCGCCGGCGTGCCCGAAGGGGGTGTGCCCCACGTCGTGCCCCAGCGCGATGGCCTCGATCAGGTCGGTGTTGAGCCCCAGCAGGCTGCCGATGCCGCGCGCCACGCGCGCCACCAGCTGCACGTGCAGCCCGCGTCGCGTGATGTCGTCGTTGGCCACGAACGAGAACACCTGCGTCTTGCCCGAGTAGCGGTTGTAGGCGGGCACGTTCACGATCTTCTCGACGTCGCGCATGAAGGCGGGCCGAGTGAGCGTGGCGCGGTCGTGCTCCAGGTCGAAGCGGCGCGTCACGTCGGCGTCGTTGAAGCGGTAGCCGTTTCGCTTTCCCGTCAGGCGGTCGGCCCGAATGGCGGCCTCGACCTCGGCGTCGAGCAGCAGGTAGGGTATTTCGCTGTTGGTTTTGAAGCCCATGGGTCGAACCTCGTATACTGTCAAGAGGCGATTTTCCGTACATGATAGCAAAGAGGGGTGTCCGCTTGGCGAAGGGCCTCATAAGCAGGGAAGACGTGCAGAAGGTCCGTGAGGCCACCGACCTGGTCGCGCTCGTCGCCGAGCGCACGCAGGTGAAGCAGAAGGGCCGCGATTTCTGGGCGTGCTGCCCGCTGCACCAGGAGAAGACCCCATCCTTCAAGATAGACCCGTCCACGCAGCTGTGGCACTGCTTCGGCTGCGACGAGGGCGGCAGCGTCTTCGACCTGGTCATGAAGATGGACGACCTGTCCTTTCCCGAGGCCGTGCGCAAGCTCGCCGAGCGCGCCCACATCGAGATCTCCGAAGGCGAGTGGGACGCCCGCACGCGCACGAAGCGCCAGCGCCTGAAGGACGTGTGCCGCGAGGCGGCCGAGTTCTTCCACATGCAGCTGATGCGCGGGAGGGGGCCGGGATGCGCCGACGCCCGCGAATATCTCGCCGGGCGCGGCCTTGGCGGGGAGGTTCCCAAGAAGTGGATGCTCGGTTACGCGCCGGGCGGCGGCAGCCTGGTCGCGCACCTGCGCTCGAAGGGCTTCTCGCACGACGAGATGGTGGAGGCCAACGTCGCCTCGCCGTCGCGCGCGGGCGGCCTGCGCGACCGCTTCTTCAAGCGGGTGATGTTTCCCATCTGCGACGCCCAGGGCGACGTGATCGCCTTCGGCGGCCGCATCATGGAAGGTGAGGGCCCCAAGTATCTGAACTCGCAGGAGACGCCCGTCTTCCACAAGTCGCAGGTGCTCTACGGGCTGCACGTCGCGAAGGCGGCCATGACGGCGAGCGGCACCGCCATCGTCACCGAGGGCTACACCGACGTCATCGCCATGCACAAGGCCGGGCTCGCCAACGCGGTCGCGGCGCTGGGCACGGCGCTCACGCGCACCCACGTGCGCATGCTCGCGCGCCACGCGGGGCGGCGCATCGTTTACATCTTCGACGGCGACTCCGCGGGCCAGCGGGCCACCGAGCGCGCGCTGCAGTTCATCGACGAGAGCATCACCCCCGAGTCGGGCGCGCGGCGCATGGACGTGTGCGCGCTGTGCCTGCCGGACGGCATGGACCCGGCGGAATACCTCGCCGCCCACGGCGCCGACGAGATGCGCGCGCTGGTGGACGCGGCCGAGCCGCTCATCATGTTCGGCATCAAGCGCCGCCTGGAGCGGCACGACATGGCCTCCATCGAAGGCCGGGCCGCCGCGCTCATGGACGCGCTTGACGTGCTCGCGCCCATCAAGGACTCCATCATGGCGAAGGAGTACGCCAAGGAGATCGCGTTCATGCTGAAGCTGGACGAGGACGACGTGGTGGGGCGCCTGGCCAAGTTGAAGCCGCCGCGCCGCTACGACGAGGAGGCCCCGGCGCAGGGCGCGTCCGCTGCGAACGCCCGGCAGACGCAGGCGCCGCTCCCGCAGCAGGCTCCGCGCCGCGGGCGCGCTGCGATGTCGGTCGCGCAAGAGAGCCGCCTGAAGGGAGAGCGCAGCTTCCTGGGCCTGGTGGCGCAGCACCCGGTCGACGCGCTCGGGTTCGCGGACGTGCTCTCGGAGGCGAAGTGGCACGACCCCGCGCACCTCAAGATCGCGGGCGTGCTGTCCGACACGCTGATGAACAAGCTCGACGCCTCGCCGGCCGAGCTCATCGAGGCAGCCACGCAGCAGGTGGCCGCCGCGCCTTCCATCCTCACGGCGGCGCAGGTTCCCGCCAGCTCCACGCCCGCC
Source organism: uncultured Eggerthellaceae bacterium (assembly GCA_910589135.1). Lineage (GTDB taxonomy): Bacteria > Actinomycetota > Coriobacteriia > Coriobacteriales > Eggerthellaceae > MGBC163016. The sequence continues at coordinate 6,626 of CAJUSL010000031.1, forward strand.
GCCGCGCTGCGCTTCTTCGCCGAGGAGCTGCGCATCGGCGACGCGGAGGACGAGCTCGCCGCCATGCGCCGCGAGGTGCGCCACGACGACGCCGGCGGCCAAGGCGAGGCATTCCAGCGCATGGTCGAGCTGCAGGAGCGCGTGAAGGCGATGAGAAATTCACACAAGCCGCTCGAATAGTTTCTATAATCAGGGGAAAGCGACGAAAGAGAAGGAACCATGTTCAAGATTGTCGAAGCGCCCGACCCGGTGCTCAACACCGTCTGCGAGCCGTGCGAGGTGGGCGACAAGAGCCTGCTGCGTATCGCGAAGCAGATGGCGAAGCTCATGTACGGCAACAACGGCTGCGGCATCGCCGCGCCCCAGGTGGGGCTCAACAAGCGCCTGGTGGTGATCGACGTCGACTGGGACGGCGAGAACGCGTCGACGCGCAACCCCATCTTCCTGGTGAATCCCGAGATCGTCGAGCTTGCGGGCGAGCCGGTCACCGACCAGGAGGCGTGCCTGTCGTGCCCCGGCATCAGCGTGCCGGTGACGCGCCAGCCGTGGGCCCGCGTGCAGTACTTCGACCTGGACGGCGAGGAGTGGGAGATCGAGGGCGACGAGCTTCTGGGCCGCTGCCTGCAGCACGAGATCGACCACCTCGACGGCCGCACGCTGTTCGAAAGCTGCGACAACGAGGTGAAGGTCCGCGCGCTCCAGGCCTACGACCAGGCCAGGTCGATGGGCGCCAAGCCGGGCGACACCTCGATCCTGGTCGACTAGCATGCGCGTCGTCTTCATGGGCACGCCCGCCTTTGCCGCCGCGATCCTGTCCGAGCTCGCCAACCAGCACGACGTCGTCGGCGCGTTCACGCAGCCCGACAAGGTGCGCGGACGCGGCAAGAAGCTGGTGCCCACGCCGGTGCGCGAAGAGGCCGACCGGCTCGGCATCCCCGTGTTCACCCCGGCCACGCTGAAGGACGCCGACGTGCAGGCCCAGCTTGCCTCCCTGCGCCCCGACGTGATATGCGTCGCCGCCTACGGAATGATTCTGCCCGAGGCGGTGCTGGGGCTTCCGCCCTTGGGGTGCGTCAACGTGCATGCGTCGCTGCTGCCCCGCTGGCGGGGCGCTGCGCCCATCGAGCGCGCCATCCTGGCCGGCGACGAGTTCGCGGGCGTGTGCATCATGCGCATGGAGCGCGGGCTCGACACCGGCGACTGGTGCGTGCGCCGCGAGATCCCCGTCGACGGCATGGACGCCACGCAGCTGCAGTCCGAACTGGCCGACCTGGGCGCCGCGGCGCTGCTCGTCGCGCTGCAGCAGATGGAGCAGGGGCACGTGGTGTGGACGGCGCAGGACGACGCGGCCGCCACGTACGCCGCCAAGGTGGAGAAGGGCGAGCTGGACGCCGACCCTGCATGCGACGTGGAGTCGAACGTGCGCCGCGTGCGCGCGTCGTTGCCCGCGCATCCGTCGCGCGCGCGCCTTGCGGGCAGGGACGTCATCCTCGAGGAGGCCGTGCCCTGCGAGGGGCGCCCCGTCCCCGAAGGCCTCGTGTCCGCCGCGGCGGGGCGTCTGCTGCTCGGCTGCAGCGACGGCGCCATGGAGGTGACGCGGCTCAAGCCCCCGGGCAAGGGGTCCATGGACGCCAGGGCGTTCCTGCAGGGCTTCCGCCCGCCCGACGGCGAGCTTCGGTGGGAGAGGCCTTGAGCGACGGGCGGGGGCGCACGCGGGCAAGCGTCGCCCGGCGCCTCGCGCTGCAGGCGCTCGGGCGCATCGAGGGCCGCGGTGCCTTCGCCCAGGACGTCATAGCGAAGGTCGTCGACGCTTCCGACGCGCCCGAGGCCGACCGCGCCTTCGCGACGCGGCTCGTGCTGGGCGTCGTGTCCGTGCGGGGCACGCTCGACGCCGTGCTCGACCGCTGCCTGCGCTCGCCCACGGACGTGAAGCCCGACGTGCGCCGCGCCCTGCGCATTCCCGTCTACGAGATGGTCTACCTGGACAAGAGCCCCCATGCGGCCGTCGACCAAGGGGTCGAGCTGGTGCGCTCCGTCGCGCCGAAGGCGGCAGGCCTCGCCAACGCCGTGCTGCGCAAGGTGGCGAAGGAAGCCCGCGCCTTCCCGTTCGGCGACCCCGCGCGCGACCTGGCGGCGCACTCCTTGCTCGAAGGGTTCCCGCCGTGGCTCACGGGCCTGCTCGAGCGCGAATGGGGACGCCCTGCCATGGAGGCATTCGAGCGCGCCTCGAACGAGCCGGCCCCCGTCTTCCTGTTCGAGAACACGCTCGTTGCGCAGCCCGGCCGCGTGGCCGAGGCCGCATCTGCCGCGGGCGGCGCCTCGAAGGTGGCAACGCTCGAGGGCGTCCCCTTGCATGGCTGCCTGCTGCTGAAGGACCGGCGCGGCTTGGTTTCGCCCTTGCTCGCGCGGCTGCTCGACGAGGGGGGCGCGCTCGTGTCGGACGCCTCGGCCCAGGCGGTCGCGTCGCTTTGCGCCCTGCTCGCCACGTCCGCGCACGAAGGGCCGCTCGACGACGTGGCCCGGCTCGCCGAGGCGCCTGCGCTGGGCGCGCGGCACGCGCCCAGCGTGCTCGAGCTGTGCGCGGGGCGCGGCACGAAGACCGTCATGATCCAGGCCAACGTCCAGCGCGCCTGCGGCGTGCAGGCGCCCGTCTACGTCGCGGTCGACAACGTCCCCTTCAAGTGCGAGCTGCTTGGGAAGCGCGCGAAGCGCTGCGGCGCGCACGTGAGCGAGACGGTCTGCGCCGAGCTGGGCGGCGACGGGCTCATTGCGGAGGGGGAGTTCGACCTGGTGTTCCTCGACGCGCCGTGCTCCGGCCTCGGCACGCTGCGGCGCCATCCCGAGATCCGCTGGCGCATCGAGCCGGGCGTGGTCGAGGCGGCCGCCGAGCTCGACGTGCGCCTGCTGCGCCAGGCCGCGCGCAGCGTGCGCGTCGGCGGGTTCCTCGTCTACGCCACCTGCACGGTGACGCATGCCGAGAACGGGCAGGCTGTCGGCTCCTTCCTGGAAAGCCCGGACGGGGCGGTCTTCGGGACGGTCTCGGTGTTCGGCGGGCGCAGCTTCCGTCCCGCCCTCGTGCCGGGCGGCCCCGACGCGCACTTCTGCGCCGTCATGCAGCGCCTCCGCTGACCTGCTTCGTTACACAACGGAAACGAAAATAGGATTAGAATATCCTTTCATACGTTTTCGTGTTCACAGGGGGATACATGGAGCCCAACATCAAGGAGGTAGCCAACCGCATCCGGTCGCTGCGCGAGGACTCCGACATCACCATGCAGGAGATGGCGGACGCGACGGGGAGGAGCCTGGCGGAGTACGCCGCGCAGGAGTCGGGCGAGCAGGACCTGTCCTTCACCTTCCTCTACAAATGCGCCGACCGTCTCGGCGTCGACGTCATCGAGTTGCTCACGGGCGAGACGCCGCACCTGACGGGCTATCAGCTCACCGAGGCCGGCGACGGACTCTGCATCAAGCGCCGCGCGGGCTTCGAGTACCTCCACAAGGCGCCGCATTTCCGCCACAAGCTGGCCGAGCCATTCCTGGTCACCGCTCCCTACATCGAAGAGGAGCAGGACGCCCCCATCCACCTCTCGTACCATGCCGGGCAGGAGATCGACTACATCGTCTCGGGGCGCATGCGCTTCGCCTTCGAGGACCGCGTCATGGAGCTGGGCCCCGGGGACTTCCTCATGTACGACTCGGGCCGCGGCCACGGCATGATTGCCACCGGCGGCGAGCCGTGCACGTTCATCGCCATCGTCATCAGGCCCCACGAGGACGCCATTATCTAGGCGCACGCCGCACGCCGCGGCCTGCGCCATACAAGTCCCATCGAACGTGCAAGCTCCGCGCGCATCGCGCGCTTCTACGGATAGGTTAGGAACATGAGAGACATACACCTCAGATACGTCGAAGAGGCCTACGACGAAAACGGACGCCTCGCGAAGTTCGAGACGCACATCCCCGACGACTACAACTTCGGTTACGACGTGGTGGACGACATCGCCCAGGCCGAGCCCGACAGGCGGGCCATGGTGTGGGCGAACCCCGAGGGCGAGGAGCACGTGTTCACCTTCGCCGACATGAGGAAGTGGTCCGACAAGACCGCGAGCTTCCTCATGGAGCAGGGCATCGGGAAAGGCGACCGCGTGCTGGTCATCCTGCGGCGCCACTACCAGTTCTGGTTCGTGGCCACGGCGCTGGCGAAGATCGGCGCGGTCCTCGTGCCGGCCACCTTCATGCTGAAGAAGCACGACATGGTCTACCGCCTGAACCAGGCCGAGATCAAGGCCGTCATCGCCACCGACGTCGGGGACATCGCCGACGTCGTGGAGCAGGCGCTGCCTGAGTGCCCCACCGTCGAGACGCTCATCCTCGTGAGCGCGGGCGGAGGCGGCCTGACGCCCGTGGACGCCGACGGCAACCCCGTCTCGCCCGACGGCGCGCCCGTCGGCAGCCAGCTGTCGGGGGAGCAGGGCGTGTGCGCCCTTCCCGCGGAACGCGAGGGGTGGCTCGACTTCAACACGGGCGTGCGCGCCGCGTCGGATTCCTTCCCACGCCAGCAGACCCTGGCGGCCGACCCCATGATCATGTACTTCTCGTCGGGCACCTCGGGCAACCCCAAGATGGTGCTGCACGACAGCAGGTACTCCATCGGGCACCTCATGACCGCCAAGCACTGGCACAACGTGCGCCCGGACGGCATCCACTTCACCATCGCCGACACCGGCTGGGGGAAGGCCGTGTGGGGGAAGTACTACGGCCAGTGGCTCATGGAGGCGTGCGTGTTCACCTACGACTTCGACCGCTTCCATCCCTCCGAGATCCTGGGGCTGGTGGGCAAGTACGGCATCACCACGCTGTGCATGCCGCCCACCATGTACCGCATGGTCATGCAGGAGCGCCTGGAGGACTACGACCTCTCCACGCTCGAGTACTCCACCACGGCGGGCGAGGCGCTGAACCCCGACCTGTTCGAGTTCTGGAAGGAGCACACCGGGCTCACCATCTTCGAGGGCTTCGGACAGACCGAGACGCCGCTCACCATCGGCAACCTCACCAACACCACGCCGCGCCCCGGGTCGATGGGCAAGCCCGTGCCGCTCTACGACGTCGCCATCCTGCGCGAGGACGGCACCGCGTGCGGTCCGGGCGAGACGGGCGAGATCTGCATCTCCATCGACCCGCACCCGGCGGGCATCATGGTCGAGTACTTCCGCGACGGCGCGAAGACCGCGGCGGCCATGCGCGACGGCTGGTACCACACCGGCGACACGGCATGGGCCGACGAAGACGGCTACTACTGGTACGTGGGTCGCAACGACGACGTCATCAAGTCGAGCGGGTACCGCATCGGCCCCTTCGAAATCGAGAGCGTGCTGCTCGAGCACGACGCGGTCAAGGAGTGCGCCGTGACGGGCGTCCCCGACGAGCTGCGCGGCAACGCCGTGAAGGCCACCATCGTGCTGGCCGAGGGCTTCGCGCCCTCCGATGCGCTCACCCGTGAGCTGCAGGCGTGGGTCAAGTCGCAGACGGCCCCCTACAAGTACCCGCGCATCGTCGAGTACGTCGACGAGCTGCCGCGCACGGTCAACGGCAAGATCAGACGCGTCGCGATCCGCGAGGCGGACGCCGACAAGCAGATAGACGGACTGGTGTAAGGAGAGAAGCATGAACGAAGTCATCGTCGACGTGGGCTTCTGCAAGGGCTGCGGCCTGTGCGTTGCCGCGTGCCCCGTCGACATCATGAAGCTCGACGCCGGCGTGATAACCCCGAAGGGCTACCACCCGGCCTACTGCTCCGACATGGAGAGGTGCACCGGGTGCTGCTCGTGCGCGCTGATGTGCCCCGATGTCGCCATCACGGTTCTCAGGGAGGTGCGATGATGTCCGAGAAGGTTCTCATGAAGGGCAACGAGGCGATGGCGGAGGCCGCCATGCGCGCCGGCTGCCGCTTCTTCTTCGGATACCCGATCACTCCGCAGACCGAGCTCGCCGCCTACATGTCCAGGCAGATGCCCAAGCGCGACGGCGTCTACCTGCAGGCCGAGAGCGAGGTCGCGGCGATCAACATGGTCTACGGCGCGGCGGCCGCGGGCGCGCGTGCCATGACGTCGTCCTCGAGCCCCGGCATCTCGCTGAAGACCGAGGGCATCTCCTACATGGCCGGCGCCGATTTGCCGGGCGTCATCATCAACGTGCAGCGCGGAGGCCCGGGCCTCGGCAGCATCCAGCCCTCGCAGAGCGACTACTTCCAGGCCACGCGCGCCATGGGGCACGGCGACTTCTACATGCCTGTGTACGCGCCGTCCACCGTGCAGGAGATGGCCGATTTGAGCTATCTGGCCTTCGACGTGGCGGACAAGTACCGCACGCCGGTGGTCGTCCTCGCCGACGGCATGCTCGGACAGATGATGGAGCCGGTGGTGCTCCCCGAGCCGGTCGACCCGGCGTCGCTTCCCGCGAAGCCCTGGGCGACGGTCGGGCACGAGGGCAAGCGCGAGCACGTGGTGGTCAACTCGCTGTTCCTCGACTCCGAGGACAACGAGAGGCAGAACGTCGCGCGCTTCGAGCGCTACGAGCAGATCAGGCGCGACGAGCAGCGGGTCGAGTGCTACCGCACCGAGGACGCCGATGTCGTCATCGTGGCGTTCGGGGCGTGCGCCCGCATCGCCCGCAGCGCGGTCAACGCCGCGCGCGAGCAGGGCATCCGGGCCGGGCTCATCCGCCCGATCACGCTGTGGCCCTACCCGGTGTCGGCCATCCGCGAGTGCGCCGCCAAGGTGTTCCTCGTGGTCGAGATGAACATGGGCCAGATGATCGAGGACGTGCGCCTCGCCGCGGAAGGCAGTGCGCCCGTGGAGTTCTACGGAAGGTGCGGCGGCGTCATCCCGACGCCCGACGAGGTGCTCGAGCAGATCCGCGCGCTCGACGAGGGGCTGGGTGACTAGCATGCAGACGGAACCGAACACGATCGCGGCCGAAGCGGCCGCCCGCGGCATGAAGGTGGCGTTCTCGCGGCCCGACTCGCTGCGTCCCGTGGTGACGAATTTCTGCCCGGGGTGCACGCATGGCATCATCCAGCGCCTCGTGGCCGAATGCATGGACGAGATGGGTATCGAGGGCACGACCGTGGGCGTCGCGCCGGTGGGCTGCTCGGTCATGTGCTACGACTTCTTCGGATGCGACATGATCGAGGCGTCGCACGGCCGCGCGCCGGCCGTCGCCACGGCGGTGAAGCGCGTCCATCCCGGCAACATGGTGTTCGCCTACCAGGGCGACGGCGACCTCGCCTCGATCGGCATGGCCGAGACGATACACGCGGCCACGCGCGGCGAGAACATCACCATCGTCTTCATCAACAACGCCATCTACGGCATGACCGGCGGTCAGATGGCCCCCACGTCGCTGCCGCACCAGGTGACGCAGACATCCCCGTACGGGCGCGACGCTCAGACGGCGGGATACCCCATCAGGGTGTGCGAGCTGCTGTCCACCCTCGACGGCGTCGCTTACCTCGAGCGCGTGTGCGCCGATTCGCCGAAGAACGTCCGCAAGGCGAAGAAGGCCATCCGCAAGGCGTTCCAGTACCAGCAGGAGAAGCGCGGCTACACGCTCGTCGAGGTCGTGGCCACGTGCCCGACGAACTGGGGGATGGACCCCACGCAGGCGATCGGGTGGATGCAGGAGAACATGCTGCCGTACTACCCGCTCGGCGTCTACAAGGACGTCGTGGCCGATGGGTTCGAGAACGCGGCAGAGGCGGCCTTCGCCCGTGCGGAGGGCTGCCCCATGGTCGCAGACTACGGCAAGGACGGTGAGTAACGTGAGCAAGGAGCTTCAGATCGTCCTGGCGGGCTTCGGCGGCCAAGGCGTCCTCTTCGCGGGGAAGGTCATCGCGAACGCGGGCCTGATCGAGGGCCGCGAACTGTCGTGGCTGCCTTCCTACGGGCCCGAGATGCGCGGCGGCACCGCGAACTGCTCGGTGACGCTCTCCGACGACCCCATCGGCTCGCCGCTCGTCACCACGCCGAACGCGCTGGTGGCCATGAACCAGCCGTCCTACGACAAGTTCGCCGGCCAGGTGGCCGAAGGCGCCGTGGTGGTGGCCGACTCCGACCTCGTGTCGGGCATCGAGGACGCGCCGGGCGTGCGCGTTTCCGCCATTCCGGCAACGAAGCTTTCGCAGGAGGCCGGGCTCGACGGGCTTTCGAATATAGTCCTGTTGGGCAAGCTTTGGGACATGACCCGCTTCTGCGGGCGCGAGACGCTGGACGCGGCCATCGACAAGAGCGTGCCCCCCAGCAAGGAGTGGCTGAAAGAGAAGAACAAGCAGGCTCTGCAGATCGGCATCGACGCCTAGCCTGCGCGGACGAAGGCGGAAGCCATGCTTCAGTACTTCAAGCGCTACAACATATACGTCGCCATCGTCGCCGTCATTCCGCCAATGGTGGCCTCCACCGCGTGGCCTTTGGCGACCGGTCAGATGA
>CAJUSL010000031.1:15124-20380 GCA_910589135.1 uncultured Eggerthellaceae bacterium
GGCGCTGTTCGCGCTGTTCGCGATCGGCCTGTTCGTCGGCTACGGCATCTTCGGCAAGCGCGCCGACGCCGAGACCGAGAAGTACCTGGCGTCCTACAACGACGACTGCGACCCGGCGGCCCTGGTGGACGCCGGCGCGAAGCTTGCGGAAGCCATACCCACCCCGTGCGACCAGAGCGGCTCGTGGTTCATGGGGTACTACGCCCAGGCGCTGCTCGATTTGGGGCGCCGCGACGAGGCGATGGGCGTCCTCGCCGGCCTGAAGGCCAGCATGCAGGCCGCCAAGAACGCGTCCGCCAAGGTGGGCATCCTGGTCAACGTGCTGCCGCTCGTCGAGAAGGCCGAAGACCCGAAGGCGGCGCTCGACCTCGCCGACGAGGGCGTCGGGCTGTGCGACCCGGCGGGAGACGCCGGGGCTTCTCAGATGCGCGACTACCTTGAGAGCCAGCGGAAGGTGCTGCGCGTCGAACTCTCCGACAACTCCGCCGACATCGCCAAGATCGCAGGCGGCATCGTCGGCAGCGACCGCTACCCGATGCGCATCCGCGTCGAGTTCGCCTGGCGCGAGGCGTCCGCCCAGTACAAGCTGGGCGACCTGGCCGAGGAGAAGCGCGCGCTCGAATTCGTCGCCAGGAACGGCGGCAAGCTGGCGCTCGCGCAGAAGGCGGCCGAACGCCTCGCCAAGCTCGCCTAGCGCGGCCGTGCGACGTCGGGGCCTCTCGGCGCGCACCGCGACATTTGCCGTGCGGAACGGCCGTTTATACACTATGATGGTGCCATACCTTTAAAAGCGGTACAGAGAGACCGACAAGGGAGCAAAAACGCGGCTGCATCTTTTCGGCCTTCTCTGTATGCACTCACGAACGGGGGTGTGTATGGAAGAACCAAAGGCGTTCGAATGCATGAACAGCGAGGGCATCGACCGTGCGATGACCCGCATGGCCCATCAGATCCTCGAGGCGAACAAGGGGGCCGACGGCCTCGTCCTCGTAGGCATCCTGACGCGCGGCGACGAGCTGGCGAAGAAGCTCGAGCGGCGCATCCTCGACATCGAGGGCATCGAGCTGCCGCTCGGCGTGCTCGACATCAGCTTCTACCGCGACGACTTCGCAACCCATTTCAGCCCGGAGGTGCTCTCCACCGACATCCCGTTCTCCATCGACGGCAAGACGGTCGTGCTCGTCGACGACGTGCTCTACACCGGACGCACCATCCGCGCCGCCCTCGACGCGCTCATGGACATCGGACGCCCGAAGGCCGTGCAGCTGGCGGTTCTCGTCGACCGCGGCCACCGCGAGCTTCCCATCCGTGCCGACTTCGTGGGCAAGAACGTGCCCTCGTCCGAGTCGCAGAACGTGCGCCTCCTTCTCGAGGAGGTCGACGGCGTCCCCTCCGTGGTCGAGGTCTACGACGTGCCCGAAGGCGGCCGCGTCGGCTCGGCCCCCATCCGAAGGGAGGCATAGGGCCATGGCGTTCGCGCACAAGAACCTCATCGACATCACCGAGTACTCCCGCGACGACATCATGCTGCTCCTGCAGACCGCGCGCCGCTTCAAGGAGGTCAACGAGAGGCGGATCAAGCAGGTGCCCACGCTGAAGGGCGCCACGGTCGTCAACATGTTCAACGAGCCCTCCACGCGCACGCGCTCCTCGTTCGAGATAGCAGAGAAGCGCCTGTCCGCGAACAGCCTCAACTTCGGCGGCAGCTCCACCTCCACGGTGAAGGGGGAAAGCCTCTCCGACACCGTCGAGACGCTCTGCGCCTACAAGATCGACCTCATCGTCGTGCGCGACGCCCACGCCGGCGTGCCGCGCAAGATCGCCGACTTGTCGGGCGTCCCCGTCATCGACGCGGGTGACGGCAAGCACCAGCATCCCACGCAGGCGCTGCTCGATTTGTACTCCATCTGGGAGCGCGGCTGCGACTTCGACGGGCTCAACGTCGGCATCGTGGGCGACGTCGCGCACTCCCGCGTGGCGGGCTCGCTCGTGCCGGCGCTCAAGACGATGGGGTCCAACGTCACCCTGGTGGCGCCGCCCACCCTGCTTCCCGCGCGGCCCGACGTGCTCGGCGCCGACGCCGTCACCAGCGACCTCGACGGGGTGCTGGGCGGTCTGGACGTCGTGTACATGCTGCGCGTGCAGCGCGAGCGCCTGGAAGGCGCGCCGTTCCCGTCGCTGCGCGAGTACAGCCGCCTGTTCGGCCTCACGAAGGCCCGCGACGCGCTGATGAGGCCCGACGCCATCGTGTGCCACCCCGGCCCCATCAACCGCGGCGTCGAGCTCGACTCCTTCATGGCCGACCATCCCGAGCGTTCGGTGATCCTCGACCAGGTGTACGCCGGAATCCTCGTGAGGATGGCCGCCCTCTACCTTCTGATCGGAGGTGCCAACGATGGCATTGATGCTTAGGAACGCCCGCTGCATCGACCCCCAGGTGGGGCTCGACGAGGTGTGCGACGTCCTCGTGCGCGACGGCAAAGTGGTGGAGGTGGGCCATGGGCTCGACCTTCCCAAGGGCGTCGAGCGCGACCTGTCCGGCAAGGTCATGGTGCCCGGCCTGGTCGACGCCCACGTGCACTTGCGCGACCCCGGGTTCGAGTACAAGGAGGACATCGCCAGCGGCACGCGCGCCGCGGCCCACGGCGGCTTCACGGCGGTGTGCGCCATGCCCAACACCGACCCGGTCGTCGACGACGCCGTCGGCGTCGAATACGTGAAGGCCCGCGCCGCGGAGGTGGGGAAGTGCCGCGTCGTCGTGGCGGGCGCGTGCTCGAAGGACCTCGCGGGCGAGGTGCTTTCCGACATGGGCGACATGCGCGCCCACGGCGCGGCCGCCTTCACCGACGACGGGCGCGGCGTGCAGGACGCGGGCATGATGCGCCGCGTCATGGACTACGCCGCGCAGTTCGGCTGCCCCGTCATGCCCCACTGCCAGGACGACTCGCTCGTCGGCGACGGCCAGGTGAACGAGGGCGTCGCCTCCACCAGGCTGGGGCTTTCCGGCTGGCCGGCCGAGGGCGAGGAGCTGGAAATCGCCCGCGACATCGCGCTCTGCCGCCTGACGGGATGCCCGCTGCACGTCCAGCACATCACCACCGCCCGCGGCCTCGAGCTGGTGCGGGCGGCCAAGCGGGAGGGGCTGCCCGTCACCTGCGAGGTGACCCCGCACCACATGCTCCTCACCGAGGACGACATCGCCGACGACTACCCGACCGCCCTCAAGGTCAACCCGCCCCTGCGCACCGCCGCCGACGCAGCCGCCCTGGTGGAAGGCCTCGCCGACGGCAGCATCGACTGCATCGTGACCGACCACGCGCCCCACGCCGACTGGGAGAAGGACCGCGAGTTCGAGCTCGCCCCCTTCGGCATGGTCGGGCTGGAGACCTCGCTTGCGCTCGTGCTGACGAAGTTCGTGCACGAGGGGGTCATCGGCTACGACCGGCTCGTCTGGGCGATGGCCGCCAACCCGCGCAAGCTGCTCGGGCAGGAGCCGGTGACCATAGCGCCCGGGTCGACGGCCGACTTCACGGTGTTCGACCCCGCCGAGGAATGGACCGTCGAGCGCGACGGCTTCTGTTCCAAGGCTGGCAACTCGGGCTTTCTGGGATGGAGGCTGAAGGGCCGCGCCACCGACGTCTACGTCGGCGGCTACGCGACGATGGAGGAAGGACGCATCATTGAGTAAGCTAAGCTGTGAGATCCTGGCGAACACCTCGAAGGGCGCGCGCCGCCCGGCGCTTCTCGTGCTGGAGGACGGCACCGTGTTCGAGGGTTCGTCGTGCGGCGCCGACGGCGAGAAGTTCGGCGAGATCTGCTTCAACACCTCGCTCGAGGGATACCTCGAGGTCATCACCGACCCGTCCTACGCCGGACAGATCGTCACCATGACCTATCCGCAGATCGGAAACTACGGCGTGAACGCCGACGACGTGCAGCGCGACGACGTGGCGCTGCGGGGGCTCGTCGTGCGCGACATGTGCGAGACGCCCTCCAACTGGCGCAGCACGTGCAGCCTGCCCGCCTTCCTGAAGGACAACGGCGTCGTCGCCATCGAAGGCGTCGACACGCGCGCGCTCGTGCGCCACATCCGCGACCACGGCGCGATGAGGGCGGGCATCTCGACGACGGAGGCCGACCCCGCGGCGCTGCTCGGCAGGGTGCGCACCTCGCCGTCCATCGTCGGCGACAACCTGGTCGCCACCGTGTCGACCGGAGAGACGCGCGCCTTCTCGAAGCCCATGGAGAGCCACGCGTTCTCGATCGACGCCGACGCCGCGTGCGCGGGCCGCTACAAGGTGGTCGCCTACGACTGCGGCGCGAAGGACTCCATCCTCGTCAACCTCGAGCGCATCGGCGCCGAGGTCGTGACGGTTCCCTGGAACACGCCGGCCGAAGACGTGCTCGCCATGCAGCCCGACGGCGTCTTCCTGTCGAACGGCCCGGGCGACCCGGAGGCGGTGGGCGAGACCTTCCGCGAGGTCGAGAAGCTCCTGGGCAAGGCGCGCGTGTTCGGCATCTGCCTGGGGCACCAGATGCTCTCGAAGGCCGCCGGCGCGCGGATCGAGAAGCTGAAGTTCGGCCACCGCGGCGGCAACCAGCCGGTCATGAACCTGCTGACGGGCCGCGTCGAGATCACGGCCCAGAACCATGGCTTCGGCCAGGTGTTCCAAAGCCTCGGCCCCGTCGTCGCCGAGGAGTCGGGCGGCTTTGGCGAGCACGAGGCCGACCTGCTGGCCTGGGTCGAGCGCAAGGTGGCGCCCGTCGTCATGAACGACCGCTACGGCCGCATCCGCCTCACGCACGTGAACCTCAACGACGGCACGCCCGAAGGCATGGCCTTCCTGGACGTGCCGGCGTTCTCGGTGCAGTACCACCCCGAGGCGAGCCCCGGACCCACCGACTCGCACTACCTGTTCACCGCCTTCGCCCGCATGATGGACGGCGACGACGACTACCTCGACATCGACATCGCGCGCGACCGCCTGCACGGGTGGAAGTTCTAAGCATCCGTTTCGCACTCTCGGAAGAAGGAGCCTCGATTGCCTAAGAGAGAAGACATACACTCCATCCTCGTCATCGGCTCGGGCCCGATCGTCATCGGGCAGGCCTGCGAGTTCGACTATTCCGGCGCCCAGGCATGCAAGGTGCTGAAGCAGGAGGGCTACCGGGTGGTGCTGGCCAACTCGAACCCGGCCACCATCATGACCGACCCCTCGCTCGCCGACCGCACCTACGTCGAGCCCATCACGGCAG
>CAJUSL010000032.1:0-9691 GCA_910589135.1 uncultured Eggerthellaceae bacterium
ATCTCCACCTATGTCGGCCAGTACAAGACGCGCTTCAACACCGCCAGCTGGATGGTGCCCGAAGGCGCGGTCAAGAACTCGTGCCCGTTCCACTACTGGGTCAACGGCCCCACGCCGCAGATGAAGGCGAAGTACCCCAAGGACGGCTTCAAGGCGCTCGTGGTGGGCTGGGGCAACCCGCTCGAGCAGCACAACGTGGCGAACTGGCTGCGCAACGCCTTCGAAACAGGCGAGCTGGAATGCCTGATCAGCATGGACTTCCAACGCACGCTCACGGTGGCGGAGTCGACCGTCGCCTTCCCCTGCGCCAGCTGGTACGAGAAGACGGAGCTCACCACCACGCCGCTGCATCCCTACGTGCAGCTGCAGCAGCGCATCGTCGACCCGCCGGGCGAGGCCCGCGAGGAGATATGGGTGCTCACCGAGCTCGCCAACCGCATAGATTCCTCGAAGGAGGCCATTTGGCCGCGTTTCAGCCCCGAGGATTCCGAGAAGCGCGCGGACGAGGTGCTGGCGCTGCTGCTGGAGAAGGGCGGCCCCACCATCGACCACCTGACGCCCGAAGAACTGCGCCGCGGCCCGGGCAAGCTCGCGCACGCGAACCCCGGCGAGAAGAAGATCCCGTTCTGGGAGCAGGTCAACGAGCGCGTCCCCTTCCCCACCGTGTCGCGCCCCAACCCCATCGACGCCACCGCCAAGTTCGTGCGGTCGGGCCGCATCGAGTTCTACCGCGACGAGGACATCTTCCTGGAGCTTGACGAGCAGCTTCCCTGCTACAAGCCTCCGTTCGAGGACACCGAGTACAAAGACGACCCCGACGCGCGCGAGAAGTACCCGCTGGGCTACACCACCCGCAACAGCGCCTTCCGCGTGCACGCCACCTACGTGAACAGCCCGTTCATGCTGGAGCTGCAGGACAACACCCCCAAGGTGTGGCTGAACCCCGAGACGGCCGCCGAGCGCGGACTTGCGAACGGAGACTGGGTGGAGGTGTACAACAGCCGCGGCAGCGTGCAAGGGCAGCTGGTGGAAGACCCGGGCGTCTACCCCACGCAATGCATCTTCGACCAGGGGTGGTGGTCGCACTACGACAACAACACCAGCTACAACTCGCTCATCTGGCCCTGGATCAACCCCACCAACGAGGTGTACTACATGGTAAGCGTGTGGTCCCCCAACATGGCATGGAACGAGACGGCCTGCAACGTGCGCCTCTGCAACGGCGGCAAGCCGCAGATCGTCGAGGACACCGGCAAGAGCACGGCTAACGGTGTGGCCGCAGCCGACCCAATCGAGTACGGAAAGGAGGCCTAGCATGCGTTACGCGATGGCGATAGACCTCAGCAGATGCATCGGTTGCCGCACGTGCGCCGTGGTGTGCAAGGACTTCAACGCGCAACCCCAGGGCATCTGGTGGAACCGCGTGTTCACCAGCGGCACCCCCGAATACGACGTGGCGATGCCCGTCAATGACCAGCTGCGCATGGAGTTCGTACCCATCAGCTGCCAGCACTGCAGCAATGCGCCGTGCGAGACGGCATGCCCCACGCAGGCCACCTACACCGATGCCGACACCGGCACGGTGCTGATCGACTACGACCGCTGCATCGGGTGCCGCATGTGTGCGAGCGCCTGCCCCTACGGCGTGCGCCAGTTCAACTGGGGCAAGCCGGCCGAGATGGCGGGGCTCGACGGAAGCACCTACGAGTACGGCTATCCGGACGAATGCCGCGAGGACGGCCACCTGGTGTACACGCCCCGGCGCCC
The DNA here is from genome assembly GCA_910589135.1 of uncultured Eggerthellaceae bacterium. GTDB lineage: Bacteria > Actinomycetota > Coriobacteriia > Coriobacteriales > Eggerthellaceae > MGBC163016. The sequence continues at coordinate 1,768 of CAJUSL010000032.1, forward strand.
CGAAGGCGTCATGGAGAAGTGCACGTTCTGCGTGCAGTACACCTCGCAGGGCATCGAGCCGGCGTGCTGTTCGGCCTGCCCGGGCAACGCGCGCATCTTCGGCGATATGGACGACCCCGACTCCGACATCAGCACGTACCTGGAAGGCAAGGACATCTACACCCTGGGCGAGGAGTACCACACCGAGCCCAACGTCTTCTACCTGGCGTCCCGCACGGTTTCGCAAGTGAACCCCCTGGGCGCATCATCCGAGGAAGAGGGGGCATAGCCATGGAAAAGTCAACGCGCATCCTCGCCGGAATCGGCATCGTGGCCCTGGTGCTCGGCCTGATCGGCTGGGCCTTGCAGCTGGCCGGCGGCCTGCTTGCCGGCTCGGGCATGACCAACATCTTCCTGTGGGGCCTCATGATCGCGCTGTTCGCGTTCATGGTCGGCTTCGGCGCCGGCTCGCAGCTGGTCGCCACCGCAATCTACCTGTTCGGAGGCGACGAGCTGAAGCCCGTGGCACGCATCGCGGCGGCCTGCGGGCTTGCCTGCGTCGGCGCGGCCGGCGTGGCGATCCTGGCCGACTTGGGCGCCATCCGCAACATCATGGCCATGATCGTCGGGCTGAACCTGCGCTCGCCGCTGGCCTGGGACATGATCGCGCTGACCGCGTTCATCGTGGTGTCCATCATCGAGCTGGTCGCCATCGCGCGCGGTTCGGCGCACGCCAAGGCCTGGGCCGTCGTCGCCGGCGTCGTCGCCATCGTGCTGCAGGTCGTGGAAGGCCTGCTGTTCTCCACGCAGACCGCACACGCCTGGTGGGCGACCCCCATCATGCCCATCGACTTCCTGGTGGTCGCCATCGCCAGCGGCGGCGCGCTCATGCTGCTGGTGGCCTGCGTGCAGAAGCGGCCGGCGCCCGCCGTCGCATGGCTGGGACGCCTGTGCGCCATCGCTATCGCCGTGCATCTGGCGCTGGCCCTGGGCGATTTGGCGCTCGTCGCCCTGGAGGCGACCCCCGAGGCCGGCGGCGTGCTGGCCGCGATCGGCGCCATGTGGCCGTTGTACCTGTGCGAGCTGATGCTTCCGGCGGCGGCCATGGTGATGCTGTTCACCGTCGGGCGCAAGGGCGGCGCGAAATGGGGCGTCGCGTCCGCGGTGCTGTCCATCGTTGGCATCCTGGCACACCGCCTCATGCTGCTCTACCCGGCCTACAACGCGCCGTCGCTCTACCTGACGCTTTCCGGCACCGACGCCGTCACGGGGCCCTATCCGGTGTCCACCGGGCGCTACCTCGACTGGGACACGACGTTCGCCCAGACGACCGCCTACGTGCCCACCGGCGAGGAATGGCTTGCTGGGCTTTTGCCCATCGGCGTTGCCATCGTGGCGACCTTGGCGATCCTCTGGGCCATGGGCAAGATTGCGAAAGGGGCCTCCCAATAGGAGGCCCCTGCTAGGCCACCTGGTGCCTTCCGAACCAGCGGATAGACAGCGTGCAGCCGACGGCGAACAGCGCCAGGTACAGCACGCAGACGACGACCGGGTACTCCATCACGAGCGGGCCTGCCGCATAGGACACCACGCCGAACAGGTCGGCCGGGTTGAGCGCGAAGTACGGGAACAGGTACGTGACGTGGTTGACCAGGCTCGACTGCACCTGCGGCGCGAACATCGGCAGAAGCACGATAGCGGCCGCAATGGCGAGGATTCCCATCGACGAGCGCATGCGCGACGAGAGCGCCAGCACGATGCCGAGCAGCCCGAGGGTTGCGGCGTATCCCACCGCGCATACGACCGCTGACGCCCCCCGCGATGCTCAGCGCATACGCGTTCGACAGGCTCTTGACCTGCAGCGGGAGCCCCGCGCCATCCGGCCCGAACAGCGCAAGCGGCATGCCGAGGATCACCGCGGCCGCCACCGCGTAGAGCACGCTCGCCACGATGATGGACGCCGCGACCTTCGCGGCCGGAAGCCTCGACTTGCCGAGCCGCGTCGAGAGCAGCACCGCGTCGGTCCGGTCGCGGTACTCCACGTTGAAGACGCCCGCGCACGCGATGGCCACCATGAGCAGCGCGAATATCAGCGACTGCGACATGTTGAGGAAGTCGATCCAGCCCTCCGCGTAGCCATACTCCACCGGCGTCTGCACGGCCTTCGCCTTGTTCGTCCAGAAGTCCCGCTCGGCCTCGGTGTAGGTGAACTCGCCCGCATCGGAGGCGAGCTTCGCCTGCAGCTTCGCGTCGACCTGGCCGTACAGGTCGAGCGTCTCGCTCACGTCCATGCGCGAGGCGATGGTGACAGGCAGCGCATAGCCGGGCGCATAGGGGCCCGTGATCAGCGACAGGTAGGTGCCGTAGACCGAATGGAACTCCCAGTAGCGCGTGACGTCCTCGCTCGGCGCGGCGACGTCCTCGCCATATATGTTCGACTGGAACTCGGGGCGGATCTCGCCGTCCTCGCCGATGAAGGCCTTGAACTGGCGCAGCACCTCGGTCGCCTTCTCGTCGGTGATGGGGCCCGCCACGGCCTCGGCGTTCTCCTTCAGCTGGGCGATGGCCGCGACGCCTTCGAGCTCCTCGTTCACCCGGTCGGGGTCGAGCGCGTACTGCATCGAGATGTTCAGCCACGACACGACCACGAGCATCAGGAGCACGAACGCGACCGCCACCTGCGTCACGCGCCTGGATGCGATCTTCTTCAGCTCGAAACGGATCAGGCTAGCCATGGTGCGCCTCCTTCCTCGCGCGGCGGTCTGCGGAGTAGCGGCGCGGGGCCGCCTGCTCCTGGGCATCGCCCGAGCGCTCCTCGAACAGGTAGAGGTACACGTCCTCGAGGGTGGGCGCGACCGGGCGCGCGCCATCATGGGGACGCGCGTCCGAGACGAGGCGCACGACCGCCATGCCGTCGTGGTCGTAGTGCAGGTTGCCCACCGTCATGCGCGCGGCCATGGCGTCGGCCTCCCGCGGGGGCACGACGCATTCCCACACGCACCCCGAGACGCCCTGCACGATCTCTTCGACCGTGCCGGTCGCGATGATCGAGCCCGAGCGCATGACGAGGATCTGGCTGGCGATGTACTCGACGTCGGAGACGATGTGCGTGGACAGGATGACCACCTTGTCCTGCGCCAGCGACGAGATTAGGTTGCGGAATCGCACGCGCTCCTTGGGGTCGAGCCCGGCGGTCGGCTCGTCGAGCACGAGCACGGCCGGGTCGTTGATGACGGCCTGGGCGATGCCGAGGCGCTGCTTCATGCCGCCCGAGAACGTGCGCACCTTCCGCTTGGCGACGCTGCGCAGCCCGACGAGGTCGAGCAACTCGTAGGAGCGGCGGCGCGCCGCACGCGGGGCGAGCCCTTTCAGCGCGGAGAGGTAAAGCATGAAGTCGATGGCGGTGAAGTCGGGATAGTAGCCGAAGTCCTGGGGAAGGTATCCCAGGCAGTCGCGGTAGTCCGCCCCAAGCCGCTCTATCGGCGTGCCGTTCCAGCGCACGCACCCGGAGGTGGGCTTCAGCACGTCGCATATCATGCGCATGAGCGTGGTCTTCCCCGCGCCGTTCGCGCCCAGCAGCCCGTAGACGCCAGGAGAGAACGACGCGCTCACGCGGTCGACGGCTATCGCGTTGCCGAACTGCTTCGACAGCCGGTCAAGTTGGAGTTCCATGTGGTCCCTTTCGTTGTTGCGTTTCTATGACGGTTCCTGCGAAGGCATGCGCTAGGCCGCCGCGTCGGCGGCAGGCGAGCCCAGCCCGGATGCGACCTGGGCTACCAGGCGCCTCGCCTCGTAGGCGGCGAGCGCGAGGGCGAGCGCGAGGGCGGCGATCCATGCGAGCAGCGACGCCTCGGCATACCAGCAGGGGAAGGCGAGCGCCGTCCCCCAGATGGCCGCCACGAGGGCGAGCGCCGCGACGACGCAGGCCACGGCGACGCCGCGGCGGCGCAGGCGCGCGACGTGGAACACGGCGGCGCAGGAGGCGAAGTAAGGCGTGCATGCGTACAGGAAGACGCGGAACGGGTCGCTTTCCGCGAAAGCAGGTGCGAGCGCCACCACGGCCGAAAGCCACAGCACATCGGCGAGTCCGAACAGCAGAAGGCGGCTGCAAAGCACTTGCATGCAGTTGTGCCGGCATGCGTACTCGAGCTCGTCCACGTGGAAGTCGAAGCTCTTGAAGACGGACGGCACCGCAATCGCCACGGACAGCACGGCGCCCGACATCACGGCCGGCATGGCGTCCTCGGAGAGGCCGAAGGTGCCGGCGAAGCACAGAAGTGCGGCGAGCAGCGCAAGCTGCAGCACCCATGCCGCAGGGCTCACGAAGCGCATCTGGCCGAGCGCGAACCGCCAAAGCGGCACGCCCGGCGCCAAGGGCGCCTCTGCCGTCCTGGCCGCTTCCGCCGCCACCAGGCGCACGACGCGCTCGCGCTGCGCTTCATCCGCAGGCACGGCCGTTTTCGCGTAGTGCTCTCTCAGCCTCTCTTCAAGGGATGTGCCCATGCTAATCGCCTCCAAGGGTGCGTCTCAACGCATCGAGCGCGCGCCGCTCGACGCGGTAAAGCGAAAACCGAGACCTGCCGGTTATCTCGGCGATGTCCGCCACGCTCAAATCCTGCCCGTAGCGCAATTCCAGAACCTCCCGCTCGTCGTCTGCCAGGCGCGACAGCGCCTCGTCCATCGCCATCCTTTCCGCATCTGGCCCGCGCGCGGGGTCCGCCACGCCCTCGGCCTCCTCCCCCAATGCGCAGGCCTCCGCCGGCCTGCGCCGGTAGAAGTCCGCGCAGACGTTGCGCGCGCAGGTGTAGAGGTACGCGAGCGGCTTGCCCCGCTTCTCGTACAGCGCACGGCTGCGCACCAGCCGAAGAAACACCTCTTGGACAGCATCCTGGGCGTCTTCCCTGGTTGGCAGGCGCCGCGCGCAGTAGCGGAAGACGTCGTCGTAGTAGGCCTCGGCGAACGCTGCTGCCGCATCCGACGGAGCCGACCGCTTCCCGACGTTGTTGCTCGATGGCTCCAACCGCTCTCTCACCTCCTATGACGACTAACGCGCTGCGCGCTGGAAATGTGCGGCCAATTCGAGAAAAATCTTGCCGACGGAAAAAAGATATCGCTCGCAGGGCCGAGAGAGCGGCACCAAGCGACAGGACGCAAGGGCGCACGCGCGGGGCGCATGCGAGCAAGAGAGACCACGAGGAAAGCGGGGCGCCATGTCGATCGAGCGGGCAAAGGAATACCTGGAGCGCTTCGGGCTCGAGGACAACGCGATGAAGTGCGCGGAATCGAGCGCCACGGCGAGATGCCGGGAAGCTCGTGGGTGGACGTCTGCAAGCTGCCGGAGGAATAGGAGCGCAGCATAAGGCCGCCCGGGCCGAAGATTGCGGGCCGGGCGCTGCCGTCAGCCGGCATGCCTCCGAAGGCCGCCGGCGCAGAAGATGGCGTGCCGGGACCTAGAAGTATCCCTCCGCCATAGAGTCCTTCACGTCGTCGTTTTCCACGTAGCCGGGGTCGTCCATCTCGATGGCGCCACCCGACTCCATGGTCACCTGGTCGCGATAGTCCTTGCGGGCACCTTCCGTGCCGCACGCCTGCCCGTCGTCCTGCGTCTGCTTCGAAATGGCCTCGACGTCCATGATGCGCCTCCTTCGTTCATGCGCCCATTATAGGAAGGCGCACGACCCGGCCGCATGGCGCGCGGAAACCGTTTCCCAACCGAGAAGCGCACGTCCTTGCCGCGCACGGAGATCCCCTGCTCCTTCGCCGCCACGCGCGAGCACGCAAGAACTTGTTCTCGTCTTCTCGAATGTGATATACTTTGTATATCATGAAAGGAGGAGGGCATGACCACCGCAACCATCGGAAAGTGGGGGAACGCCTCCGCCATACGCCTCCCGAAGCCATTCTGCGAGATGCTTGGCCTCGGCATCGGAGACGACGTCACCATCACGGTGGAGGGCGACAGGCGCATAGTCATAAAGCCAGCCTCCCAGCGATTCACGATTCGCGAACGCATGAAGGAATGGGACGGGGTCCGCTACAAGAGCGAAGAGGCCGACTGGGGCGACCCGGTCGGAGAGGAGCTGTGGTGATCTTCGACCAAGGGGACATCGTTGAGGTCGACTTCGACCCCACGCGCGGCCACGAGCCCTCGAAGAAGCGCCCTGCCCTGGTGGTCAGCAACTACGACTTCAACGTCTCGAACTCCATGACCATCGTATGCCCCATCACCAATCGGCTGGCCCCCTTCTTCCTGCATCAGCCCCTGCCTGATGACTGCTGCGTGCAAGGGTCGGTGGTGATGGAGCAGCTCAGAACCCTCGACCTCGAAGCGAGGCCGACAAGGAGGCTCGGAAGGCTGGACGAGGCAGACCTTGCCCCCATCCTGACCTGCCTTCAGTCGTTCTTCGAAGCGTAGCGGGCCGCCAGGGCATGGCGGCAGCGGAAGGCATCGCCGCGCCTTGTCGCGCCCTTCGAGCGCAGCACCCCGCCGTCGCGCCTAGTCGCGCTCGTCCTTGCCGCGCACGGTGATTTCCTGCTCCTTCACCGCCACGCGCGAATGCGCAGGCACCGAGAACGTGACGAAGGTGGAGCCGGCGACCACCGAGCCCTCGCCGATGACCGTCTCGCCGCCGAGCACCGAGGCGTTCGAGTAGATGGTGACGTTGTCTTCGATGGTGGGATGGCGCTTCACGCCGGAAAGGCGCTGGCCGCCGCGCGTGGAAAGCGCGCCCAGCGTGACGCCCTGGTACAGCTTCACGTGATCGCCGATGACGGTGGTCTCGCCGATGACGACGCCGGTTCCGTGGTCGATGCAGAAGTACTCGCCGATCTGCGCGCCGGCGCCGATGTCGATCCCGGTGCCCGCATGCGCCAGCTCGGTCATGATGCGCGGGATGATGGGCACGTCAAGCTCGTACAGCACGTGCGCGAGCCGGTACACGTAGATGGCGTAGAGCCCCGGGTAGGAGAAGATGACGTCCTCCTTCGACTGGGCGGCCGGGTCGCCGTCGAAGATGGCCTGCACGTCGGTGAGCAGCTTGCGCTGCACCTCGGGGATGGCGTCGAAGAACTTCGTGCACACGTACGCCGCGCGGTCGGCGATGTGCTTGGGCATGCACTCGTAGCAGCGGGTGCTGTCGGCGGCGTTGGCGCACTTGTCGTCCATGTACGAAAGGGCCAGCACGATCTGCTGACGAAGGTCGCGCTCCACCTGGATGAGGATCTCGCCGATGAAGTACTCGGGGCTCGTCTTGGGGGAGAGCATCTCCTCGCCGAAGTACCCCGGGAAGATCACGCGGCGCAGCTTCTTCAGCACGTCCTTGACGACCGAGCGGCTGGGCCACCTTCGGCCCGGCTTCGTGAAGAATATCTCGTCGGCCTCGTAGTTCTTCTCGATGGCCTTGACGATGCGGTCCAGGTTGTCTCCGAACATCAGTCCTCCTCGGCGCCTGCGGGCGCATCATCCTCGGGCTTCGCGGCCTCGAGCTCCTTGAACTTCTCCTTCATTGTAGCGTTGCCGCGCGTGAGCTTCTTCACGGTAAGCGCCTCGGCCTTGTCGTTCGCCAGGCGCAGATTGCGCTCCGAGCCGATCAGGTTCTCCTTGATCTTGTTGAGGTGCTCGATCGACTTGTCGATCTCGTCGATGGCCTTCTGGAAGCGGTCCGCGGCGCGGCGGTAGTTGACGCCGAACTTGTCCTTGAAGTCCTCCAGCTTCGCCTCGAAGTCGGTGACGTCGATATTCTGCCGGCGCACCAGCTCGAGTTCGCGCTTGTAGTCCGCCGACTTCTTCGCCTCGTTGCTGAGCAGCGAGATCAGCGGGATGAAGAACTGCGGGCGGATCACGTACATCTTCTCGTACTCGTACGAGACGTCCACGATGCCGCGATTGTACAACTCGCTGTCCGCCTCCAGCAGGCTGACCAGCACGGCGTACTCGCAGCCCTGT
>CAJUSL010000032.1:9701-16702 GCA_910589135.1 uncultured Eggerthellaceae bacterium
GAGTTCTTCTTCTTGCGCGTGGAGTCGTCGGCCTCGTTCTTCATCTCGAACATGATGGAGACCAGCTCGACGCCGTCCTCGTCGAATTCGCGGAAGATGTAGTCGCCCTTGGTTCCCTCGACGGTCTCGGTGTCCTTGGCGAACTGGGCCCGCGGGAAGGCGAGCGCACGTATCTGGTTGAATTCCGTCTCGCAGTGCTGCTCGAGGCTCTCGCCCAGCAGCTTCACGGTGATCTTGCTGCGCATCTCGCGCATGTTCGTGATCTCCTGGTCGCGGGCGCGGATCTCGGCATCCTTCGCCGACAGCAGGTTCTGCAGGTCGGCCTGCGACTCGACCAGGTCGGCTTTTGCCTGCGCCTTGACCTGCTTGAGTTCGAGCGTGTGCTGCTGCTTGGCGGCGTCCAGCTCAAGCTTGAGCCGCTCCGACGCGGCCACGGCGTCGGCGGTGACGTCCTTCAGCTGCGACTCGTGCTTGAGCCGCGCCGACTCCATCTCGGCGTCGTGGGCGGCCTTGGCGGCCTGCAAGTCGGCCTTGCGCTGCGATTCGGCCGCTTTGAGCTCGGCCTTCAGCTTTTCGACGTCGGCCTTCGCGTCCGCGGCGGCCTGCCTCCGCTCGAAATCGACCTGTGTCTCCAGTTCGGCGATGCGCCGGTCCTTGTCTGCCGAGGCCAGCTCGCCCTCGGCCTTCGCGAGCTCGACCCCCTGCCTGATGGCGGAATCGAACTCGGCGTCGCGCACCTGCTTGGCGATGTCGGCCCAGTCGGACTCGTCCACCTGGAACTGCGCCCCGCATTTGGGGCATCTGATCTCGTTCATCGGGCACCCAGTCCTTCGAGGATGCGCAGCGTCAGCATGGCGCCGGTGTCGTAGGCCACGCCGCCTTCCTCGTCCACGTCGCTCACCACGTTGAAGCCGACGAGCTGCGGGGGCTGGCCGCCCTCGCGTTCGCGGTAGACGTACACCACCGTCATGTCGCTGCCTTCGCGCACCTCGACGCGCGTGCCGGGGCCCGCGTCCGTCACGCCGGCCGAGATGAACAGCGTTCCGTCCACCGCGATGGTGTTGGACGAGATGGAGCCCGGGAAGGCATCCGCCTCCTGCGGCGTGCGCCCGGCAAGCTCGCAGGCAACCGCCCGGCCCGCCACGGCGCCCTGCACCGCCGCGTTCTTCCAGACGCCCACGATGCGACGCTGGCCGCTGACGAGCTCGAGGGCCTGGGCGACGTCGCCCGCCGCATAGACATCTGGGTCGCTGGTGCGCATGAACTCGTCGACGAGCAGCCCCTGGTCCGCCTCGAGGGCGCCGTCCTGCACGAACGGCAGGTTGCAGCGCATGCCGTGCGCGACTGCCACCTCGTCGAACTCGTCCACGTCGCCGTTGCTGAACGCAACCGCCAGCGTGCGGCCTTCCGGGACGTCCGCGCCTTCGCGCATCCGCACGTCGGCGATGGTCTGCCCGAGCCTGAGCCGCACGCCCTTGGCCGCAAGCCCCCGCTCGAAGCGCTCGGCCGCAGCCGGAAGCGCGTTGTAGTCGAGCACGTGGGGGTTCATGCCCACCAGCGTGACCTGCTTGCCCTGCGCAAGGCATGCCTCCACCGTCTTCAGCGCCACCATGGACGCGCCACTGACCAGCACGCGCTTGCAGGCGGGGTCGGCCAAGGCCGTCTTCAGGCGCTCGGCGTCGCCCATGGAGTGCAGCACCAAAGGATCGTAGCCGCAGCCGTCCGGAAACCCTGCGGTAGACGGAGACGAGCCAGAGGCTATCACGCACTTGGCGTACGGGAAGTCTCCCCGGTCGGTGCGCACCACGTGCGCCTCGACGTCCAAGCCCGTGACGGCGCAGCCGTTGTGCACGTTCAGGCGCAGCTCGGCCACCTCCTGCTCGGTCCACGGAAAGCATTCGTCGAACGGCCGCATGCCGCCTGCGTAATAGGACGTCAGGATGGGGCTGTACGGCAGCGTGTCGAGATCGGAGAACACGTCGACGGGGCCTTCGTAACCCGCACGGCGAAGCCCCACGGCAGCGTTGAAGCCCGCCACCCCGAACCCGATGACCGCAACCGGCGCGCCGGCCGCAGCGTGGGAATCAACAGCGTTCACTTCGTTGGTCATTGCCGCTCCTTACGCGAAAACCTGGTTGAGCCACGGGCCGTACTCGCCCTCGTACATGCCTTGCAGCTGGGCGAACACCTTCGGCCAGTCGAACTGGTTCCGGAACATCAGCTCGGCGTAGTGCTTGTTCTGCACGTCGCGCGGCGCGCCCATCAGCTGCGCCGCATAGGTGTAGGTGCAGGTGGGGCACATGGTGACCACGGTGGAACCGTCCTCGGCGAAGGACAGCTTGCTGTCGGCCTGGGCCGCCTGGCGGTTGGGGTCGAACGCGCTGACGGCGCCTCCAGCCCCGCAGCAGCCATGAAAGACCGTGCGCGCCTCGCTGCCGATCCCCAGCGCCCCGCACGTTTCCTCGAGATAGGACCCGTCGCGGTCCTGGCACGACTTCGACACGCAGAACGGCGTGTCGGGAAGCGCCTGCTTGGGCTGGAAGCCGTGCTCGGCAAGGTATCCCGCAAGCAGCCTTACCTCGACGTCGAGGCCATGCCGCGCAAGGGTCGCACGCATGGCGTTCGCGCAGCCCGGGCACACGCACACCATCGTCTTCGCGCCCGAGAAGGCGACCTCGTCGGCGATCTTGTCGCACAGCGCCTCGGCGCGGTCGAAGAACCCGGCGCTCTTCAGCGGCGATCCGCAACAGTGGTCGATCAGGGTGGTCTTGCCGCCCGCGTCCTGCACCGCGTCGAATATCTCGCGCGTCAGGCCAGGCGCATAGGCCGCAAGCGAGCAGCCTGGGAAGAACGCGACCTCGCAATCGTCTTCCGCACCATGCTCGTCGTTGGCGACATGGCGGGTGAGGTCGCCCAGGTAAATGCCGTAGATGGCGCGGTACGCCGTGAAGATGTCCCATTCCTGGTCGACCTGCACGCTGGTCCAGGCGAACCGGGGAATGAGCCCCAGGTCCTGGAAGTCGACGCGCGCGTTGTAGACCAGGTCGCACACGTCGTTGTGCGCGAAGCACGTGTTCTTGCACGAGGTGCAGAAGAAGCAGCCGCGCACCGCCTGCACCAGCCGCGGGTTTCCAGCTATGGCGTAGGCCAAATCCTCCTGCGTGTCCGACTCACGTTCGGCGGCGAGCAGCGCCTTGGCGATGTCGCCCAACGTCATGTCGGCGGCAGTGAGCGACGGGCACGCATTCGTGCAGCGTCCGCACTGCGTGCAGGTTCCAAGGAAGTCCCAGTAGGCACCCGAGCGGGCCAGCTTGCCCTCCGCCTGCTCCGGCGTTGCGTCATGCATGTCGTTCTCGTTGGAGTTCATAGGCTCCCTTTCGCCGCAGAGTTTTGTTCAGTCTACCATCCTGCGGGCACTATGGCCGCAAAGGGCAGGCGGAAGAAACAACCACACCTTGCGCCCTCATTCATTGGCGCCGCTCTCAAGCGTCCTTATCGCGCGATCGAAGTCGCTTTCCAGCTCCCTCATCTCTTGGGCCCGGTAAGCCTCGAACTCTTCTTCGGCCTTCGCGATGGCCTGTTTTCGCGAAACGTGACCCTTTCCTTCGAGCAATGCGCGCCGGGAGTTGACGATTTCTCTGTCGAGCTCCTCTATCCAGTCCCGCATGGTCATCGGCTTTTCCTCCAATGCCTGCAGCTCCGCATAATCGAGGAAACGCGACACCAGCAGGTTCAGGGTCTGCAGCTCCTTCTCCGTCAGGTAGTTCTTGGCGATGCGGGTGTCCTCCCGCGTTATGTAGCCTCCGTCGAAATTGGTCATGCCGACCATCGGCTTGTCGCGATCGACGCGCTCGTAAATCACCTCCGCCGCCGTGTGCTCATGGGCGGCATAGTGCAGCTTGTTCTGCACCGTCGCAAAAAAGGCCCGCGTCGCATCCGCCTTCGGGTCATAGTCCAGAGCCGTCGCATAGATGTCCGTAACCTGCTGGTAAAGGTTGCGTTCGCTCGAGCGTATGTCCCGGACGCGCTGCAGCAATTCCCGGAAATACCGGCTGCGACCATCCTTAAGGCGATGGTCGTTGAGAGAGAAGCCCTTGACGGCATATTCTTTCAGGACGCGCGTCGCCCATTGCCGAAACCGCACTCCTTGCTGGGATTTCACGCGGTAGCCGACGGAGATTACGACGTCGAGGCTGTATATCGTTACGGGTTTGTCCGAATTTGCAATTTGCATTTTTTGCAAATTGCCTTCCTTCTCCAATTCACCCTCTTCGAAAACGTTCTTCACATGGCGGGAAACGGTGGAAACGTCTCGTCCGAACAGAGAGCTCATTTGTTCTTGGGTAAGCCACACCGTCTCGCCGTCCAGCTGGACATCAAGACGAATCTGGCCGTCTTCCGACTCGTAGATTTCAAGGCTGCTCATCTCGCAGGCTCCCTTCGGCGGCCGTCCTACAGCAGCGCCGCGCGGGCGGCGCGGAGGGAGGCTATCTCCTCGCCGTACTCGGCCACCTTGTCGTGCGGCGTCTCCAGGAAGAACGGCAGGTGGCGCAGGGCCGGGTGAGCCGTGACGGCGGCAAGCGCGTCGAGGCCGATGTGGCCGCCGCCGATGACCTCGTGGCGGTCCTTGTGCGCGCCGATGGGGTTCTTCGAGTCGTTCAGGTGGATGGCCCGCAGGCGGTCCAACCCGACGACGCGGTCGAACTCTTCCAGCACGCCGTCCAAATCTCCCACGATGTCGTAGCCGGCCTCCCATACGTGGCAGGTGTCCAGGCACACGCCCATCCGCTCGCTCAGGTCGACGCGCTCGATGACGGCCGCCAGCTCTTCGAACGTGGCGCCCACCTCGCTCCCCTTCCCCGCCATGGTTTCCAGCAGAAGCGTGGTGGTCTGCCCGGGTTCAAGCACCTGGTTCAGCGCGTCGGCGATCTTCTCGATGCCCACGTCGGCCCCCTGGCCCACATGCGAGCCCGGGTGCATGTTGTACAGCTGGTGCGGCGTGGCCTCCATGCGCGCCAGGTCGTCGGCCAGCGTGCTCACGGCGAAGTCGCGCGTGTCGTCCTTGGCGGCCGCCGGATTCAGCGTGTAGGGCGCATGCGCCAGTATGGTGGCTATGCCGGCGTCACGCGCCAGCTCGACATAGGCCTCCACGTCGGCGGGGTCGATGTCCTTCGCCTTGCCCCCGCGCGGGTTGCGCGTGAAGAACTGGAAGGTGTTCGCGCCGATCGAGGCCGCCTCGCGGGCCATGTTGGCGTACCCCTTCGAGCACGACAGATGGCAGCCGATGGTGAAGTCGCTCATCCTACGCCTCCTCGGCCTTGGCTGCCTGCCACAGCGCCTCAAGAGCGTCGATGTCCATTTCGCGCAGGTCATCGCCCGACGCCTGTGCCGCGTCTTCCATGGCCTCCCAGCGCGTGCGGAACTTCGCGCAGGTGCGGCGCAGCGACTCCTCGGCGCTGATGCCCATGCGGCGCGCGACGTTGACCAGCGTGAACATGACGTCGCCGAACTCGAGCTCCACCCGCGACACCGCGTCGGCGTCGTCGTGCAGGATCATGCCCGCCTCGTCCTTGGGCGCGGCGGCGTAGGCCTCCTTCAGCTCGGCCACCTCCTCGTCCACCTTCGCCCACACGTCGTCGAGCGCCTCCCACTCGAAGCCGACGGCGGCCGCCTTGCGCGATATCTTCTGGGCCTGCATGAGCGCAGGGAAGTTGACCGACACGCTGTCGAGCAACCCCGGCTCGCGCACGGGCGCGTCGCCCGCGCCGTCGCCTGCGGCCGCCTCCGCGGCCTGCTTCTCCTGCAGCTTGATCTGATCCCACATGGTGATGACGTCGTTCGCGCTTCCCCCTCGCGCGTCGCCGAACACGTGCGGGTGCCGGCGCACGATCTTCGCGTTGACGTCGGCGCACACGTCGTCGATCGTGAACTCGCCTGCGTCCTTCGCTATCTGACTCTGCAGCACGACCTGCAAAAGAACGTCTCCCAGCTCCTCGCGCATGTGCGGCACGTCGTCGTGCTCTATGGCGTCGACGGCCTCGTAGGCCTCCTCGAGCATGTTCGACGCAATCGAGGCATGCGTCTGCTCGAGGTCCCATGGGCAGCCGCCGTCGGGGTTCCTCAGCGCTGCTATCGTTGCCACGAACTCGTCGAATGCGGGGTGCTCCTGGGGCTTCTGGAACGGCATGGCGCCTCACTTCCTCGCCCGCCACCGCGCGCGCCGAGGCCCTTTCGGCAGGGCCGTTCCGGCACAGGCGGCGCAGGCGTGCGATTCGTTAGAAACAACTGTCTTTCAAGCCAGCTGCCTGACGCAATTATTCCACATCAACCGATACCATAGGCTCGAGGGGACCTTCCTTCGCACGCACACCACCGAGCAAGCAGGGCGGACATGGCAACGTTTTCGGAATTCATGCGCATGGCGCGGCTGGGACGACAGGACAAGACGTCCGGCAAGCGCATGCGCCAGATCCTGTCCATCGTGCGCAAGTACCACATCTCGAGGGGCATCACGCCGAAGCAGGCCGTCAGCCTGCTGGAGGAGCTGGGCCCCACCTACGTCAAGATCGGGCAGATGGCCTCCACGCGCTCGGACATCCTCCCCAAGGAATACTGCGAGGCGTTCGAGCAGCTTCATGCCGACGTCACCCCCATGTCGTTCGAGCAGGTCGCGAAATGCCTCGACGCAGCATACGGAAAACCCTGGACCGAGGTGTTTCTGGCCATCGACCCCACGCCATTGGGGTCGGCGTCCATCGCGCAGGTGCACAAGGGCGTGCTGTTCGACGGCAGCGTGGTGGCGGTGAAGGTGCGCCGACCCGGCATCGTCGAGCAGATGTCCGAAGACATCACCCTGATGAAACGCATGCTGGCGACCGCCGAGTTCTTCTCCAGCGAGCACCAGGTGGTGCTGCTCAACTTCGAAAACCTGGTGGACGAGCTGGAGCGCACCACGGCCAACGAGGTCAACTTCGACATCGAGCTGAACAACCTGATCAGGT
>CAJUSL010000032.1:16712-19706 GCA_910589135.1 uncultured Eggerthellaceae bacterium
CGCCGAAATCGAAGACTGCGCCGGCATCTCGTCTCCCATCCCGTACCCGCGCCTGTCGAACGAGTCGGTGCTGGTGATGGAATACGTCGAGGGCATCCCCATCGACGACGTCGCCGCCCTCAAGCAGGAGGGCGACAACCCCAAGGTGCTCGCGATGCGCCTGGTGCAGAACTACATCTCGCAGGTGCTCGACCACGGGTTCTTCCACGCCGACCCGCATCCGGGCAACATCATAGTCCGCGGCAAGGACATCGTGTGGATCGACCTGGGCATGGTGGGCACGCTCACCGGAAGCGAACGGCAGCTCGTCGGACGCATGTTCCGCTCGGTGGCCACCAACGACCCCTTCATGCTGATGGAGGCGGTGCTCGGCATATCGCGCCAGCACGGCGAGGTGGACGAGGGCAGGCTGATGGCCAAGTTGTCGCAGCTTCTGGGCAAGTACGGTTCGGCCGACCTGTCCGAAATCAACATGGGCGAGGCGTTCGGCGAGATGGTGGAGGTCATGCGCAGACAGAACCTGATCATGCTGCCGTCGGTGACCATGCTGGTGCGCGGGCTGATGACCATCGAGGGCGTGCTGGACGACATCGCCCCGAAGACGAACGTGATGGACATCGTCAGCGAGCACGTGATGATGCAGTCGCTCAGCCCCCGGCATCTGGAGATGCGCGCCACCGAGATCGCGAACTCCACGATGCGCTCGGCCGAAGCCCTGACCAAGCTGCCGGCACAGCTCACGAACACGCTCACCATGCTGAACCGCGGCGAGCTCGCCTTGCGCGGAGACGTGAACGTGGACGCCGACGCGCTGGCCACCGTCTACGCGTCGGTGGGGCGCCTGGCGCTCGCGCTGATATCGGTCGGGCTGTTCCTGGGGTCGTCCATCATCTGCACCACGAACATGGAGCCGAAGCTGCTCGAGGTGCCCCTGTTGGGCTTTTTGGGGTTCGTGGGCGCCTTCGTGCTGGGCGTGTACGTCATCGTGGTGGTGTTCAAGAGCCGCCATGCCATGAAGAACAACCAGAAGGTGGACTAGGGCTGCGACACGTCCGACGCAGTGGCAGCGCTCTCAGGGATGAGGTCGCGCAGTTCCGGCAAAAAGGCAAAGGGAAAGGGCCTTGCGGCCCTTTCCCTTGGATGTTTGATTTGCTCGTTTGGCCCGAGTTAGCCATCGACGCACATCGATGACCGCCAAACTCACAACCGCTACTTGGCTTCCGGCTTCTGCGTGGACAGGAAGATCTGGATGCCCATCTGGTCGATCTGGTCCTGCTGGTCCTCCAGCTCGTCCACGTGGCTTTCCTCGTCCTTGAGGATGTCGGTGAGCAGGTTGCGCGTGCCGTAGTCAAGGCACTCGGCGCACAGGGCGATGGCCTCGTTGTAGTCCTTGACCGTCTGCAGCTCCATGTCGTGGTCGTTGTTGATCTGGTCCTCGGCCACCTTGCCGATGTTCATCTTCGACAGGTTGGACACGATCGGCTGGCCCTCCAGGAACAGGATGCGCTCCATGAGATGCTCCGCGTGATGCATCTCGGTGATGGCGCGGTCCTTGAAGCTGCGGCTCAGCTTCTCATAGCCCCAGTCCTCGCACATTTCCGCATGAAGCATGTACTGGTTGATCGCGGTCAGCTCGCCCTCGAGCAGATAGTTCAGTTTCTCGATAACCCTCGGATCGCCTTTCATCATGGCTCCTTTCGAATGTCCTTGCCACAAGGGAGAGTCTATGCGCGGGGGCGGAAGGGCGCGCCGCGGCGCGCCAAACGTGACCTTCCCGTTGATGTTGCGTCGACGGGGGGAAACCAATGGCGACGAGCGGCTTGCGTGGAGGCCGCCCCGGACGGCGCGGCAGCTCGCCCGCAACCTGCCGCGCGACTCGCCCGCGGGCCCCGGCTTCTCCCGCCCGCCTTGCGGTTTTGCCGGCGTCAGCCCGGCAGCAGGACTTACGAGTAGTCCAGGTCGACGATGACGTTGTAGGTGTAGTTGGGATAGGCTTCCTTCATCTCGTCCACGATGTGCTCGCGCAGCCCGTCGGCATCGTGGTCGAAGTCGACGACCAGGTCGAAATCGACGTGGCTCGTGTCCGCATCCACGTAGAATCCGTGCACCTGCAGTATTTCCGGATGATGGTCGACCAGCTCGTTCAGCTTCCTGTGAATCGCGGCGTAGTCGCCCGTGCAGTTCGACGCGTAGATGCCGATGATCACCCGCGCGTCGCATTCGCGCGCAAGGTCTTCGGAGATGTGGCGCGTCAGCTCGTGGATCTCGCACGCGGACATGTCGTCGCGCACCTCGATGTGGCACGCGCCCATGGTCTTCTCGGGCCCGAACGAGTCAAGCATCAAGTCGTACACGCCAAGCACGCCCTCGTGCTCGGCAATGACCGAGCGGATGCGGCCCACGCATTCCTCGGAAAGGCGCTCGCCGATGATGGACGCGATGGCGTCGCGCACGATGTCGATGCCCGCCTTCACCACGAACAGTGAAATGACGAGGCCCACCCATCCGTCCAGGTCGACGCCCCAGAATATGCAGA
Organism: uncultured Eggerthellaceae bacterium; assembly: GCA_910589135.1. GTDB lineage: Bacteria > Actinomycetota > Coriobacteriia > Coriobacteriales > Eggerthellaceae > MGBC163016. The sequence goes on from CAJUSL010000032.1 coordinate 19,249, forward strand.
CCAGCGCGGCGGCGAGCGTGCCGAAGGTGAGCACCGCGTCGTAGGCCGCGTCAACGCCCGATGCCTTCAGCGGCTGCGAGTCGAGCGCGGAGCCCTTGCGGATGAAGGCGATGCCGATGCCCACCTTCGCAAGCGCCGCGACCACGAGCACCGTGATGGTCAGCGCGTCGTAGTCGGGCGGGCTGGGCGACACGATCTTGACGAACGACTCGCGCACGGACACGATGCCGGCGGCCATCACGATGGCGCCGATCACGATCGAGGTGACGTACTCCACGCGCCCATAGCCATAGGGGTGCTTGCGCGTGGGGCGCAGCGTGGCGATCTTCTCGCCGATGATGGTGGCGATGGACGAGAACGCGTCCGTCAGGCTGTTCACGCCGTCCAAGATCACGGCGATCGACCCCGCCATGAAGCCCACCGCCGCCTTGAACCCCGCCAGCAACAGGTTGGCGACG
>CAJUSL010000032.1:19716-20361 GCA_910589135.1 uncultured Eggerthellaceae bacterium
ATGCTGTACTGGACGATCTGCGCGTATCTCGACTTGCCCTTGCTGGTCATCTTCCCCTCGCGATCCGGCCGCCGCGCCTCCTACATACCCAGCAAGAAGGCCTGGTAGCCCTTGAACGCCTCGTATATGTCCGCCTTGCTGGCGACTTCCCAGGGGCTGTGCATCGACAGCACCGGAACGCCGCTGTCAATGACGTCCATCCCGTAGCGCGCGGGAATGAACGCGATCGTGCCGCCCCCGCCCGCGTCGACGCGCCCCAGCTCGGCGGTTTGGAACGTGACGCCGGCTTCGTCCATCACGCGGCGGATGCGCGCCAGATACTCCGCACGGGCGTCGTTCGACCCGCTCTTCCCCCGGGCCCCCGTGTACTTGTTGAAAACCAGCCCGCGTCCGACGTAGGCGGAGTTCTTGCTCTCGAACACGCTTTCGTAGGCGGGGTCGACACCGGCTGACACGTCGGAGGAAAGCATCGAGGAAGCAGCCAGGGCGCGACGCAGTCGCACCATGCCGCCTTCGCCGGCGAGCTCCATTGCCTCGGCGACGGTGTTCTCGAAGAACAGCGACTCCATGCCCGTGGCGCCCACGCTGCCGATTTCTTCCTTGTCCACCAGCACGCACACGCAGGTGCGCCGGGGCGTGCCGGCG
>CAJUSL010000033.1:0-852 GCA_910589135.1 uncultured Eggerthellaceae bacterium
AGACGCCCCTACTTCAGCATGTTCTGGAGGTTCTTGATGTCGACCATGGACATGCCGCCCATGCCGGGGATGCCCATGCCGCGGCGCTTCTTGCCCTTCTTCCCCTTCTTGCCGCCCTGGCTCATGCCCGCGGTCATCTTCTTGACCATCTTGCGGGTCTCCTGGAACTTCTTCATGACGTTGTTGACGTCGGTGACGGTGACGCCGGCCCCCGCCGCGATGCGCTGGCGGCGCGAGGCATTCAGCAGCTCGGGCTTCTCGCGCTCCCTGGCGGTCATGGAGTTGATGATGACGACCATGTCCTCGAAGGCGTTCTCGTCGACCTGGCCCTCGCCCATCATCTTATCGCCGCCGGGAAGGGCGCTCACCAGCTTGCCGATGCCGCCCATCTTGCGCACCTGGCGGTTCATGGCGACGAAGTCGTTCAGGTTGATGTCGCCGCGCGCCATGCGCTCGGCCTCGAGGTGCTCGTCTTCCTCCTGCTGCACGCGCACCGCGCTCTCGATGAGCGACACGACGTCGCCCATCCCCAGGATGCGCTTGGCCATGCGGTCGGGATGGAACTCCTCCAGCGAGTCGGGCTTCTCGCCCGACGAGATGAACTTGATGGGCTTGCCGGTGACCTCGCGCACGGACAACGCGCCGCCGCGCGCATCGCCGTCCATCTTCGACATGATGACGCCGTCGAAGTCGACGCGGTCGGCGAACGCCTCAACGACGTTCACGATGTCCTGGCCGGTCATGGCGTCCACCACCATGAGGATGTTGTCGGGCTTCGTGGCCTCCTTGAGGGCCGCGGCCTCGTCCATCATCTCGTCGTCGACGTGCAGGCGCCCCGCCGTGTCGATGATG
>CAJUSL010000033.1:862-18951 GCA_910589135.1 uncultured Eggerthellaceae bacterium
AGCAGGGGCGAATGGCCCTGCTGCTTCAGGCGGTACGCCAGCTTGGCCGAAGCCGTGGTCTTGCCCGAGCCCTGCAGACCCACCATCATGATGACGTTGGGGATGCGCGAAGACAGCGTGAGGCGCGAGTCGGTGGTGCCCAACAGCGCCGTCAGCTCGTCGAGCACGACCTTCGTGACGTTCTGCGCGGGCGTGAGCGAGTCCAGCACCTCGGCCGTGAGGCAGCGCTCCTTCGTGCGGGCGACGAAGTTCTTCACCACCTTGAAGTTGACGTCTGCCTCGAGCAGCGCCAGGCGGATCTCGCGCATGGCGGCGTTGATGTCGTCCTCGGTCAGGCGGCCCTTCGAGCGCAGGCCGGAAAAGATGCCCTGCAGGCGCGATGAAAGGTTCTCAAGCATGGTGCGTGTCTCCTTGGGTTGCGTTGTTTGGGGAAGGCGGGGCCTTAATGCCTACCACTTCTCCCAGAAATGTCTCTTCTGCGGCTCGGCCGCCTTGCGGGCGTCGTCTGCCTCCACGAATTCCGCCCAAGACATCTTCTGCGAGGCGTCATCGGCGGAGGACTGGGCGGGGCTTTCCGCTGCAGGCTCCGTGGCGGTTTCCGCCGGCAAGGCCGCTGCAGCAGCCTCTCCGACCGCATCGGGCACCCCGGCAGGCCGCACATCCGCACCGCCCTGCACCGCGTCGCCAGCTGCAACCTCGGCAACCGCGGCAACCTCTTCCTGACGCGTCCCGTCCTCGACAAGGTCTTCCTCCTCGAAGTCGCCGATGAGGGCGCGCACGAAGTCGTGGGCATCGAAGTCGCGCAGGTCGTCGATGCCCTCGCCCACGCCCACCTTCACGATAGGTAGGTCGAGCTCGTGGGATATGGCCAGCGCGATGCCGCCCTTGGCGGTGCCGTCGAGCTTGGTGACCACCAGCGCGTCCAAATCGAGCGCACGGTCGAACTCGCGCGCCTGCTGCATGCCGTTCTGCCCGGTGGTGGCGTCGATGACCAGCACCGTGTGCACGGGGACGTTCGCGCGCTTGCGCGTGACGGCCACCACCTTCACCAGCTCGCGCATCAAGTCGTCGGAGGTGTGCAGGCGCCCCGCCGTGTCGACGAGCACCAAATCGCAGCCTTCGGCCTCGGCCCGCTCCACGGTCTCGAAGCAGACGCTTGCCGGGTCGCTCCCCCGCTCGCGCGTGACCATCTCCACGCCTGCGCGGTCGGCCCACACCTGCAGCTGCTCGATGGCGGCCGCGCGGAACGTGTCCGCCGACCCGAGGATGACCGCCCGCCCCGCGTCCGTGGCCTCCTTGGCGATCTTGCCCACCGTAGTGGTCTTGCCCGTGCCGTTGATGCCCACGAACAGCACGACCTGCGCGCCCTCCCCCAGCACGTCGGCGCCGCCGGTGGCGAAGGCGCCCTCGATCTGCTCGGCGAGCAGGTCGAGCACCGCGTAGGAGTCGGGCAGATCGCGCCTCTTCGCCTCCATCCGCAGCTTCTCGACGATGTCCATGGCCGCCGCACCCCCGATGTCGGAGAGCACGAGCGTTTCCTCGAGGTCCTCCCAGAAGTCCTCGGACAGGTCGGGGCCGCGCCCGATGAGGTCGTACATGCTCGCTTTGAACTTGTCGCGGGACTTGGTGAGCCCGCTGGATATCTTGGAGAAAACTCCCATGGCGCACTTTCCTTACGAACGTTATCCGTACCGTAAGTGTAGCAGGTGGGGGTTTGCCGGCCGTTAACGGATTCTGCGAAGGACGCCTGCTCGCTACCACCGCCAACAAGTCATTTGAAAAGCTCAGGTCTCGGAAGAGAAGCGCGACGACGGGCGTGCCAGGCACGCCGCGCTATTCCGCGTGGCGCAGCGCGACGTCCAGCTTCTGCGAGACCACCTTGGTCACGCCGTCGGCCTGCATGGACACGCCGAACAGGACGTCGGCCATCTCCATGGTGCGCCTCTGGTGCGTGATCATGATCAGCTGCGCGGTGGTGCGCATGGCATCGATGAACGCCGACAGGCGGCGCAGGTTGGTGTCGTCGAGCGCGGCCTCCACCTCGTCGAGGATGTAGAACGGCGTGGGGCGCGTGCGGTAGAGCGCGAACAGCAGCGCGAGCGCCGTGAGCGACTTCTCGCCGCCCGACATCAGCGACATCTTCGCGATGCGCTTGCCCGCGGGCTGCGCGTTCACCTCCACGCCGGTGTTCTCGAGGTCTTCGGGGTCCTCCAGCGACAGGTGCGCGGTTCCTCCCGGGAACAGCATGGAGAACACGTCCTGGAAGTTCTCGTTGATCTCGGCGAAGGTGTTGACGAAGTCGTCCTTCATGCGCGCCTCGATCATGCGGTCGATGCGCGTGAGGGTGCGGGCCGCCTGCGTGAGGTCGGCGAGCTGGCCGGCCAGGTAGTCGTAGCGTTCCTTCAGCTCGTCGTATTCCTTGGCGGCGTCGGGGTTGATGGTGCCCAGGTTCGCAATGCGGCGGTTCAGCTTGAAGGCCTCCTCTTCGACGACGGGGCGGTCTTCGAGCGGCGGCATGGCGAGCGCCGTCTCGAGCGGGGTCGCGCACGACTCCACGATCTCGGCGACGGCCGATTCCACCTGCATCTCGAGGCGCGCCTTCTCGACGCGCGCGTCGGAAAGCTTGTCAGATGCCTCGTCGTAGGCCGCGTGCGCGTCGTGCGAGCCCTTGCGCAGGCTCTCCGTCTTCGCGTGCAGCCCGGTGGTTGAGCTCTGCGCGAGAGTGGCGGCCTCCTCAAGGTTGCGCACCATCGACTGGGCGCATTCGGAGAGCACGTTCATGGACCCCGCGAGCGCGTCGAGCCGCTTGGCGGACGCGCGCTTCGCGGCAAGCAGCGCCTTCGCGTCGGACGCGGACTGGCGCTGGCGCTGGAGGTCGGCCAGGTGCCGCTCGACCATGCGCTCGTCGTAGACCTTGCGCTCGGACGCCTTGGCGGCCTCGAGGCGCGCCTCGTTGAGGTCGTCGGCAAGGCGTTCGGCCTCCTGCTGCAGGGGAACGACGCGCTGCGAGAGGGCGCGCTGCGCCTCCTTGGCGGCCTCGGACTCCTTCTTGATCTCGGCGATGCGCTGCTCGAGCTTCTGCATGTCGGGCCTCGCGGCCGCCACGGTTGCCTCGGCGTCCTGTCGCTTGCGGCCGGCCTCCTCCAACTCGCGCGTGCTGGAGGCGAGCTTCTCGGCGGCCTGGGCGGCGTCCTTGCGGGCGCTCTGCACGTTGCCCCTCAGCTCGGCGAGCTTCTCGCTGAGCTTCAGGCTCTCGCCCTGCGCGTTGGAAAGCGCCTCCTGCGCGGCGGACGCCTCGTCCTGCGCCTTCCTGGTGGATTCGGCGGCCCCCTCGAGGCTGGCCTTAAGCTCCTCCAGATGGCGGATGCGGGCAAGGGTGCCCTGCTCCTCCTCCAAGACGGAAAGTCCCACCGAAACCTTGCCGGAGGGCCAGACGATGCCGCCGTCGGCGACGACGAACCTGAGGCCCTGCACGTCGGACGCATGCGCGGCGAGCGCGTCGTCCATGCTCTCGCACACGACGACGTCGCCCAGCAGCGCCTGGATGGCGGCGGCGTACTTCTGGGGGTATTCGAGCGACTCGAGCAGCGGACGCCTCGACGCGGAGGCGTCGTAGCCCTGCGCCAGCGGCGCCTTCGCACGTGCCGGGTCGTCGAGCATGAGCAGCGTGAGCTCGCCGGATGCGTCGGCCTGCGAAAGCGAGTCGACGATGCGCGCCGCCTCCTGCTGGCCGGCCACGGCAAGCGCCGCCATGTCGCGGCCCAGCAGCAGCTCCACCAGGCCCTCGAGGCCGGGCGCTGCCTTCACCGCATGCGACAGCGGCTCGGCGTCGAGGGCAAGCTCGGAGGCGTGCTCGTCCACCCACACGCGTGCGTCGCCCTCGCTGGCGGCGCGCTTCTGCTCTATGGCGTCGAGCGCCTGGATCTGCGCCCGGATGGACTGCTCCTGGCAGTTCGCCTCGTCGAGCGCCTCGCGGGCGGCCTCGCGGGCGCGGGTGCACGTGGCGATCAGGTTGCGCGCCTCGGACTCCTGCTTCTCCATGGCGGCAAGCGCCTCTTCCAGCGCCTGCGCCTCGGACTCGGCGGCCTTGGCGTCCGCCCCCGAGCGCTGCACGAGCAGTTCCAGCTCGGCGGCATGGCCCTCCAGCACCTTGATGTGCGCGAGGCCGTTCGTGAGCGACTCCTTCGTGAGCGCCTGCTCCTCGCGCAGGCGGCCGAGTTCGCCCTCGCCTTCTTCCAGCCTCTTCGCCAGCTCGGCAGACTCCTGCTCGAGGGACGCCTTGTTCTCGTTGGACGCCGCAAGCGCCTCCTCGAGCGATGCGGCGCGGGCGTCGGCGGCATCCTTGGCCGCCTGGGACTTGCCCAAATCGACGCGGGCCTGCGACAGCGCCGCCTCGAGCCGCGACAGGGACGCCTTCGACGACTCGAGCGAGACCTCGATCTCGTTCGCGCGCTCGAGCGCGGCACGCCTGCGGTCGCGCGCGAGCGCCATGGTGGACTCGATGCGCTCGTAGACCGACGCGGAGGCGCGCTGTTGGCGCGAGAGGGTTCCCGCATCCTCGCTCTCCTCGCGGATCTTGCGCTGCAGCTCCTCCATCTCGGCGTCGATCCTGTCGATGGCCTCCTTGCGCTGGGCCAGAGACGACTCGAGCTCGGCGACGCATTCGACCACCTTGCCATGCTCCACCTGGAGCTTGCGCAGGTCGTCGACGGCCAGCTGCAGCTTGGCCACGGCGAGGTCGGACGCGAGCTCTTCGTACTTCTTGGCGCGCTTGGCCTTGCGCTCGAGCGGCCCGAGCTGGCGGGAAACCTCGCCGACGACGTCGGTGACGCGGGCGACGTGGTTCTGCATGCGCTCGAGCTTGCGCGAGCTGCGCGCCAGGCGCTGCTTGTGCTTGAGAATGCCGGCGGCCTCCTCGATGAGCGCGCGCCTGTCTTCGGGCTTGGACGCGAGCACCGAGTCGATGGAGCCCTGCGAGATGATGGAATGCGTGCCGGCGCCCAGGCCGGAGTCGTGCAGGATGTCGAGCACGTCCATCCTGCGGGCGACCGAGCCGTTGATCAGGTACTCGCTCTCGCCCGTGCGATACATGCGCCGCGCGATGGACACCTCGTCGAAGTCGATGGAGAGCGTGTGGTCGGAATTGTCCAGCACGAGCTCGACCTCGGCGAGCGAGGTGGCCTTGCGGGCGGACGAGCCCGCGAAGATGACGTCCTCCATCGCCTGGCCGCGCAGGTGCTTGGCATTGCGCTCGCCCAGCACCCACAGCACGGCGTCGGAGATGTTCGACTTGCCCGAGCCATTGGGGCCGACGATGGCGGTGATGCCGGGCTCGAGCGTGAGGACGGCCCGGTCGGCGAAGGACTTGAATCCTTTGAGTGTCAGGGATTTCAGCCGCATGGAACGCCCCTACGCGTCCTGGCCCGAGCCGATGTCGAGCGTCTTGGCCTCCCAGCTGGAAGTGCTCGCGGCGTCGCGGCCGGCGCCCCGGCGGGCGGCGGCCTTCTCGTTGGCGCGCTTCTCCTTGGCGGCCTTGGCCTTCGCAGCCTTCTGCGCTTTCTGCTCGGCCTTGGCGGCGCGCGCCTGCTTCGCTGCCTGCTCCTTGGCGGCCTTGGCGTCGTCGTCCAGGCCGAAGCCGAGGAACTCGCTCAGGCGCGCAAGCGTGGACTTGGCGGCCTGGCTCTCGGCCTCCTTCTTGGAGCGGCCGATGCCCTGGGCGAGCGCCTGCTCGCCCGCGTACACCTGCGACACGAAGGTGCGGTCGTGCGGAGGGCCCTGCGTCTCGATGATCTTGTACACCGGCGTGATGCCGTCCTCCTGAAGCCTCTCCTGCAGCTCGCTCTTGGGGTTGGTGGGCGTGCGCGCGAGCTCGATGGACATGCGCGGGATGAGCGTCTGCACGACGAACTTCCTCGCGGCCTCGATGCCGCCGTCGAGGTAGAGCGCCGCGACGACCGCCTCGTAGACGTTCTCGAGCGCCGAGTGGAGGCCCCTGCCGTGCGTTCCCGACTCGGAGTGGCCGAAGATGATGATGCTGGCGAAGCCCAGGCTCTGCGCGACGTCGGACAAACACGAGCCCGCGACGAGCGACACCTTGATGCGGGTGAGGCCGCCTTCGTCGATGTCGGGGAAGCGGTGGAACGCCTCGGTCGAAACGATTGCCCCCAGGATGGCGTCGCCCAGGAACTCGAGCCGCTCGTAGGAGTACGTGACGGGCTTGCCCTCGGTGGCGGAGGGGTGCGTGATGGCCGCGAGGAGGAGGTCCTTGTCCGCGAACGAGTAGCCGAGGATGCCCTCGGCCATGCGCACGTTCTCCTCGCGCTGCTGTTCCATGGGTTCGAACTCCTGCGTCATCTAGGCATCGCCCTGCCTCTTGCGGTCGACGACCGCCGCGATGGCGTCGCCGACGTGCGCGCGCACCTCGCGGCAGCCGGACAGGATGCCGTTGCGGACGGCGGTGGCGTTGGAGGAGCCGTGCCCCACCATGCACACGCCGTTGATGCCGAGAAGCGGGGAGCCGCCGTAGGTGTCGGGGCTGACCTTGCGCTTGAGTTCCATGAGGCTGCCCTTCAGCAGCACGGCGCCGAGCTTCGACATCGCCGACGACATGAAGGCGCCCTTGAGCAGCTTGAAGAGCATCTTCGAGGTGCCCTCGATGGTCTTGAGCGCGACGTTGCCCGTGAAGCCGTCCGTCACGACGACGTCGAAGTCGCCGTTCAGCAGGTCTCCCCCTTCACAGTTCCCCGCGAACTGGGGCAGTCGGTCGCGCAGCAGATGGAACGCGTCCTGCGCGAACAGGGACCCCTTGGCCTCTTCCTCGCCGATGTTCAGCAGCCCCACCTTGGGGTTCTCGACGCCCATGACCGAGGTCATGTAGGCGCAGCCCATCTGGGCGAACTGCAGGATGTAGTCGAGCTTAACGTCGGCGTTGGCGCCCACGTCCAGAAGGAGCGTCTCCTTCTGGACGCCCGGAAGGATGATGCCCAAGGCCGGGCGCTTCACGCCCTTGATGCGGCCGATGTTGAGCGTTGCCGACACCAGGCAGGCACCGGTGGAGCCCGCCGAGAAGAAGCCCTGCGCGCGGCCTTCGCGCACGAGCTTGCAGCCGACCACGATCGACGAGTCGGCCTTCTCCTTGACGGCCTCGGCCGGATGCTCGCCCATCTCGATGACCTGCGAGGTGGGCTGGGCGTGGCATCGTTCGTGTCCGGCGGCGAAGCCCTCGACGACGGAGGGAAGGCCGCAGAGGATGACTTCGAGGTCGGGGTCGGCAGCGAGTGCCTGCGCGACGCCCTCGAGCACTACGTCGGGCGCCCTGTCTCCGCCGCATGCGTCGACGGCGAGTATGACTTTTTCTGCCACGTGTCCCCCCTGAAGGGTAGTCCGACGGGATAATAGACCTAAAAGGCCTAAACGCAGAGCGTTTAAGCCTTTTAGATAAAGCGCGCCCGCGAAGGCAGGCGCGCAGGTCCCGTTTTACTCGGTGTCCAGGACTTCGCGGTTCTTGTAGTAGCCGCAGTTGGAGCAGACGCGGTGAGGAAGCTTGACTTCCCCGCACTGGGGGCACGTGGAACGGGCCGGCCCATCGATGCGGTCGTGAACGCTGCGACGGCGGTGGGTGCGGATGCGCCCGGTGCGTTGCTTAGGTACTGCCATGTGAATCTTCTCCTTTATACACGCTTGATGCAGAGAACTGCATTGGCCTCAAAGCACACGAAAGCTTATTGTAGCAGAAACTATTCCCCGAAGTCGAAGTCTTTCAGCACCGAGAAGGGGTTTTCCTTGGACGGCTCGTCGCCGGCGTCGTCGGGGCATGCGCACGCGCCTTCGTTGAGATTGGCCCCGCAGCTCGGGCACAGCCCCTTGCAGTCGTCGCTGCACAGCGGAATCTGCGGCATCTCCAGCAGCAGCGCCGCCTGGATGAGCGGCGCCATGTCGATGGCCTTGTCGTCGGGCAGGTAGTCGAACTCGTCGTCTTCCACGTCGTCGGGCGCCGCATCCTCGGAGCTGACGAGGAAGTAGCCCTCTATCTCGCCGGTAACCGGGAACGTGACGGGCTCCAGGCAGCGCGCGCACCCGCACGTCGCCTCCCCGTCGACGGTGCCGGTGACCAGAAGCGCCCCGCCCGTGTTCGTGATGTCGGCCTCCCAGCGAAGGGGCTCCTTGAACTCGAACAGGTCGGCGCCGAGCTTCAGGAACTCGAGCGCCGCGGCACCTTCGTAGTGCTTGTATTCCGCCGGAGTGAACAGCTCCTTCGGGATCTCGATGCGAATCGGGCTCATGGCATCCTCCTCGGGCCGCCGGGCTTCGCGGCCCCAATACGGAAAAGGCCGCCCGTTGCACAGGCGGCCGTCTTGGACCGGGTGCGCCCTAGCGGGCGTTCATGGAGTTGGCGTTCAGGCGGTCGCGGACGCGCCGCACCTGGCCGAGCACATTGTCGAGGCTCTGCTCGACGTGCCCGAAGACCTCGTCGGCGTAGTCCTCCGCGCCGGCGCGGGTCTCGCGCTCGAGCTCGCGGGCGTCGGCCATGATGGCCTCGGCCTGCTGCTGCGATATGCGCACGATCTCCTGCTCGGAGGCGATGGTCATCGCCTGGCTTCGGGCGTCCTCGATGAGTCGGTTGGCCTCGTCCTCGGCGTCCTCCAGCAGGACCTGGCGCTCACGGACGATCTGTCTGGCCTGCGCGAACTCGCCGGGGAAGATGTCGCGGATCTCGTCCATGATCTCGAAGGCGGCCGAGATGTCCACCTGCCTCATGTTCCCCTTGCCGAAAACGGGCTTGGAATCCTCTAGCAGGATCGAGAGCTCCTCGAGAAGCCCCAAAACGCCGGTTTCGTCCATATCGTTCCTCCAATGAGCGTTGCGTCAAAGTATGTCGGCTGAAGCAAGACATGACTATGTAAAGCTGACAAGCCTCGATGGGACACATTCTAGCATGAAGATGCGGCTAGGACGGCAGAATGTAGGACACGTAGGTCTTTCCCAGCCTGCGCTCGTTGGCGAGCGCGAGCCCCAGCCGCCCGAGCGCCGCCCCGTCGGCGGGCTCGTCGTGCTCGTAGACGACGAGGCATTCCTCGGAAAGCAGGCCGCCTTCGCGCGCGGATGACACCATGGCGAGCACGTCGCCCTGCGGCGTCTTGTAGGGCGGGTCGAGGAACACGAGGTCGAAGGGCGCGCCTTGCCGGGGAAGACCGCCCGCGAGCACGTCGAAGGACGTCACGCGCGCCTGGGCCGACGTGCACCCCAGCGCGTCTACGTTGTCCTGAAGCACGCGCCTCGCGTCCGCGGCGCCGTCGTTCAGCAGCGCGAAGGCCGCCCCGCGCGACAGGGCCTCGAGGCCCATGGCGCCCGACCCGGCGAACGCGTCGAGCACGCAGAGCCCGTCGAAGCCGCCCGTGGCGCTGAACACCGAACTCATGACCGACTCGCGCACGCGGTCGGTGGTGGGGCGGGTGTCCCTGCCCTGCGGCGCCCGCAAAACGCGCCCGCGGTATTCCCCTGCAATGATCCTCATGTCAGCCTCCCAGCACCGAATGGTCGTCCTTGAACACGGCGGCGACCTCGCGCGCCAGCCCCTTGTGTTCGGGAAGGGCAAGGTCGGGGTCGTCGTCGAGCAGGCTGCGCGCGTCCTCGTTCGCCCATTCTATGATCTCGCTGTCGCGCATGATGTTGACCAGCTTCAGCGCGGACGTTCCCGACTGGCGGTTCCCCAGAATGTCGCCTTCGCGGCGCAAGGACAGGTCGTATTGCGCGATCTCGAACCCATCGTCGCTCTTCTCCAGCGCTTCGAGGCGCCTCAAGGCCTGCGGCTGCTTCGACGCCGAGACGAGGAACACCTTCCCCGCATGCCCGCCGCGGCCCACGCGCCCCCTCAGCTGGTGCAGCTGGGAGAGCCCGAAGCGGTCGGCGTCCTCCACGATCATCACCGTGGCGTTCGGCACGTCGACGCCCACCTCGATGACCGTCGTCGTGACGAGCACGTCGATGTCTCCCGCGCGGAACGCCTCCATCACCTGCGCCTTCTCGTCGGGCGCCATGCCGCCGTGCAGAAGCCCCACCCGGTAGTCGACGAACACGCGCTTCTGGAGGAATTCCGCCTCGTCGCGCGCGGCCGTCAGGTTGTCCGCCTCGAAGTCGCCCTCCTCCTCGATCGCCACCACCGGGTGGTAGGCCTCATCCCCCCCGTCGACGGCCTTCTTGTTGGCGGCTCCCTCGTCGCGCTGCTCGGAGGAGACGCCGATGAGCGGACACACCACGTACGCTTGCCTGCCGGCCTTGAGCTCGGCGAGCGCGCCGTCGTATGCCTTGCCCTTCTGCGCGTTGGAAAGGATGGTCGTCTGACGGGCGGCGACCTCGTTTGGGCGCTGCTTGAGGTAGGACAGGCTGAGGTTGCCGAACAACGCCAGCGCGAGCGAGCGCGGGATGGGCGTGGCAGTCAGGAACAGCGCGTCGGGCGCGGCGCCCTTCGAAAGCGCCTTCGCGCGCTGGTTGACGCCAAAGCGCTGCTGTTCGTCGATGACGACGAACGTCAGGTTCGGCGCCGTCACGTCGTCCTCCAGGAGGGCATGCGTGCCGATGACGACGTCGATGCGGCCCTCGGCGAGCCGCTCGACGATGTCGGCGCGGTCGACCGACGACGTCGACCCCGCGAGCAGGGCATGCCGCATGCCGCTGGCGGCGAGGAGGGGCCCGAGCGTCTTCGAATGCTGCCGGGCCAGCACCTCGGTGGGGGCGAGCAGCATGGACTGGCCGCCCGAGTCGGCCGCGGCGGCGAAGCCGAAGGCGGCCACGATGGTCTTGCCGGTGCCGACGTCGCCGAGCAGCATATGGTTCGCCACGCGGGGGGCCGCCATGGACGCGAGGATGTCGCGCCGGGCGTCGTCCTGCTCGGCGGTGAGCCGAAACGGGACCGCGTCCGCAAGGCGGCGCATCCGGTCGCCGTCGACGACGTGGCGCACGGGCTCGACGCCCACGGCGCGCGCGTCCCCCTTCTTCATCAGGAACAGCTGCAGAAGCAGCAGCTCCTCGTAGACGAGGCGCGTGCGCGCGACGTCGACCTCGCCGACGTCCTTCGGGAAATGGATGGCCGAGAAGGCGCACCCGCGGCTGACGATGCCGCGCTTCAGGCGCAGCGGGAGCGGGACGGGGTCGTGCATGCCGAAGGCGGCGTCGAGCGCCGCCGCGACGATCTTGCGGATGGCGGGCGCCGCAAGCTTCTCGGATGCGGGATGGATGGGGATGATGCGCCCGCCGCCGGACTCCCCCTCCGCCACCTCGAGGAACGGGTTGGTCATGCGCATGAAGCCGTACTTGAACTCGACCTTCCCCGACGCCATGATGCCCTGGCCCTCCTTCAGCTTCTGCTTCAGCCAGGGCTGGTGGAAGACGCTGACGATCATGACCCCGTCGTCGTCGACGATGGATATCTCGACGATGGGGAGGTTGTAGCGTGGACGCTTCAGCTTGACCTCGTGCACGGTCCCTTTGATCGTGCACTGCTCGCCGATCTGGGCGGTGGCCGTCGTGCGCACGCACGTCAGGTCCATGTACCTGCGCGGGTAATGGGACAGCACGTCGCGCACGGTGCGCATCCCGAGCTTCGCGAGCGACCCCTGGCGCGTGGTGCTGACGCCGGGGATGCGCGTCACCGGCTCGTCGAGCGCAAGCGTCGCTGCAAGGCGGCTTGATGGGGTGCGCCGTTGCGTCATTCCACGGAGAAGACGACCGGGTAGAGCGGCTGGCCTCCGCGCTGGGGGTCGACCTCCAGGTCGGGAAACTCGCCTTCGATGCGCTGCGCGAGCTCGGAGAGCTGCTCGTCGCCGTAGTCCCTGCCGGCAAGGAGGGTGAGCGTGTCGGCGTCGCGGGCGTCCATGGCCTCGAGCAGCTTCATGACGACGTCCTCGACCGTCTTGCCGACGGCCTCGATGGAGCCGTCGGCGATGCCGATGACGTCTCCCTTGCGAATCTTGTTCTTGTGTGCGTCCTTGGAGTTCTTGATCGCCACCGTGACCTCGCCGGTCTTCACCTCGGAGGCCGCCTCGGCCATGGCCTCGACGTTCTGCTCGAGGGATGCCTGCGCATCGACCGCGAACATGGCCGCGAAGGCCTGGGGCACGCTGGTGGTGGGGACGACGGCGCACTGCTTCTTGCTGAGCTCGCAGGCGGAATTGGCCGCCATCACGATGTTGGAGTTGTTGGGCAGGATGACCACGCACTCGGAAGGAACCTTCTCGGTGGCCTCGTAGAGGTCCTTCGTGGACGGGTTCATCGTCTGGCCGCCCGACACCACGACGTCCACGCCGAGGCTCTTCAGGATGGCCGCGTTGCCGTCGCCGGGCGCGACCGCGACGAAGCCGATGGGCCTGTCGGGCTCGGGCTGCGGAGCCTGCGCCTTGATCTCGCCTTCGTCGGCCAGCATGCGCGCACGGTCCTGCGACTGCAAATCCATGTTGTGGATGAACACCTCGGAGACCTGGCCGCGGTCGAGGAAGTACTTCAGCACCTGGTCGGGATGGTTGGAGTGCACGTGCACCTTGAACTTGGGAGCGGCGCCCACGCAGAGCTCGCAGTCGCCCATCGTCTGCAGGAAGTCGAGCGCCTGCTCGGGGTCGAGGTCGTCGGAGTCCACCAGGAACTCGTTGCAGTAGCGGTAGTCGGAGCCCTCCCAGTCGTCTATCTGCTCGATTTCCACGCGGGGGGCGTCCGCGCCGACGAGCAGCCCTTCGCCGACGCTCTCGGAGCGGCCCTGAATGGCGGCCGAGAAGCCGTCGAGCAGGATGGCAAGCCCGAAGCCGCCGGCGTCGACGACGTTGTTCTCCTTCAGCACGGGCAGGAAGTCGGGCGTGCGCTGCACGGAGGCGTATGCCTCGGACACGACCGCGTCGAGCGCCTCATTGGTGTTGAGGCCGTCGGCGGCGCAGGCGGAAGCCACCTGCGCCGTGTCGTACAGCACCGTGAGGATGGTGCCCTCGACCGGCTTGCGGACCGCCTGGAACGCGACCTCGACCGCGCGCTTGAACGACGCGGCGATCGATCCCGCATCGAAGCGCTCGCAGTCCTCGCTGCCCTCGCAAAGGCCGCGCAGGATCTGCGAGGTAATGACGCCGGAGTTGCCGCGGGCGCCCATGAGCGCCCCCGACACGATGGCCTTCCTGACGTCGGCGCGGCCTGCCTCGGCAGGAAGCGCCTTCAGGCCGGCGACCACGCTTTCGAGCGTGAGCGACATGTTCGTTCCGGTGTCCCCGTCGGGCACCGGGAAGACGTTGAGCCTGTTGATCTCCTCCTTGCGGCTGGAAAGCAGCGCGGAGGCCTGGGCAATCGCGTTGACGATGTCCGTCGATGAGTAGCTGTCTTGCATGGTGGGTTATGGCTCCTAAGGGTTTGCGGGTGAGGGCCAGGCGTTGCCTACATGCGGACCTTGACGTCCGCCACGTGCACTTCGACCGAGGCGATGGGCACGCACGCGTACTCCGTCAGGGCGAACGTGACCTGGTCGACCAGGTTCTGGGAGACGGCTGCGATGTTCGTGCCGTACTCGATGACCACGTGGAGCTCGACGTGCAGCCCCTCGTCGGATGGCTTCACGACCACGCCCCTGCGCAGGCGCGACGCGGGAAGGATCTTCGCGATGCCGTCCGCGGCGTTGGGGGCGGTCATGCCCACGACGCCGTAGCATTCCATGGCCGCATAGCCGACCAGGTCGGAGAACACCTCGTTGGCAACGTGCAGGCTGCCGGGGATTTTGTCAGACATGGCACACCTTTCGTGACATCTGGCCGCCAACCAGCCCCTTGGCGGGCATTCGATTTGTGAAAGTATACAACATGAGCCAACAGGGGGCACATGCGGCCGATTCTTTTGGAGCAATCCGTCACAGATGTGATATAGTAGTTAGGCTTTTTGCCGAAAGCGCAGGAAGAACGCGTGAAACACGGCCTTCGGGTCTAAGGGATAACAGGAGTAAGTCATGTCGAAAGTTTGTGAAATCTGCGGCAAGCATCCGGTGGCAGGCCGCAACGTCAGCCACTCGCACAAGGTCACCAACCGCACCTTCCGCCCCAACATCCAGAAGGTCACCATCCGCGACGACAAGGGACAGGTCCGCAAGGCCAACGTCTGCACCAGCTGCATGAAGGCGGGCAAGGTCGACCGAGCCTAGCACATCCGAGCCAAGCCATTGAAAAGCCTCCCGCATGGGAGGCTTTTTTGTTGCGCGGAATCCTGCCCTGCATGAGCGAGCAAGGGGCGGCTGCAACGTCTTCGGGCCACTCCTCGCTGCGAAAATCCGTGATGTGTTATATCACGGATTTTCTTGCTCCGGGGGTTGGCGCCTCAGACGCCGCGGCCGCCCCTTCGACCTCAGCGACCAAAGGCCGAAAACCCCTACTCTTCGTCGATGATGAGCAGGCGCTTGCAGCTGGGGCAGGTGGACAGCGGCGCCTCGTTCATGATGGCGATGAGGCGGCCGGGCTCTATCTTGGCGCGGCAGACGCTGCAGGCCGACCCTTCCAACTTCCCGATGAACACGGTGTCGAACAGCTCGGACGTCTTCGAATAGAGCCTGCCGACGTCGGGCGACACCTGCGCGAGCACCGCGTCGCGGGCCGCCTTGTTGGAGGCGATGGACTTCATCAGCGCGGTGCCCTCGCTTTTGAACGACTCGGTGGCCTGGGCCTCCGACACGTCGAGTTCCTCGAGCGCGGCGTTCACCTGCGCCTCGAGCGCCTTGATCTTCGCAAGCTCGGCACCGACGGACTCGCGGCTTTCGGAGAGCTCGTTTCGGCGCCTGAAGATGCCGTCCAATTCCTTGGTGCGCGACTCGGCGTTCCTGAAGTCGTTGCCGGCGGCCTCGATGGCGGCCTGCACCCCGGCCTCCTTCTTCTGCAGGGATGCGTCCTCGTCGTTGATGCGGTTGAGCTTCTTCGTGGCGTCCTTCCGCAAGGCCTGCACCTGGGAAAGCTTCTCGGCGATGGCCTCGCGCTTCTTGCGCAGCCGAAGGATGAGCTGGCGCTGGGGAAGCTCCTCGAGCTGCCGTTCCATCTTGCTGATTTCGAGGTCTATCGCCTGGACGTCGTACAGGGCGTCGATCTCTTCGGGGGTCACCTGCATGGGAGCTCCTGACTTCTTGCGGCCTACAGCCTGATCGTCTCGGGGTGGGACCAGTTCGCCGACTGGTCGATGATGGTGATGGCGTCGGCCTTCACGCCGACATCGGAAAGCGTCTTCGCCAGGACGGCCGCGAGCGGAAGCTCGCTCACGTCGTGCCCCAGCTCGATGACGGCGAGCCCTGCCTGCGAAAGATCGAGCGCGTCGTGGTACTTGATCTCGCCGCACACGAGCACGTCGGCGCCCGCCTCAAGCGCGCCATGCGCGACGTTGGAGGCGCTTCCCAAGGCGCACACGGCCACCGAGACGGGGCTGTCGAAGTTGCCGTACACCCGCGGCGCGCGGCCGAACACCGACACGCAGCGCGCGGCGACATGGCCCAGGCTCTCGGGCTTGCCGCCTTCGGAGGGAACCTGGCAGATCTGCCCGTAGCCTTTCCGCTTCGACGACTCGATCGTCTCCACCAGCTTGCCCGTGTACTTGAACCCGAGCATCTGCGGGAGCGCCGCCTGCGCGCGCCGGCTGACGTCGAGCGACGTGTGGAAGTTCATGAGCGCCACCCCGTTGCGGATGGCCGCCCAGACGCCGGCCCCGGGGCTTGCCGCCACCGACCGCGCGGGCGCGAACGACTTCGGCGCCTCGACGAAGGGCGGATGGTGCGTCACCAGCACGTTCGCGCCGAGCGCCGCCGCCTTGTCGATGGCCTCGACGGTCGGGTCGAGCGCGACGGCCACCGACGCGACCGGCAGCGCCCCCTCCCCTACCGTCAGGCCCATGACGTCCCAGTCCTCGGCGTCCTTGCGGGGGAACTCCTTCAGCATCGCCTTCTCGAGCGACGCGACGGTGAACGCCTTCTCTGACTTCGCAAGACCCTTCTGGCCACGCTTGGCGATGGCCTTCTCCTTGCCTTTCCTGTCGGACATCGTTGCCTCCTTACAGCGGTATGGCCCTGCGTTCGCGCCCCTTGGCGGGAACGGTGACCTGGCGGTATCCCGCCTCGTGGGCCGCCTTGTACGCCTTGTCTATGTCACGGGCGACGTGCGCGGGGTCGTGCGCGTCGGTGCCGATGGTCATGGGGACCTCGGCGCGGCGGAACTCCGCGAGCAGCGCCGGGGCCGGGAACATCTCCTTGCAAGCGTAGTAGCTCCCCGAGGTGTTGACCTCCACCATCCTGCCGCCGGCGTTGGCGGCATCGGCCATGCGCCGGTAGAGCGGCGTCAGGTCGAAGGACGGGTAGTAGCCGAACTTCTTGGCGAGGTCGGGATGCGACATTACGTCGAAGCGCAGCGACGTGTCGGACGCCGCGTCGCACCACAGGTCGACGTACCTGCGCCAAATGCGGTCGGGCGCGCCGGGCTCGTCCCATGCGCCTCGCTGGGCCGGGTCGTCGAAGGGCCATGCGTCGACGAAATGCACCGACCCCAGCACTAGGTCGAATTCGTCGAGGCCTGCCTGCCAGTCGTCGCGGTCCTCGTGCGCGCCCAGGTAGTCCAGCTCGATGCCCAGCAGCACGTCCATGTCGGGAAAGGCCGCCTGGGCCTCGCGCACGGCGGCGACGTAGGCCGGCATGTCCTGCGGGAGCACGGAAAGGTACTCGTCGGGATCGAAGGCAGGCGTGAGCGGATAGTGCTCGGTGAACGCGAGCGTGGTCAGGCCCGCATCGCGCGCGTTTCGTGCGTAGTCGGCCACCTCTCCGGCCCCATGGCCGCAGTACTTGGAATGGCAGTGCGTGTTGACGAGTTCCATCTGTTCCTATCTCTTCCAGTCTATCGCGCGGGGCACGGCGGCCAGAAACGCGTTCACGTCCTCGCGCGTGGTGTAGCGGCCCAGCGAGACGCGCACCTCGCCCAGCGCCTCGTCGGCGCCAAGGCCCATGGAGGTGAGCACGTGGCTGGGGTCGAGCGATGCCGACGAGCACGCGCTTCCGCCGGACACGGCGAACCCGAGCGCGTCGAAGCGGAGCACCGCGGTCTGGCTCTCCATGCCGGAGAAGACGACGTTGACGATGTTGGGAAGGTAATCGAGACTGCCCTCCTCCACGTCGACCGTCGGCTGCACGCCGTCGAAAGTGGAAAGGTCGCGGTACAGCTTGTCACGCAGCTCGCCCAGGCGTCCGCGTTCGGCCTGCATGGCGCAGACGGCGTGCTCGCAGGCGGCCGCGAAGCCGACGGCGCCGGCGACGTTCTGCGTGCCCGAGCGCCGGCCCGATTCCTGGCCGCCGCCCACCATCATGGCATCGAAGGGCGTCTTCGCCTTGAGGTAAAGCGCGCCTGCGCCCTTGGGACCGCCCACCTTGTGTGCGGAGAAGGACGCGGCGTCCACGTCGAGCCGCGCGAGCGAGAGCTCGGTCTTGCCCAGCGCCTGGGTGGCATCGGTGTGGAACAGCGCCCCTGCGTCGTGCGCGATGCGTGCCAGCTGGCGGATGGGCTGGATGGAGCCCATCTCGGAGTTTGCCGTCTGCACGGAGACGAGCAGCGTGTCGGGCTCGATGGCTTCCGCGAGCCTGGCCGCCTCGATGAAGCCGTCGCGGTCGGGACGCACGTAGGTGACGCGGAAGCCCCGGCGCTCCAGACGCTTCGCGGCGGCCAGCACCGCGTCGTGCTCGATCGTGCTGGTGACCACAT
This sequence comes from uncultured Eggerthellaceae bacterium, assembly GCA_910589135.1. Taxonomy (GTDB): domain Bacteria; phylum Actinomycetota; class Coriobacteriia; order Coriobacteriales; family Eggerthellaceae; genus MGBC163016. The sequence continues at coordinate 18,592 of CAJUSL010000033.1, forward strand.
GCCCCTGGAAGCCCGCGTTGCCTTTGCCGCGTCTCTCGCGCAGGGCGCACGCGATGCCGAAGAGCGCCGCGTTGTCGGCCTCGGTCGCGCCCGAGGTGAACACCACCTGGTCGGGCCTTCCGGCGTCGAGCGCCCCCGCGATGCGGCGGCGGGCGTCCTCAAGCGCCTTGAAGGCGTCCCGCCCTGGCGTCGACAGCGAGTTGGGGTTCATGAAGGCGGCGGCGCGCCCGGTCTGCATGAAGGGCTCCATGGCGGCCCTCGCCTCCTCGCAGAGAGGGGCGGTGGCGGCGTAGTCGAGGTACACGTACGGAGAGGCGCAGCCCGCGCCTTCGGACGGCCGGCCTGCGCCCTGCGGCGCGC
>CAJUSL010000033.1:18961-20309 GCA_910589135.1 uncultured Eggerthellaceae bacterium
GCGCTAGGCATGCGCGGCCGCCTCTGCCGCCGAGGATGCTCGCACCTCTTCGGCACGCGCCCTGATGTCCGCAAGCGCCCGCTCGGGCGCATTGGCGGCGAACACGGCGTTGCCGCACACGAGGCAGTCCGCGCCGGCCGCGACGACCCCGCCGAGCGTGCCGGGCCCGATGCCGCCGTCCACCTGCACGACGGGGGCGCAGCCGGCCTCGCGGGCCACGTCGACGACCTCGGTCACCTTCAGCTCGGAGCCCTCGATGTAGCTCTGTCCCGAGAAGCCGGGCTCGACGCTCATGACCAGCACCATGTCGACGAGCGGCACGAGGTGCGCGACGGCGCCGACGGGCGTGGCGGGCTTGACGGCGACGCCCACCTGGGCGCCCAGGCTGCGCGCAAGCTCGACGGCCTGCAGGCCCTCGTCGCCCGAGACGGCCTCGATGTGGAAGGTGACGATGTCGGCGCCGGCCTCGACGAACCAGGGGATCTGGCGCAGCGGGTTGGATATCATGAGGTGCACGTCGAGCGGCATCGTGCACGAGCGCTTCAGCTGCTTGACGAGCGGGACGCCCATGGTGAGGTTGGGAACGAAATGCCCGTCCATGACGTCGACGTGCACCCAGTCGGCCCCTCCCCTCTGGATCGTCGCGATGTCCGACGCGAGGTCCATGAAGTCGGCCGACAGTATCGAAGGCGAAATTCTCACAGGCTCGAACATAGTCATGACCATATCGACGAGGGCGGTTTATAATCGGTTTGCACTGCCATTCTAACCCATACGCGATGGCGGGAGGGGCCCAAGGAATGCAGTTCTCGGGCGAAAAACGCGTCTTCTTCACGTACAACATGCCGTTCGGGAAAATCACCGTCGCCTCCGACGGAGCATCCGTCACGAACGTGGCCCTGGGACGGCAGGCGTTCCGCGGCAGCTGCGAGCCCGACGCGCTCACCAACCTCTGCGCGAACCAGCTGGTCGAGTACCTGTCCGGAAAGCGGTCCGTCTTCGACGTTCCGCTCGCGCCGCACGGCACCGAGTTCCAGAGGCGCGTGTGGGACGCGACGTGCGCAATCCCCTACTCGCACGTGACGACCAGCCGCGAGCTGGCCGAATCGATGGGGGCGGCTGGCGCCTACCGCATGGTCGGCTCGGCCGTGCGCAGGAACCCCATCATCGTGCTGATCCCCGCGCACCGCGTCGTCCCCTCCTCCGGGCACGTCGACAAGAACGACGAGCACGCCGTGCTGCGCGCCGCCTTCCGCGACCTGGAGAAGAGGTACGGGTAAGGCCTCGCGAGCGCCCGGCGGCCGGGAACAGCCCAACCGAATCCGCGCTCCGCTGCTCGCCTGCGGCT
>CAJUSL010000034.1:0-15886 GCA_910589135.1 uncultured Eggerthellaceae bacterium
CGATATGGCTGGCATCAATGAACTCGCCAAGTTGCTAGGTGGTGAGCTTCGATGAGCCGCATTCCTGCCATCAGATTCAAAGGATTCACGGACCCTTGGGAACAGCGTAAGCTGGGGGACATCTACACAACTGCTGGTTCAGGCGGGACACCCTTGTCTTCGAATCAGGATTACTACAATGGGGTAATACCATTTTTGGGCATAGCAGACATTCAGCATAGAGATATATGTGCAACCGAGAAGACAATCACCCAAGCTGGGTTAGATAACAGTGCAGCATGGCTTGTTCCTTCAGGGGCGATAAGTCTCGCAATGTATGCGAGCGTAGGAAAAGTCGGGATACTCGGGCAAGAGACAGCGACCAGTCAAGCTTTTTTCAATATGGTCTTCGGAGATGACGAACGCCGGGACTTCATCTTTACAAGACTCGAGAAAGCGAATTCTGATAATGAGTGGGAGAGGGTAATATCAACCGGAACTCAGCGGAACCTTAATGCTGAAAAGGTTAAGGGATTCGAGATAGCTGTTCCAGGCATCTCCGAGATGAGAACGATTGGCTCCTTCTTCCGTGAGCTCGACTCCCTCATCACCCTTCATCAGCGTAAGTAAAATGTGTTCGATTTTCCGATGGTCCTTCATTAGCGCGGATCGTGGGTGTTAAGCGAGGGCGGAAAGGGACCGCATTACGAGGTCGATATCCTGGTTTTCGAGCTCTTGGATTACGTGAAGATATGTCTTCTGCGTTGTGGTCATGCTGGCATGGCCGAGTCTTCGTGCGACGCTGGCGATAGAGACGCCGGCGAACAGCAGAATCGAAGCATGGGTGTGCCGCAATCCGTGAATCGAGATAACGGGGATTCCGGCTTGCTGGCACCTGCGTGCCAGGACGCCGTTCACTGTGGAGTTGTACACTTTCCCGCAGGCGAACAGCGAGGAGGTTTTCGGCGCATTCCGCATGAGCTCGGAGAACTGGATAACGAGCTGCCAATCAAGAGGGACTTTCCTCACCGACGACGCATTCTTTGTCGGGGTGAACCCGCCTTCTCCTTTATAATCCCAGGTTTTGCTCACGGTCAGCATTTGGCGCGAGAAGTCGAAATCGCTTGGCGTGAGCGCGAGCGCCTCGGAAAACCGCAAACCAGTTTTTGCGATAAGCAAGATAAGCCAGTCCCAGTTGATGGTCTCGCCTAGCTCGAGTACCTCGAGAAGCTTGTGGAGTTCAAACTGGTTGAGGTATTTCGGTTTCTTGGCACGCGGCGCCTTCCCTTTTATGATTGCCTTTCGTGTCGGATCCTTGGCAATCAGTCCGTCGTCGACGGCATCCAGGATGGCTCCCTTCAGCTGATGATGGAAATCCATGGTCGTTTGCCGTTCGTGGGCAACCGCGTACTCGTTTATCAGCTGCTGGTACGCGTTGCGGTCTAGGTCGCACAAGCGCAGATCGGGGGCCAGCTTTCTGAGCCAGGTTTGCGTCAGGCGGTATTTCTTCATGGTCACATCACGAATGGCCCCCTCCTTGTAGAGCCGAATCCAGTCCGAGTAATAGTCGCAGAACAGCAGCGAATCATTGCCCTTTGGTTGCATCTTCATCCTCCTTGGTCGTTTAGAGAGCGTTTGCGATCCGCGCTAATGAAGGTGAGGGCAGACTGACGAGCCTTTCCGGCGGCTAAGGTGGATACAGGAGTCGCTTATAGCGTAGCACCATGTCGAAGGCCAGGCTGGCGAGTTGCTTGACTGCAGTTTCGTGTGCTTTCGCGTCCAAGTTATAATTCTTCGTAGACCAAGAGAAGGAGTCGCAATGGCGGTGCCTAAGTACGACGATATGATGCTTCCGGTGCTCATCTGCCTGAGCGAGAAGCCGGAAGGCGAGACGGCGACACCTAAAGAGCTCAGAGATTTTGCAGCAGAATATTGGAAGCTGACCGATGAGCAGAAGGCTGAGACGATTCCAAGCGGCTTTGCGCGCTATATGAACAACGTGCAATGGGCCTGCACGTACTTAAAGCAGGCCGGATGCATCACGTCGCCTAAGCGTGCGGCGTTCCAGATTGCACAGCGGGGTCGGGACCTGCTCGCATCCGGGATAAGGAAAATCACCCAGAAGGACCTCTCCGCTTATCCAGAGTTCCAAGAGTTTCAGCGCCGGACGCGAAAGCCCAAGCAGGTAGAGAGCTTGACAGCCCAGGAACCCGACTCGCATAGCGATTCCCCGGAGGATGCAATCGAAGCCGCGTTCAACAGCATAGACAGCGCTCTAGTAACCGACCTTCTTGAGGCTATCATGCAGCAGACGCCAGAGTTCTTTGAGCGTCTTGTGGTCGAGTTGTTGCTGGCGATGGGCTATGGCGACTCCCTTGAAGAGTCTGGGCATGTAACGCCTTTGTCCAACGACGGTGGCATCGATGGCGTCATCCGGGAGGACAAGCTTGGTTTTGACAGCATCTACATCCAGGCAAAACGGTGGGCTCTCGATGCGTCGATAAGTCGTCCCGAGGTGCAGTCCTTCGTTGGCGCACTTACCGGGACGGGGGCAACGAAGGGCCTTTTCATCACGACGGCTCGCTTTTCGAAGGGTGCGCAGGAATTTGCCAATGCGCAGCATACGGTGAAGCTTGTCCTGGTTGACGGCGACCAGCTTGCGCGCTTGATGATTGCGCATAATGTCGGCGTTTCCGTCAGGCGGACGTATGAAATCAAGAGTCTTGACCGAGATTATTTCGATTTGTGAGGTCGGCTGCTTGCCGATGTGTTCTCCGATTCTTTCCTAAAACCGCTCCTCGTGCACTTTCGTCAGGAGAGCGTCGTCGAAATCGCGGTGCTCGGGTTGCTCTGCGGGCATGCCGAGCGAGAGGATGGCTTCTAGCTGCCACGGCTCGGGGACGCCAAGCAGCTCGGCAACGAAGTCCTGGGTCGAGCGGCCGTCGGCGGCTGTGCGCATGCGGCCCTGGACCCAGCAGCTTCCTACGCCCGAAGCGGACGCTTCCAAGTGCATGTTCGCCATGACGATGGAGCAGTCCTCGATCCAGGTGTCGGCGACCTCGGGGTTGCCCAGCACCACGATGGCGGCATCGGCGCCAGCCAGCATGGCCGCGCCCGAGTCGCGGCATTCAGCGAGTTTTTCCAGCGTATCGCGGTCGCGTACGACGACGAACTCCCAAGGCCGACGCTTGCGTCCCGACGCAGAAAGCAGGCCGGCGTGCACGATGCGGTCCAACAGCTCCTGCGGCACGGGCTCGCCCGAATACTTCCGTACGCTGCGCCGGGCCGTCAGGGCTGCCAGCACGTCCACGCCGGGTTGCGGCGCGAACTCGGCCTTCTCGGGTAGAATCTCGAGCCAGCACCCGTCGGGGTCCTCGATGAAGTAGAGCCCCATGGCCTCGTTCTCATGGCAGATGCAGCCCATCTGCTCGTGCAGCGCATGGGCGGCGTCGAAGTCGGGCACGGTGAACGCGAGGTGCGAGTCGCGGCCGCCGTTGTCGTAGGGCTCGGTGCACCCGCGATTCCATGTGAGTTCCAGCTGGAACCCGGACCCTTCGCTTCCGATGAACGCGTTGACCCACGAGCCGTCTTCGGGTCCCATGCGGCGGATCTCGGTCATGCCGAGCGCCTGCTCGTAGAAGTCGAGCGACTTCTGCAGGTCGAGCACGTGCAGGCAGCGGTGGATGGCTTTGCTTTCCATGGCGGTCTCCTTCAGCTTGGGCTGCGGCTTTTTCTGCAAGCCTAGCAGAACCGGGTGGCGCGCGAGGCTTAGAATGGATCAGTAAACAGGATGCAAGTGCTTGGGCTTGTTGGGCCGGGCTGGCTGATGTAAGCCGGCGTGGCTTTCGGGTCACCTGCAAAGGAGTGTCGCCACGCCATGAGGGCATTCATCGCGCTGGAGCTGCCGGAGGGATTCGTCGAGGACGTCGCCGCCATGGCGCGCGTACTGGGTGCGGCGGTTGAGGGGCGCTTCGTGGCGCGGCAGAACTACCACGTGACGCTGGCGTTCCTGGGCGACATCGGCGAAGCCCAGGCGCGGGAGGCCATGGACGCCATGGACGAGGCCTGCGCCGATGCAGTCGAGGTGCCTCTGCGTCCCGACGGCCTCGGCAAGTTCGGGCGCGCGTCGGACGCCACGCTTTGGATGGGCCTGGCGCCTGCACCGGAGCTGACCAGCCTCGCCGACCGCCTGCGCGAGGCGCTGGGGTCGCGCGGCGTGCCGTTCGACGACAAGCCGTTCCTCCCGCACATCACGCTGGCGCGTCGCGTTCGGCTACCCAAGGGCCCGCTGCCGGAGCTTGCGTTCCCATTGCCCAGCGCTGCCGCTCGCGTCACGCTGTTCAGGTCGACGCTGGGCCGTGATGGTGCGCAGTACAAGCCTCTGTATGCCGCGGAGCTGCCGGATGACGGCGTTTAGCGTACCGTTGGGACCTTCTAAACCAGCGGTGCAAGCGCAAGCGCGCCAACGTAAGGCTGCGCGGTGGGTGCGAGCAGCCCGACCTTAGGCGCGAGCATGGTGACGGTTGCGTCGGCCTCGATGCATTCGCTGGCCGACGTGCCGGTCTGGGCATTAAGGCCGCTCGGGCAATCGGCGGCGACGATGGTCGCGCCGTGGTCGCTCCTTGCGGCGTTCGCTAGATGAATCCACCAGTTGTATGGTTCGCGCACCTGATCGTGCGCGAAACCTGTGCCCAGAATGGCGTCTACAATCACGGAAGCGCCTTCTAGTGCTTCGGCTAGCTGCCGCCTGTTCGGCGCCGTCAGCACCTTGAACCCTCCGCATGTGAACGCATCCATCGCGGCAGCACGAGCCGGCTCGGCGTTTAGTTCTGCAGGTGCGGTTTTGGTCACGAGAATCACGTCGCGCCCGGCTTCTGCAAGCTTTGCCGCCGCCACCCAGCCGTCGCCGCCGTTGTTTCCCGATCCGGCCAGCACGACTACGCGCCCGTCGGGCGTTGCCTTCTCGACCTCTTGTGCCAGCGCGGATCCGGCCCGCGTCATCAATTTCAAAAGGGAAGTGCCCTCGTTGGCGATGCGCTGTTCGAGCGCCACCACCTCGGCGATGTCGAGCGCGCGAACCTCGCGCTCGGTCCCGTCTATGCATGGCATGGAGGTAAACCGCTGCATGCGCTATGTCAATTCCCCCAATTCGATTTCGCTCACGCAATCGACGCCGTGCTTTTCGCAGAGCTTCATGAGCCTTTTGTCGGTCGTGAACAGCGTGGCTCCGGTGCGACGCGCAAGCACGAAATAGAACATATCGTAGGGGGAGTGGTCCAGGCGCATACTCTCGCGGAGGACTTCGGCCTGCAGCGGTTCGAGGGGTTTGAATTCATCGACGAGGTTCAGTCCGGCCTCGACGTAACCTTCCGCCTCCTTTGGGCTTAGCTTTTCAGTCCTTGCCAGCTTTCTGAACACGCTCACCACTTCGGCCCTCACGAGCTCGCAGCTGATCGCGACCTCGTTCCTCAGTGCCAGGGACTTGAGCGCTTGGCCTTTCTCGGTTTGCCTGACCATCTCGCATATGGCGCATGCGTCCAAGACTATCATCGCGCGTCCTCCTCGCGAATTCGACGCAGGAGGTCGGCGCTGTCGGGCGATTTTTTGGAAATCGGGAGGGGTCGGAGCATGGCGATTCTATCGAAAGCCCTTTGCCTTCTTTCTAGGCAGCATTCTTGGCCCGCTGAGGGCGGTCGGCATGGGCCTTGCACGGTTGCCGCTTGTTCGGCCGGCGCGGCGACGTTTCGCATACCCAGATACCCTTCGATGATGGTGAGCGCCTGCTGAGAAATGCTCCGGTTCTCCTGCGCAGCGCATTCCCTCAGCTTGTCGTATACGGCAGTGGGGCAGTCCTTCACCTGCAATGCGGGCATGATGGCTCCTTTCGTTCACACCACTATAGCATGCATAACGGATGAAATATGAATGCATTATGAATGTGTAGCGAAATAGACAACAGCGGGCGTGCCTTTTGGTAAGGCCGCGTTTGCGCGACACGGGCGTCGCCCCTCCTTGCAATATTTTTGTCTGCCGCATCGCGTCGGACGGCTAGAATTGACCAAAAGACACACCGGCCGAAGGAGGTATGCATGGCGGACAGGGACGAGCGACGCGAGCAGGCAAGGAAGCACTTGGCGCTGATGAAGGGCGCGCTGGCCGGCGAGGCGGCGAAGACCGTCGAGGCCGCCGTCATCTACGAGGACGGCGAAGGCCGCGAGCTTCAGCTTCCCGAGGCGCCCTTCGAGGCGACGGAGACGAAGGTCGTCACCAGCTTCGCACCCGAGGCTCTGTACCGCGACGGGCGCGGCAAGACCGTCATCGTCGACCCGGCATCGTTCAGCCGGCCCGGGGGTGCCTACGAGGACGGCGCATTCGGCCCCGAGCAGATCCTCTGCTCGGACAGCAACCTGTACCTTGTGCTGCAGGGCATGAAGGGGCGCTACTACGACGCCAACAAGGGCTTCGCGCGCGGCCAGCTGTTCACCGACCGCGCCATGTACCTGCCGAACGTGGCGTTCTCCCGCAACGGGTCGCTGAAGTTCGCCGACGTCATCGCGGTGGCGGAGCCGCTACGCGAGCGGGCGCTCGAAAACCACCGATCCGAGCAGGAGTGCAACAACGCGCTCGCCGACCGCATCGAGACGCTGCTGCGCATCGCTGCGGCCAACGAGTGCGAGACGCTGATCATGGGCGCCTTCGGCACGGGCAGGCTCGGCTACGACGCGGATCGGGTCATCGGCCTGATCCGCAGTTGGGTCGACGCGCACCCCGGCGCTATCGGCCGCATCGTGTTCGCGGTTCCGCGCATGTATCTCGATGCGTTTGACGAGGCGTTCGGCACCAAGGAGGAGGAGCTGCGGCCCGCGCCCGTCGCGGAAGGCGACGAGGCCGACGACGAGGACTTCGACATCTACAGCATCGACCTGCCCGAAGGAGTCACGCTGCGGTAGGGGCTGCTTCAACCAGCTTTGCTTCGCATGCAAACGAGCCGTCGATGAGCCTTTCTGCCGCATACGATCCCGCAAGCCCGCGATCCATCGAGGCCTATGCGAAGCGGCTCGAGGGCATGACCTTCCGTGAGGTGCTTGCCTTGGGCATCACGCCCGAGGGGGCGGGTCGCGACTACAACAACGCCGGCTACAAAGGCGGCCTGGGCACGCTCATCGAGGAATGCTACTTCGGCTACAAGGCCAACAGCGACCAGGATGCCGACTTCCCCGAGGCCGGCGTGGAACTCAAGTCTTCCCCGATAGACCGCAAGAAAGACGGTGACTTCTCGGCAGGGGAGCGGCTCGTCCTGACCATGATTCCGCTCGACCATCCCATCGAGGAAGACTTTTTCGCATCGCATGTGTGGCGCAAGAGCGAGAAGATCCTGCTTGTCTACTACGAGCGCGACAGGGCCCTCGACAAATACGACCAGGTCATCAGGTACGTGAAATTGATCACGCCGTCCGAAGAGGACCTGAAGATCATCCGCGAGGACTATGAGAAGATCGTCTCGCTCGTCAAGGCTGGCAAGGCAGAGGAGCTTTCCGAGGGTCTGACCTCGTATCTGGGCGCATGCACGAAAGGCGCGACGGCGGCGACCATGTGGGTGGACCAGTACTACCCACCGCACGCCCCCGCCAAGAAGCGCGCCTTCTGCTTCAAGCGTTCGTACATGGACTACATCCTGCACAACCGCATGATGGGCGCGGGTGCGGCGGAATCCATCGTCAAGGATGCAGGCGTTCTCGACGGCACGACGTTCGAGGAGTACGTCCTTTCGCTTATCAAGTCCCATGCCGGCAAGACCGACAGGGAACTCTGCGAAATGCTGGGCCTTACGTACGCTGGAAACAAGGCGCAATGGAGCCAGATCGTGTACGCGCTGCTGGGCGTGCGCGGCGACCGGGCCGAGGAGTTCGAGAAGGCGAACGTGTCGGTGCGGACCGTGCGCGTGGAGGAGGGTGGCACCATCGTGGAATCCCTCTCGCTGGACACGTTCAAGTTCCGCGAAATCGTCGACCAGGAGTGGGAGGACGCCCCGCTGAGGTGCTATTTCGAAGAGACGCGCTTTTTGTTCGTGTCGTTTCGGAAGTGCGCGGACGGCATCCGGCTGGAGGATGCGCGCTTTTGGAATATGTCGATGGGGGACATCGACGGCGCCCTGCGTGCTTGCTGGGAGAGGACCAAGAGCGCCGTGTCGGCCGGCGTCGAGCTTACCGTCGTCGTGGGGAAGGATGGCAAGGTGGTGCTTTGCAAGGACGGCGGTCCGCGAATCGCCAACAATCTTCCCAAGAAAAACGAGGCGGGAGACATCGCGCATGTCAGGCCGCATGCTTCGAAGCGCGGCTACCGGCTCGAGGACGGCAGCGTTTGCGGCGAGCCTGACCGGTATGGCGACGAGCTGCCCGACGGTAGGGTCATGACGCGGCAGAGCTTTTGGCTGAACAACGACTACGTGATGAGAATCATCGGCTGGGATGATGGCGGCGACGAAGAGGGTGGCGAGTAGCCCGCACTGCACGGTGGCGTATCGTTCCGGAGGGATGCCTCGTGCCTGCCTCCGACAGATTCCTGGAATCGTGTCCCGTTTGGCGGACGCTATTGCGCATTTTCGCCGGAGGCACCGTTGCGGATCTTGGTCTCCGGCGCGGGATCGGCTAGAATTGGATCGAAACAGAGGCACAGCAGCTTAGGAGAAACGTGCCATGGACAACATCAAGGTCGCCGAGCTTTTTGCCGGCGTAGGTGGCTTTCGCCTTGGGCTCGAAGGCTATTCAGACGACGGCGATGCGGCGTTTGCCAAGCCTTCCGCCGGGCCGTTCGAAACCATCTGGGCGAACCAATGGGAGCCTCCCGGCTCGGATGCCAAGCAGTTCGCATGGCGCTGCTACGAGCGGCGCTTCGGCGAGGGCAGCTGCGTCAACCGCGACATCAACGAGGTGCTGGACGACTACGAGGCCGGTCGCATAGACATCCCCGACGTGGACATGGTCGTCGGTGGGTTTCCTTGCCAGGACTATTCGGTTGCGAAGCCTCTCTCCCAATCGGGTGGAATCGACGGGAAGAAGGGCGTCCTTTGGTGGGACATCTACCGCTTCCTGCACCTGAAGGAGCCGAAATACGTCCTGTTGGAAAACGTCGACCGCCTGCTGAAGAGCCCTGCGACGCAGAGGGGCCGCGACTTCGCCATCATGCTTTCCTGCCTTGCCGACCTGGGCTATTCGGTTGAATGGCGCGTTGTCAACAGCGCCGAATACGGCGCGCCTCAAAGGCGCAAGCGCGTGTACATCTATGCCGAGTTGACCCCGCAGGCCTGGGACCTGAAAGCGAGGCTGCAAGACGGCGTGCTTGCCGAAGCGCTGCCCATCCATCAGCCGGAATCATGTTCGGAGTTCGTCATACCCGACGACCCTTACGTGACCACGCGCACGTTCAATGCCGGAGCGGCCAAGTCTCCTTTCCTTGGGGCAGGCGTCATGCAGGATTGCCGCGTGCTTGCAGCCGACGTGGCGGAGGCGTTCGAAGGGGAGCGTCGAACGCTGGGGGATGTCATCGTGGCGCCGGAAGAGGTTCCCGACGAGTTCTACATCCCCGAGGAAAAGCTGGAGCGTTGGAAGTATCTGAAGGGGTCCAAGAGCGAGGAGCGCGTGAACAAGAAGACGGGCTTCACGTACCACTATTCCGAGGGGTCGATGGCCTTCCCGGACCTGCTGGAGAACCCGTCGCGCACGATTCTCACGGGCGAAGGCGGTTCCGGCGCGTCTCGCTTCAAGCACGTGGTGAAGATCGGCGAGCACTATCGGCGCCTCGTGCCTGACGAGCTCGACCAGCTGCAAGGGTTTCCGAAGGGTTGGACGGACACGGGCATGACCGACGGGCAGCGGGCGTTCTGCATGGGAAACGCCCTGGTGGTGCAGATTCCCCACATGGTGGGGAGGGAGATTGCAAGACGCTGCGAGTCGGGGCAACAGAAAACCGGCCTCTGATGAGGCCGGCTTTCGTTCTGCGGCTATGTGGCGGGCGTGACGCTTTCGGCGCCCGCCCGTCGTTTCCGCCGCCCAGCGCCACGCATGGCGGCGGCACGGTGCGCTAGTTCAGGCAGAAGAGGTCCTTGAAGCTCTTGTGCGGGCGCATGACCTTCTTCTTGTCCTCCTCGTAGAACCGCTCTCCGCGGCCGACCGCCTCGATCATGTACTCCGGCTGGTTGGCCTCGATGGCGCGCCCGACGTGCTGATCGATCTCCCAAGCGTTTGCCTTGGCAGCAATCAAATACGCGTTCATTATCCCCTTCTTTCGATTCAGTGCTACGTTTGTTGCCGTTCGCCGAAAAAGGCGAAACGCTAGCCTAGCACTCTTGCATCGCTATGAAAAGACCTAATTTTTCTGATACAGCTTCAGCTTGCAGTATTAACCGTCACGCCACGCCAATCGCGGCCAGCGTGTCCGCCTCTGCGGCGTCGATGATTGCAAGCAGTTTCTCGCGGCGCTTGTCGCGCTCCTCGAAGCCGTTGCGCATCAGCAGCACGTCGGCGAAGGCGTCCCTGTCGCCGGAATTCCCCGCATCGCCGAGCGGTTTCCAGAGGTCAAGCTCGCTGGCGGACAGGTCCTCCTGCATGGGCGACGCCTGGTCGAGCAGCGCGTCCAGCGCGCCGCCGGTGGCGTCCTTCGCCTCCTGGGCGAGCGGGGCGATCCTTTCGTGGTAGTTGCGGTACCGCTCCTCGAGGGTGCCTGCGTCGCTGCCGTTCTGCACGATTTCGAAGAACTTGTCCTCGACCGGACCCGCATTGAAGAGCGCGACGGTGCGCAGCAACCAGCCTTCCGGCCCGTCGTTCCAGTCGAGGTATGCATCGACGTTGCCGCGGCAGGTGTCGTAGAACGCGCCGACCATGGGCTCGAGCTCCTGCCGCCGCTCGGCAAGCACGGCTTCGAGCCGTTGCGTGTAGCGTTCCTCGATCGCCTTGCGCTCCTCGAGCCCCTGAGCCTCCCCGTCGATGGCGATGGCGGCGTTCGCCATGAGCTCGTCCACCAGTCGCTCCATCGCGGTGTGCTCCTCGGTCGCTTGCACCTGGGCGACCTTGGCGTCTGCGACCACGAACAGCACCAGCCATGCGACGGCAATCCCGCCCAGCGCGAGGAAGTACCTTTTCAGCACCGGGCCCTTCGGGCGCAGGCTTCCGCCCGGCGGCAGCAGCTGGAAGACGCCTTTTGCCTCGCGCCCGTCCATCAGGCAGGCTCCGAATTGGTTCATCAGTCCGAAAAAGACCGACGCGTACACCACGACGCGAACGGCGAACACCGCCAGCAGCGATGCGCCGTTCACCTTCGCAAGCGCGTAGTCTTTCAGGCCGTCTGCCAGCGATGCCAGCTTGTCGACCTCGCTCATCACGGCCGACGGCGCGCCGGCGAACGGCCTGTACGTCCCTTCGTATGCGGCATGCAGGCTCGGGTAGTCGGGCGCCTGCGACAGCATCGAGACGCCGGCGTAGGCCAGGCATAGGACGGCACCCACCACCGCGAAGCTCCAGCGCATGGCGTGTGCCTTGTCGAAGCGCGGCGCGAATTCCTTCGCAAGGCGCCATTGCAGGAAGGCGAACACGCCGAAGTAGAGGGGAACCGCCAGCCAGGTGAGCGCCCATTCGGCGGCGTCCCACTTGGGCGCGTTCAGCAGGAACAGAAAGCCAGACGCCAGCGACAGCACGAACAGGGCCGATGCGACGAGGGGCCAGCGCCGGTTGATGTGCGCAAGGCTGCCGCCGTCGGCCAGCTTGTACTGCCTCAGCATGCGCCGCGTGACCACGAAGTACAGCGCGCCTATGGTGGAAATCGCCGCATAGGCGACCGCCACGACGGCCACGCCGAGCGGCGGCATCTGCGGCGCGAGGCAGCCGAACAGCGTGAGCAGCGCCATCAGCGCGCAGGCCTTCGCGAAGTAGGGCGGCGCCTGCCCTTTCAGGTTGGCGACGAGCCCGGCAGGGACACGGCCGCCATCGGCAGCGCGCTTGGGGCGGGCGACGGTAGCGTGTTCGGGGCGGCCGTCGATGGCGGCGCTCCTGGCCTCGGCCTTTTTCGTCGTTGTCGTCCGGCCACCCACGCGCCTCCCTTCATGCGTCGCGATGCCCCGCTTCCGGCATTGTCCGCATCATTGTAGCCGCCGTCGGGGGCGCCGAAGCGTATCATGGGGCGCATGACACCGAACGTTGAACATGCGTGTCGTGCGCGTCATGTTGCGCGCTGCATCGGAACGGAGGCCTTTCCATGGCTATCAACTACACCGCTGACGACTTCGACGGCGACTCCCATGTGGGGGCGTCCCAGGCCCTGGCGCGTCTTCGCGAGGGCAACCGTATATACGTGGAAGCGCTCGACCACGAGCGCGACCTGTCGCCCGAGCGCATCCTTGACCTGTTCGAGAACGGGCAGCAGCCGTTCGCCACGGTGATCACCTGCTCCGATTCGCGCGTCGTGCCCGAGCATGTGTTCATGGCCGGGCTCGGCGAGCTGTTCGTGATTCGGGTGGCCGGCAACGTCGTGGGGCCGATCGAGGCCGCAAGCGCGGCGTATGCCTGCGAACACCTGCATACGTCGCTGCTGTTGGTGCTGGGCCATACGCATTGCGGTGCCATAAAGGCGGCGCTCGACGGCGAAAGGGGCGACGTCGCCGCGGTGACCGACCGCATCGCCGAGGTCGTGGCCGACGCCGCCGACCCGTACGAGGCGAGCGTGCTCAACGTGCAAGCGGCTCTTGCCGAGCTGCGCGAGCAGCCCGTCCTCCGCAGGCTGGAGGAAGCGGGTGCGCTGTCGCTTGCCGGCGCCGTCTACCACACGCATTGCGGCGTGGTCGACTTCCTGGAGGGGTAGGGCGCGCCGGAAAAGCGCGCTGGGGAAATCCGTGCGGCCGGCGATGCCGCCGGGATGGTATCGTGTAGGCATCACCAGCGGGCCGCTGCAGCGGCGTTCGCGCAACACTCGAGCACAGGGGGAGCCATCATGACAGCAGAGCCCGAAAAGCACGTTCCGGAGGTGCCGGAGGCGGCCGGCCCCGCGAAGGGCGCGCCCGACTGTCCCACCATGGGAGCGCAGGACGCGGAAGGGGCCGTCTACGACGCCCGCTCGCTCGGCATCCCCAAGATGTCGCTGTTCGGCCTGCAGCATATGTTCGCGATGTTCGGCGCGACCATCCTCGTGCCTACGCTTACGGGCCTTTCCGTGTCGGCGACGCTGCTGTTCGCGGGCCTGGGGACGCTGCTGTTCCATCTGGTCTCGAAGGGGAAGGTGCCGGCGTTCCTCGGTTCGTCGTTCGCCTTCATCGCGGGCTATGCGGCCATCGCGCCGGCCGGCGAGCCGGAGCTTCTGCCCTACGCATGCCTGGGCGTGGCGTGCTCGGGCCTGCTGTACCTGGTGCTGTCCGCCCTGTTCCGCATCTTCGGAACCGACCGCGTCATGCGGTTCTTCCCGCCCGTGGTCACCGGTCCCATTGTCATCTGCATCGGGCTCATCCTGGCCAGCTCGGCCATCGCGAACTGCGAGACGAACTGGCCTATAGCCATCGTCGCCATCGCCATCATCGTCGCGGCGAACATCTGGGGGCGCGGCATGATCCGCATCATCCCCATCCTGCTCGGCGTGATAGGGTCCTACCTGGTTGCCGCCGTCGCGGGCGTCGTCGACTTCACGCCGGTGGCCGAGGCGGCTTGGATCGGCCTGCCCGTCGCGTGGCCGAACACGGTGTTCTCGCTGTTCGGCCCCGGCTTCGACGCCGGCCTTGCCATCACGGCCATCATCACCATCATGCCGCTCGCGTTCGCTACGATGATCGAGCACATCGGCGACATGTCCGCCATCAGCTCGACGTGCAACCGGAACTACCTGGTGAATCCGGGGCTGCACCGCACGCTTCTAGGCGACGGATTCGCCACCATCATCGCGTCGCTGTTCGGCGCGCCTGCCAACACCACCTATGGCGAGAACACCGGCGTGCTGGCGCTCACCCGCGTGTTCGACCCGAAGGTGGTGCGCATCGCCGCGCTGTTCGCCATCGTGTTCTCGTTCTGTCCCAAGTTCGCGGCCGTCATCGCCGTCATGCCTGCGTGCGTGATCGGCGGCGTGTCGCTGGTGCTTTACGGCATGATCTCGAGCGTGGGAATCAGGAACCTGGTGGAGAACCACGTCGACTTCATGCAGAGCCGCAACATCATCATCACGGCGCTGATTCTGGTGTTGTCGCTGGGCATCGCGTACAGCGCCGCGGGCGCCATCGTGATTCCCGTGGGCGGCATCACGGTCTCGCTTTCGGGCCTGGCGATCGGGTCCGTCGTGGGAATCGCCCTGAACGTCGTGCTGCCGGGGTACGAGAACTCGTGGGGCACGACGGCGCCGGAGGCCGAAGGGCCCGGCGAGCCGCCTCTGCCCCTCGAGGCCGAAGTGGAGAACCTGCCCATCGAGCAGCCTGCGGTGGGGGAGCGCTAACAGGCGCCAGCCAGGCTGCCGCCGCCGGCCATTAGCGTCTGACGGCCTGGCGGCGGTGCCGGACGCTAACGTCCGACGACCATCTTCCAGCCCTCTTAGTCTTTCGCGGTGCTCCAGGAGGTCGTGCCCACGGCGGCCGCCAGCGCGCTGTCGTGGGTGACCACCAGGACGGCTCCCGGGAATCCGGCGAGCATGTCCTGCAGCGCTTCGATCGAACCGAGGTCAAGGTGGTTCGTGGGCTCGTCGAGCACGACGAGGTTCGGCTGACGCAGGAGCCCCTGCGCCAGCGCGAGCTTGCGCAGCTCGCCCGGGCTCACGTCGCTTCCGTCCAGCAGCCGTTCCGGGTCGGAATTGAGGCGCGCCACAACGGACAGGATGCCTCCCCGGCTCGCGGTGTCGCAGTCGCGCAGGCTTGCCAGCGCCGCGGTGCGCTCTCGTTCGCTTACTTCCTGGGGGACGTAGACCGCCTTGACGGATTCCGGAACCGACGCGACAAGATGGCGCACGACGAGGCTCTTCCCGGTGCCGTTTTTGCCCGTCAGCGCGACGTGGTCGGTCGGCGCAAGCCATAGCTCGGGCACGCGGATGCGGAAGTCGCCGGCCTGCAGCTCGCCTGCGTCGAGATGCGCCACGGAGTCGGCTTTCGCCGCCTCGCCGTAGCCCTCCATGCGACGCTCGTAGCGCTTCGCCACCTTCAGCCCGTCGAGGCCTTCCTGGGCGCGCGCGAGGCGATGGGCCATGGTGGCGGAGAGTTTTCCTGCCACGCCGTCCTTGCCGGTCACGATTGCGAGCCCGATGCGTGCGCGTCCGTCGCTGTCCTTCTTGTCCAGGCCGCTTCGGCTGCGCTTCCCTTTCTGGCGCGCGGCTTCCTCGCGGCGGCGCATGGCCTCCGCTTCGAGCCGCGCCGTCTCGCGCCGCGCCTTCGCCTGTTCCCTCAGCGCCGAGGCGCGGTCCGCATCTGCCTGCTCCGCCGCCTTGGTGTAGCTGCCCGGCCGCATGACGTAGCGGCCGCACTCGAACGCGAGGCATTGCGCCGCAAGGCGGTCGAGCAGCCCGCGGTCGTGCGAGATGAGCAGGCCGATGCCGTTGAAGGATGCCAGCGTGTCGGCGACCGCAACGCGCGTCTCGCCGTCGAGGTCGTTGGTGGGCTCGTCCAGCACGAGTACGTCGGGACGCATGAAGAGCGCGCAGGCGATTTGTATGCGCTTCTGCTGACCGCCCGAAAGGTTGTCGTAGCGCCAGAACCAGTCGTCGTCGATGCGCAGCAGGTTGCGGGCGGCACGTGCTTCGGGGCCCCAGTCGGTGGCGAGGTCGACCAGGTTGGGCGGTGCTTTTGTGGAATCCTGGCGACAGAAGGCCGTGACCAGGCGCGGCTGGACGGAGCCCGCGTCCGGCTGCAGCAGGTGGGCGGCGACGAGCGCCAAGGTGGTCTTGCCGCACCCGTTGTCGC
>CAJUSL010000034.1:15896-20269 GCA_910589135.1 uncultured Eggerthellaceae bacterium
GGTCCAGCCCTTCGGGAAGACGGCGCTGACGTCGTCGAGCGCAGGCGCCGAGGCGCCTGGGTAGGTGTATCCGATATGGGAGAGGGTCAGTTGCATGACAGCGCTCCTTATGTCAGGAGGCCGCGCGGGAGGGCGGAATTGCGGTTGGCCTGACGGCGTAGCCGAAGGCCGATGGCGGTGAAGAACGTGCACAGCGATGCGGCACCCTCGAAAGCGCGACCTGACGGTGGGTAGGTCGTTGGTGGGCGCCCGTATGGGCATCGCTAGTTCTTCATGCACCTTGCCTAACTCGAAGCGTTGCTTGCCAAAGGCTCCGCTGGGACATTGCGGCAGGATTATATCACGCGTCAGCCGACGCGCAAGTTGGGCGGGGGGCCATGGCGTGAGGACTGTCAAGCATCGCCTTCGTATGGTGCGGTCTATCGGGTTTGGGCGGCGACGCATTGGTTGGCAGTCAAGAATTGCGGATTGCGCTTTTTGTGATACCGGCATTTCCTGCGAGCCGCTCTTGGGCATCTCGGTTTTTTTCGAACGGGCTAGATTTGGCTGGATATAAGCCCTCCTGCATTCAAGATGCCAAGATTCTGAATACAGAGAATCCAGCACTTCGCAAAAAATTTCGATCAAAAGTTTGTGCAACTCTTTTAGATATAGTCCAAAATGGTGATATATGCTAAAGATTTGAATATACGTGCGAATCGTTGAGCGAGGAGGAGCGCGGGAGTCGCTGTCTATACCGAGGACTTGCTCCAGGTCTCCAGCCTCGCGAAAAGAGGTGACGAGAACGTGCAGGAACGTGAAGCTCTCGAGCCTGCCCAAGCGACTGAGGTGGCATAGCCCGCGACGGATGATAGGAGTCGAAATGCCCCTGGTTTTCTTTGATGTCGAAACGCCGAACAGGCTTCATGATCGCGTGTGCTCCATAGCGGCAATTAGGACCGACGATGACCTCAACGTCGAATACAAGAAGTCTTTCCTGGTTAACCCTGAAGCTGGGTTCGACCGCGTCAACAGCAGAGTGCATGGCTTATCAGCGCGCGATGTAGCAGATGCTCCAACTTTCGGGGAATTGTGGGACGACGAGTTATGCTCGGTGTTTTCTGGCTCGATTGTCGTAGCGCACAATGCTGCTTTTGATTTAAGCGTCGTCGACAAGGCGCTATCGCAGGATGGATCTGCGATTCCCGATACCGAGTATCTCTGCACTCTCCGCGTGGCGCAGCACTCGGGGCTTGAATCCGACGACTACAGGCTGCCCGCAATCTGCTCGATATTCGGCATTGAGCTCGGGACGCACCACGATGCCCTTTGCGATGCCGTCGGCTGCCTTGAGGTTTTCAGGGAGATGCGGACTCGCCGGATGGTTGACCTGTTCTGCACGAGCGTGTTCACGCATTCCGATTACCGGCCGGCAAAGGCCGTCAGGGTCGATGCGAATGTGGCTGCAGCCATGACGGATCTCTACGGGCTAGCGCTGGGCGTCGCCATCGACAAAAAGGTGAGACCGGAGGAGCACTGCGCGTTCGAGGATTGGATGACGCGCTATGGGGCATATGCCAGACATCCGTTCTTCAGCGAAGCTTTTGCGCTGCTCGAAGCCGTGCTCGACGACGGCGTGATTGCTCCGGAGGAGCAGGAGCAGATTCTTGGGTTCGCGCGCCCTTTCTTGAATGCTTGCGTCAGCTGTGAGTCTACGAGGTCAATGCAGGAACTGATGGGCCTCATTAGAGGCATAGGAGCGGACAGGAAAATCAATGTTGCCGAGGCGATGGGCCTCAGGAACTGGATGTCTTCGAATGAAAGCCTGTACGGCGACAAAACGTTCGTCAAGGTTTTCTCCACGCTCGAGGATGTTCTCGTAGATGAGTTTGTATCCGCGGAAGAGGAAGCGGCTCTTCTGGATGTGTTTGACTCTGTCATAAATCCGGGCACGGACAGGGGTGGCGTTGAGGTCTCGGGGAAGTCTTTCTGCTTGACTGGAGACTTCCTGGCGGGAAGCAGAAGAGACGTTGCCGGCGCCATCGAAGCCCGTGGCGGAGCGGTATGCAACGGTGTTAGCAAAAAGGTTGATTATGTGGTTGTGGGAGGCAGAGGCAGTGACCAATATGCTTTTGGAAGCTATGGCACGAAAGTCAAAAAGGCGATGGAGCTGCAAGACGGCGGATGTCCTATCCGGATCATCTACGAGGAAGCGCTGGCCCTTGCGCCGGCCTAAGTGGCGTAGGGAAGAAAAATGACCAGCATTGCATACATAGACGGCCAGAACCTTTACAAGGCGATTTCCGGCGCAGAGGATCCCTGGGAGCTGGACATGTTTCGATTCCGCACCTACCTGCGAAGGAAGTACGGCATCGACGAAGCCTATTACTTCTTTGGGTTCTTCGACCCGTCGAACCAGAGCCTGTACACCATCATTCAGAACGCTGGCTTCACCATCATGTGGCGCGAGCATGGAAGCGAGGTGCTCGGGAAGAAGAAGGGTAACGTCGACACGGATATCGTGTTCCAATCGCTTCATGATTTCATCGAGAGGCCCGACATAGAAAAGATTTACTTCGTGTCCGGCGACGGCGACTACTTCAAGACCGTCAGGTACCTGCTCGAGAAAGGGAAGCTCGGCAGGGTGCTGTTTCCGGTCAGGCGCAACGTGTCGGCACTTTACAGAATGATTCCGGAGTCGAACAAGGCCTACCTGGATGCGCCGGGAGCCAAGGAGAAGATAGCGCGTCGGAAAAAGTAAAGGAGGTTTCGCTTAGGTAGTTAACCGTTCGCGTCCCCTCCGTCGTAATGGCTCAATTTTAAAGGCTGGAACTTCAGTTTGCAATGACGTTTCGGAAAAGCTTGCAGCCTCTTCATGTTCGTTTCGGAATGCGTGCTGCTCACAGACGTTGCGGAGATCGTGGTTCCAGGCGAGATTCCGGTAGCTGCGTGCAAGATTATCTGTGGGTTACAGGCACAGAAGTGTGTAACGTTTCCCCTTGACACGCCGGCTCAGGCATCCTCTTTCCGAATAGAAGTTGCTCGGAATGAGGTTTGCCCATGGGAAGTCCTGCTTGCGATGTATGCGGCACCAAGATGATGAGGAACGGCAAGACGAGAGCAGGCACGCAACGTTGGCGATGCGGCAGATGCGGAGCATTCGCAACGCGCAGGATCGACAACGCGGCAAAGCTCTTGAGGCTGTTCGTGTCGTGGCTTTTGGGCAGGCTCACGCAATCCCAGCTCGGGATGTCAGCACGCGCCTTCCGCAAGAAGACGGGGCGCTTCTGGAGGCTGTGGCCGATCCTCCCTGCGTGCGATGAGGTGCACCACGACGCGCCCTGGGCTCCAGGCGGGCGTTGAGCTCTACGGAATCGTCAGGGACCTCATGCATGTTGGCGACCTGAACGGAGCCGCCGCATGGCTTGCCGCATTCTCGAACTGGTGCACGGCATGGGAGGGGTTCCTCAAGGAGAGGACGGTCGTAGACGGGAGGAGCCAGTACAAGCATGAGCGCCTGCGAAAGGCGAGGAGGATATTGGAGAAGCTGTGCCGAGAAGGGACGCTGTTCGCATATCTGGATGAGAATCTCGTCAAAGGAGGGGATGCACCCTCCACATCCAACAAGATCGAATCCAACAATGCCCGCATCCGGGCGCTTTTTGAGGGACCATCGCGGGATGAGCGTCGAACACAGGATCAAGGCGGGATTCTGGTGGTGCTATATGCATTCCGAGGCTCCGCTTTCCTATGCGAATGCCCTGCAAGCGATGCCGGATGACGAACAGGTCTTGGAGTGGAGAAGGCAGGCGGCTAATGCCTATGAGACCGGAGAGGACGTAGCCAGATGGGGTACGGGGATCGTATGGTCAGAGTTGCACATGCGCGGCTTCAAAGCCACTGGTTGGTTCTGACCCATTACACACTTTTGTGCCTATAACCCTGACTTCACGGATGTCATGCTTATCATGGAAAAGTATCTAAGAAGGTATAGAAAACAGTAAACCCGACAATCTGGCCCCCCAGACACTGGCGGGTTTCACGTCGGGTTTGCTTCGGCAAATTTGCCCGCACGCATTCTGCCACATTAGCCCCTTTTTACGGGGTTCCCCTGTTTTGGAGCAGTGACATTCTGGCTGGTAGTCAAACGCGTCGCCCTCGTGGCCTGACCAGATGGCGCAAACGCTCGACCTGGGCCTGCTCGCAGGAGCCTACCACTACGTTGGTGGCCAGGGCGTGGAGACAGAGGCCGACAACTTCGCGCAGGCCATCAAGCCCTACCTGAGGCGCGTGCTCGTGTGCATCGATTGGGAGGACAACGATAACGCCGCCTGGCGCGACGAGTCCTACCTGGATGCGCAGGGAGAAGCTGGGGGGGGCAAGAGGTGCAGGAC
>CAJUSL010000035.1:0-577 GCA_910589135.1 uncultured Eggerthellaceae bacterium
GGTCATGAAGGCCATCTGCAGGTACATGAGGCGGCTCGGCATGCCGTGCTTGTTGGAGTTCTGCAGAATCTTCGGCAGGAAGCCGGAGCGGCCGGCCTGCCCGAGCATGAACGACGGGCCCGCCATGTTGGTGACGAGCGACGCCATGGAAGCGCCCAGGCCGACCCACACGAAGGCCACGTAGATCCAAGGGCAGTTGAAGGTGGCGCCGAGGATCTTGTAGGTCTGGTACAGGCCGTAAACCAGGTTCATATCCTGCTTCGGCGTGACGATGGCGATGCAGACGGTGCCCGCGATGAAGATGATCAGCGTCAGGATCATGGCGATGAAGATGGACAGCGGGAACTCCTTCTGCGGCTTCTTCAGCTGCTTGATGTGCGCGGCGTTCATGTCGATGCCGGCAAAGCTGAAGAACACGCCCGCGGCCAGCGCCAGGTTGGTGAGGCTGAAGCCGCTGCTGAAGGGGTTGAACGCCTCAGGCGTGGGAGTCACGTTGGACACGTTGCCCTGCGCCAGCCACACTGCCGTGAAGATGACGATGAACGCCAGCGGGATGAACGTGCCGATGATGACGCCG
>CAJUSL010000035.1:596-806 GCA_910589135.1 uncultured Eggerthellaceae bacterium
ATGAAGATCTGGTTGGTGGGGTTGTTCATGAACTGGACCGCCCAGTCCCAATCGGGCGTGTAGAAGCCGATGGTGGCCGACGCGGACGCCACGCCCATGCCGAAGTTGATCGAGGTCTGGAACCAGAGGATCAGCAGGCAGGTGAACGCCAGGCCGGGGCCGAGCGCCTCGCCCACCCAGCGGAAGATGCCGCCTCGCTGCCCCCAGCCC
>CAJUSL010000035.1:816-11713 GCA_910589135.1 uncultured Eggerthellaceae bacterium
CGCCAACTCCGCGGCGACCAGGCCCGTCGGCAGGAAGAACACCAGCGCACCGATGATGAACAGCGTCACCGACGACAGGCCGTAGTAGGCTTGCTGCACATCATTGGCGACGCTGCCGATGATGGTTACGTTCATCATCACCAGTGCCATCAATGAGATGTAGTTGCCCGCGTTCGCTCCCTTGGGAGGACTGCTGGACTTGGAAGCTGTTGCCGAACTTGCATTGGAACTCATGTTTTCTCACCCCTTCTTGACTGTGGTTTGCGGGTCTTGCGGAGCCGAGGTCATCCCCGAATCCACGCGCGCTGCCGAATGCAACGCATTGCACAAGGGGCGACTGCATGCCTGTTATGCAAGTCTGAAAATACGCCCGCAGCCAAGGCTTTCCCTTGGAATCAATTTGCTGTTGACTTCTCGTAAATGCATGGATGAACTGGCGTTTCATTCCCGGTTCGACCGGCCGCTGGCCGCGTTTCCGTTTGATGACAAAGTCGCGTTTCGCCGCCCTTCGGACCCGCGGGGATGTATCACGTTCTTGCGCACACATACGTAATGGACGCGGCGCGGCGATGCGGCGCGTTCCCGGGAAAAGGAGGCAGCCATGCCTTGCACGACATTGCTGGTGGGCAGGAAGGCAACCGACGACGGGTCAACCATCGTGGCCCGAAACGAAGACTGCGGGAACGGGTCGTTCAACGCGAAAAGCATGGTGGCGGTTGCGCCCGAGGACCAGCCCCGCACCTACACCGGCGTGAACAGCCACCTGACGATCGAGCTGCCCGACAACCCCCTCAGGTACACCTGCGTGCCGAACACCGACAAGGCCGATGGCGTATGGGGCGAAGCCGGCATCAACGTCGCCAACGTGTCCATGAGCGCCACCGAGACCATTTCCACCAACGCGCGCGTGCTGGGTGCCGACCCCTTGGTCACATACCAGCCGGCCGTGGGCAAGCCGGGCGACGCCGACTACCAGCCCGAGAAGCCGGGCGGCATCGGCGAGGAGGACATGGTCACCATCGTCCTTCCCTACATCAAGAGCGCACGCGAGGGCGTGCTGCGCATGGGCGAGCTGCTCGAGAAGCACGGCACCTACGAGACGAACGGCGTGGCTTTCGGCGACGAGAACGACGTGTGGTACATCGAGACCGTCGGCGGCCACCACTGGATTGCGCGCCGCGTGCCCGACGACTGCTTCGTCGCGCAGCCCAACCGCCTGGGCATCGACCGGCTCGATTTGCGCGATGCGCTGGGCGAGGGCCGCGACAACTTGTGCAGCGCCGACCTGCCCGAATGGATGGCGGCGAACCACCTCGACGTCACGCCCGGCGACCCGGACGCCAGCGGCGACACCGTGTGCGGCATTCCCTCCGTGTTCAACCCGCGCGAGGCGTTCGGCAGCTACACGTGGCTGGACATCGTGTACAACAATCCGCGCGCATGGTACATCTGCAGCGTGCTCGCCGAAGACGCAGGCGCGTTCGGCGGTGCGTTCGGCACCACAGGCGGCGCCGGTTCCGCCACGGCCGTCTACGGCCCCGAAAGCATGGACATTCCCTGGTGCATGAAGCCCAAGGTGAAGGTGTCGGCGATGGACGTGAAGAACATCCTGTCGTCCACCTACGACGGCACTATCTACGACCCCTACGGCCTGCAAGGCACCGAGGAAAGCCGCGACCGCTTCCGCGACATCGGCATCAATCGCACCTGCGAGTGCTCGGTGCTGCAGGTTCGCCCGAGGGCGCCGAAGGCTGCGCGCGGCGTGCAGTGGGTGTCGTTCGGGTCGGGGCCGTTCAACACCGCGATCGCCATGCTGACCAACGTGAAGGCGGTACCTGCCTACCTGGACACCACCGACGACGTGAACACCGACAGCTTCTACTGGACCAACCGCCTGGTGGCGGCGCTGGGCGATCCCGAATACTTCGACAACATGGAGGCCATTTCCGCCTATCAGCAGCAGACCATCGCAGCCGGCTACGCAAGCATCGCCGAAGTGGACGCGACGCTTGCGGGCGGCGGGTGCAACCCCGACGACATGGACGACGCGGCCTCCATCAAAGTGATGGAGCAGGCCAACGAGAAGCTGGTCGCGCTGGTGCAGAAGCAGAACACCGCCCTGTTGGGCAGCGTGCTGTTCGTGCGCAGCCTGAACATGAAGAACGCATTCGGCGCTTCCGACCACTGATAGCGCGCCGCCGGGCGTGACAGGGTGCGCGTATTTTCGCCACGCGACTCATGCGCCCTCGGGCAACTTCTCACTTCGGAATTCCGCGATGGCGCATATCGCGGAATTCCTTGCTCCGGTCGCTTCGTCGCGCGGACGCATGAGTCCGCGCGACGAAGCGACCGGATTCCATTGCCATCCGATGCGAAAACGAACGTCCCCCGACATCCGCAGGCTTGGCATGAGATGTGTTCTAATGTCACTGTGATGAGGAAAGTTCTGACAACGGGACTGGGCATCGCTGCGGGAGCGCTCGTCGTCGCCTGCGGCTACGCGTTGGGCTGGACGGCCGACCTGAGCCTGCAGGCCATCGGCGCGCTGGGCATCCTTGCCTGCTGTATCGTGTGGTGGGTGGCCGGCATCTTCCCCGAGTTCGTGACCGCGCTCGTGATGGCAGCGGCCTTCGTCGTAGCATGCCAGGTGCCCACCACCACCGTGTTCTCGGCGTTCGCGTCCTCGACCTGGTGGCTGTTGGTGGCAGCCTTCGCGCTGGGCTTCGGCATGCAGAAAAGCGGCCTCATGGCGCGCATGGCGGCAGCCGTGCTGCGCGTGTTCCCGCGCACGTTCCGCATGCAGGCAGCCGGCCTGATCGCCACCGGCACGCTGGTGGGGCCGTTCATCCCGTCGCTTTCCGCAAAGGCGACCATGCTCGCCCCGCTCGCGATGGGCATTTCCGACTCGCTCGGATACGAGCGGAAGGAACGTCAAGCAACGGGCCTGTTCCTGGCCATGTTCACGGGCATTCGCACGGTCGGTCCCGCCGTCATCAGCGCGTCCATCATCGGTTACGGACTGCTGGCGACGCTGCCCGCCGACGTTGCCGCGCAGTTCTCCATGGTCAACTGGTTCGTGGCCATGCTGCCGTGGTTCGTCTTCGTGATGGCGGCGAACTACGTGGCCATCGTTGCGCTGTACGGGCCGAAGAGGCGCAAGCGCGCCGATGCGACTGGCGTGTCCGATGCGCCAGGCGTGTCCGATGCGGCTGCCGCACGTCTCGTCCCGAGCGCCTCTCCGAAAGCCGCAAGCACCGAGCATGCGGCAACCAGCAAACCAAGCGG
This sequence comes from uncultured Eggerthellaceae bacterium, assembly GCA_910589135.1. GTDB lineage: Bacteria > Actinomycetota > Coriobacteriia > Coriobacteriales > Eggerthellaceae > MGBC163016. The sequence goes on from CAJUSL010000035.1 coordinate 4,102, forward strand.
CAGACCTGGGCGCACGCCCATGACCCGCGTCGAGAGGCGCATGGCCGCCATCATGGCAGCCTGCGTACTGCTGTGGGTCGCCGAGCCGCTTCACGCGGTCCCGTCGCACATCGTGGCGATTGGCGCCATGGTTGCCATGCTGGCGTTCGGCGTCGTCGACGCCAAGCAACTGCGCAGCGGCCTCGCCTGGGACTCTCTCATCTTCATCGGATGCGTGCTGGGACTCGCCGACGTCTTCGCCGAGCTGGGCATCGACGGCTGGATCATCGGCTCGTGCGCACCGGCGTTCACGGCGCTTGCGGCCAACCCATACGTGTTCGTAGCCGGGCTCTGCCTGATCACCGTGATGCTGCGCTTCGTCATCGTGTCCGAGATGGCCTACATCAACATCTTCATGGCGTTCATGGTGCCGCTGGCGCTGACGCTGGGCATCAGCCCGTGGGTGGTCGGCGTGTGCGTGTACGCCGTGGTGAATCCGTGGTTCGTCCTGTACCAGAACCCCATCTACCTGAGTGCCTACTACGCCACCGAAGGCAAGATGGGAAACCAAGCGTCCTCGGCTGCGTATTGCGCACTCTACCTGGCTATCTGCACATGCGGACTGCTCGTCAGCGTGCCTCTATGGCAGGCCATGGGACTGATGTGACAACGCCTACTTCTCCGTCACGCCAATCGAGTAACCAAAAAGAGCACCTGACTGCTCTTCCACCTTGAAAGAAGTGTTCGTTGCCACTTTTTCGCATCCTGATGGACAAAAATTGCGGAAATCGGTGTTCTTGCGAGCATTTCCGACCGGATTCCGCACGGTCTTCGCAACCTGCAACGCCTCTGCCAGGGAATCCTCGAAGCCGTGTTTCCGCCGACGGAATTTTCTTGCTGCAAACCACCACAAAACCACCGATTTCCGCAATTTTTGTCCACAACGTCACCGGTTTTTGGCATCGACGTGCAATGAGGGCGCTTCATGTGCAATTTGGACCGCCCTCATGCAATGAGGGCGGTCCAAATTGCACGTCGCCGACTGAGGGCGCGGCCGCTTCCGCCTTCGCACGACAACACCCCCGCCCCTCAGCAGCATGCGCATTGACAATACTTTGATATCAAAGTATTGTATCCGATACTCCGGTATGTCCCAGAACACGACACGGCGAAAAGCAAAGGAGCCCATGGCGCCAGACACCGACAGTCACGCTAGCCCAGCAAACGCTCGATGCATCGAGGCGGCCACCGACACTGCGCCAGGCACAGCCGGCAACACGAACACCCCCACCATCGGCATCCTGTACGAATCGGACGAATGGTCCGACCACAAGCTGGCGCGCGAGCTACGCAACGCGCTCGCCGACGAAGGTTGCGACGCCGGCGTCGCGCTGGTCAACATGGAGGCACCCGACGCCATCGAGCGCGCCCTCGCTTGCAACCTGCTGGTCAGCCGCGTGTTCGCCAGCGCGCGGTTCCGCGACCACGACGCCTCGCTCGCGCGCATGGCGCACCTGGTCGAAGCCGCCCAAACCGCGGGCATCCCCATGCTCAACCGCGGCAGCGCGCACCGCTTCGAGGTGGACAAGCAGGCCGCCACAAAAGCGCTCTGCGCAGCGGGCCTCGACGTGCCCGCGGTGTTCGCCTGCGCCGAAGCGCACGCCATCGAAGGCGCAGCGCTTCCCTACCCGTGCATCATCAAGCCCAATTGCGGCGGCCGCACCACTCACACCGCCATCCTGCGCAACGCCGCAGAAGCCGAGCGCTTCCTGCGCAACGCCCCCGAAGGCGCGTTCATCGTCGAGGAATACATCGAGCCCGAACTGGGCTTCCTCACGCGCATCGAGATAGTGGACGGCCGCGCGGCGCTGGCAGTGAAGCGCAGCGTGGCCGCCAGCGGACTGTCGGGCTACCACGAGGGGTCGGCCTATGCGCCCTACGCCAATCGCTCGGCCGCCCTCGTCGCCGACGCCGAGCTGGCCGCGCGCACGCTTGGTTTCGACTTCGGCAGCTTCGATGTGGTCGAATGCGCCCGCGGGCGCTTCTTCATCGACGCCAACAGCGTGTCGAACGTGTCGGAAGACTGCGCCGAGCTGCTGGGCTGCGACCTGATGGCCTTGCACGCCTGCGTAATGGCGAAACGTTTCGCGGAAGCGCAGGCATGCCGACGTGCAACGCATGAGAGCGACCCCCAACAACCAGGCCCGAACGAGCGCTTCGCAAGCCGCTAGAGAGGATGGAACCCATGCTTTCGATCAAGGAAGCCTATGAGCTGTTCGAGGAAATCGGCTGCTGCAGCTTCGCCACTCTCGACGGCGATGGCGGCGTCGACTCGCGCATCGCGCACTTCTTCGCCTACGACGACGAAGGCCTGTACCTGCGCACCATGTCAGGCAAGCCCTTCTACCGCCAGCTGGTCGAAGGCGGCAAGCTGTCCGTCTGCGGCGAGCACACCGCAGCGCGCGCAACGTGGGATGGCGACCGCATGCCGCACTTCCAGCCCGGCTACATGCTGCGCGTCAGCGGCAGCGTGCGCGTGCTGTCGTCCGACGAAATGATCGCCCATGCCGCCACGGACCCGAACTTCGCCGTGGCGGTCTACGACATCAACAAGTACCCCGAGACGGTGGTGCTGGTGCTGGACCGCGCTTGGGGCGAGCTGTACGACTACGACTTCAACATGGTGAACCGCAACCACAAGATCCTGCGCGAGCGCTTCGCATGGGGCGGCGCGGAAGCCGTCGAACCCGGCTTCCGCATCACCGACGAGTGCATCGAATGCGGCACGTGCGCGTCGGCGTGCACGCACAAGGCCATCGTGGCGGGAAGCCCCTACCGCATCCTGGGCGAGCGCTGCGACGAATGCGGCAACTGCCACGACGCGTGCCCGTCGGGCGCGGTCGTGGAGAAGGGGCCGCGGTAGGCATCATGAGCGCCAACGAATTCCAGCCCACCGACGAGGTCAACTTCGTCAGCGCGCTCTCGCGCACGCTCGCGGCGGCGAACGGCTGCCTCATGGGGCTTCTGGCCGAAGCCGGGCTGAACGACCTCGCCCCGTCGCACGGCGACATCCTGATGCGCCTGTTCGCCGAGGAACCCATCACCATGCAGCGCTTGGCGCAGGCCATCCATCGCGACCCGTCCACCGTCACCGCGCTGGTGCGCAAGCTGGCGGACGCCGGCTACGTCGCCACGCGCAAGAGCACCGCCGACCGGCGCGTCACCGAGGTGTCGCTCACCGGGAAGGGCGCCGGACTGCGCGCGTCGTTCGACGCCATATCCAGGCAACTCCGAGACGCGCAGATGCGCGGCATCGACCCCGAGTCGTTCCGCGTCACCTGCGCCACGCTCGACTGCATACGAAGGAACTTCGTCTGCGCAACCGGCGCAGACGCCCCGACCCAAGGAGGAGCATCATGAGAAAGACCCTGACCGCCCTGGCGGCCGCCGCGCTGCTGGCAATCGGCGCCACAGCTCTTGCGGGCTGCAGCAACGCGCAGCAGGACGGTGCGCCCGTCGGCAATGCCGCCGACGGGAAGCCCACGCTGACCGTCGCCATGGAACTGGCCTACCCGCCTTTCGAGACCAAGGACGATGCGGGCAGCCCGGCCGGCATCGCCGTCGACTTCATGAGCGACTTCGCCGAGCAGTACGGCTACGACCTCGTCGTGGAGAACACGGCCTGGGACGGCCTCATCCCGTCGCTGCAGACCGACAAGGCCGACTGCGTCATCAGCTCGATGACCATCACCGACGAGCGCAAGGAGGTCGTCGACTTCACCGACCCCTACGCCATGGCCCAGCTCGCCATCCTGGCGAACGCGAACTCGGGCGTCGCATCCATCGAGGATTTGAACCAGCCGGGCAAGAAGGTGGCCGTGAAGACGGGCTCGACCGGCGACGTGTACGCCACGAAGAACCTCCCGGAGGCCCAGATCGTGCGCCTGGCCGACGAGAGCGCCTGCGTCACCGAGGTGGTGCAGGGCAAGGCCGACGGGTTCCTCTACGACCAGCTGACGATCTACCGCAACCAGGCCGCGAACCCCGACGACACCGTGGCCGTCTACATCCCCTTCCAGGACGCCGAGGCCTGGGGCATCGCGGTGAAGAAGGGCGACACCGAGCTGCTCGGGCAGCTGAACGAGTTCATCGCGCAGTCGAAGGAGGACGGCGAGTTCGACCGTCTGACCGAGAAGTACCTCGCCGAGGAGAAGAAGGCCTTCGACGAGTACAACTTCAAGTGGTTCTTCGACTTCGACGAATAGCCAGCCCGCTCGCAAGGATGCCCAGCCCCTCTGGAGCGAATTGCCGACTCGCCTTCATGCTCTTCGAACCGCAAACATAACACCTAACTTAACAGGGTGTTATGTTTGCGGCATGTTAAGCAACAAGCTTGGATGAAGCGCAGATTGACGCATTTACCGCCTCCTATAGTACAAACATTTGTTCGTTTTTTATGCTATCATGTCTTGCCATGGAGCCACAAGACAAGACATATTGCTGCATCGACCTGAAAAGCTTCTATGCCAGCGTCGAATGCGTGCGGCGCGGGCTTGACCCGCACGAGGCGCGCCTGGTGGTGGCCGACCCCAGCCGAACCGAAAAGACGATCTGCCTGGCGGTGTCCCCAGCCCTCAAGGCCATGGGCGTCCCTGGGCGATGCCGCGTCTTCGAGATTCCCGACGGCATCGACTACATCATGGCCAAGCCGCGCATGCGCCTCTACATGAAGGTCTCCGCCGAAATCGTCGCCATCTACCTGCGGCACGTCAGCGCGGCCGACCTGCACGTCTACTCCATCGACGAATGCTTCATCGACCTCACGCCCTACATGGCGCTCTACGGCAAAAGCGCCAAGGACATCGTGAACATGCTGCGCGACGAAGTGCTCCACGAAACCGGCATCACGGCCACTGCCGGCATCGGCCCCAATCTCTTCCTTGCAAAGGTGGCGCTCGACGTCACGGCCAAGCACGTCCCCGACAACATCGGCGTGCTCGACGAGCAAAGCTTCAAGGAAATCATCTGGCCGCACCGCCCCATCACCGACATCTGGCAGATCGGCAAAGGCATCGCACGGCGCCTGCAGAAGTACGGCATCCACGACCTGCAGGGCGTCGCGCACGCCGACATCGACATGCTATACCGCGAGTTCGGAGCCAACGCCGAATACCTGATCGACCACGCCTGGGGGCTCGAGCCCTGCACCATCGCCGACATCAAGGCATACGAGCCCGAAACCACGTCGTTTGGAAACGGGCAGGTGCTTCCCTGCGACTACACCTTCGACGAAGGACGCATGATCCTGCGCGAAATGGTCGACGAAACCGTGCTCGAGCTAGTGGACAAACGCGTGGTCACCAACCACATCAGCCTGTACATCGGCTATTGCAGCGACGCCGACGGATTGGGGCCAGGACATACAGGCGTCAGCCACAAGCTTCCCATCAGCACGAACTCGTTCGAACGGCTGCTGGCGTTCGCCGACCAGCTCTATTGCGAAAACGTCAACCCCGAGCTCCCCATCCGCCGCATCAACATCGCGTTCGGCGGCCTCGAGCCCGAAGAATGCTCCACCTACGACCTCTTCGCCTCCATCGACTCGCTCGAGGAAGAACGCGCCCGCCAAGACGCGCTCATCGCCATCAAGCACAAGTTCGGCAAGGACGCCGTCATGCGCGGCACGGCCTACCGGGAAAAAGCCCGCGGCCTCGAGCGCGTCCATCAGGTCGGAGGCCATCATGGCTGACCGCAGGCAGAAGAAGGCCCCGCCGTCCGGCAGCACGCAACCGCGCCCGGCCATTCCCGGCAGCACGCAGCCGCGAACTCCCGTGCCCGACCACCCGCGCCCCGAAGCTGGCGTGTACGAAATGGTCGCCAGCCAACCAGGCGTGAAGCATCCCGAACGCTACGTCCTGGGCAAGCCGCATCCGAACCGCGCAAAGCAGTTCAAGCCTTTCGCAGCGCTGCGCGGCTACGAAGAGCTGGTGGCCCAGGTGATGGCCGAGGCGAACGAGCCGCACGACTTCGCGGGAATAGAGGAAACCTGTTAGGCGGGCGCCACGGACGTGGCGGACAACGGGTGGCAGATGCGGCAAACGGCGGGCACGATGCAGATAAGCTGCAAAGCAACGGCCGCGACAGGCCCTTGCCCGTCACGTGACATCGTCTTAACAACAGCGCGCCCCGCCGGGTGCCCGGCTTCGCGCGTCCATATAATGTTGGCATTCAAAACGCAGACCTCAGCAGACGAGGAGAGAAAACAATGGACAGCGACATTACGACCATGGACTTCGAGTTCCCGTCCTGGGACGGCGTCAGCACCATCCACGCCATGCTGTGGCAGCCCAAGGGGCCGGCCCGCGGCGTCGTGCAACTCATCCACGGCATGTCCGAACACATCGAACGCTACGACGCGTTCGCGCGCTTTCTGGCCGGCAACGGCTTCATCGTGGTGGGGCACGACCACATCGGCCACGGCCACAGCGTCGCCAGCAAGCAGCAGCTGGGCCACATGCCCGCCGAGACCGGCGCAGACGTGCTGGTGGAAGACGTCGACACGCTGCGCTTCATCGCGGCGTCCGCCTTCCCCGACCTGCCCTACTTCATCTTCGGGCACTCCATGGGAAGCTTCGTGCTGCGCGTCTATCTCACGCGGCACGCCCAGGGCCTGTCGGGCGCCATCCTGTGCGGCACGGGCAACCAGCCGCCCATCGCGTCGCTGGCAGGCAACGCGCTCGCGCAGCTCGGCTCGATGGTGCGCGGCGAAACGGCCAAGAGCGACCTCATCCACTCCATGGCCGACGGCGCGTTCTCCAACGCCATAGAGAACCCGCGCACCGACTTCGACTGGATCTCGGCCAATCGCAGCAACGTCGACGCCTACATGGACGACGACCTCAACGGCTTCCAGTTCACGCTGGGCGGATACGCATCGCTCACCAGGCTCACGCTGCTCGCCGCGTCGCTCGAACACGCGAAGAAGATTCCCAACGGGCTCCCTCTGCTGTTCATCGCCGGCGCGAGGGACCCTGTGGGCGACAACGGCAAGGGCGTGCGGGCAGCGGCCGACCTCATGCGTCGCGCGGGCGCTCAGGACGTCGACGTCATCATCTACGACGGCATGCGCCACGAAATCCTCAACGAGAAGGACGCCATGCTGGTGTTCGACGACGTGCTTGCCTGGATCGAAGCCATGCTGGCACGGTAGCGCAGCCCTGGGCGAACCGACAGGGCCGCCCTACGTCCGCAAGCGCACCACCCGCCACCACCCGCGCCAACGCCCCATCGCAAGGAGGCTGCCCATGGTCACCACGCTCACATACGGCCAGATTCGCACGGCCGTCGAAGACGCCTACGAAGCCTGCAAGGGCATCAAGGACGGCAAGAATGCCGACTACATCCCCTATCTGGCCAACATCGATTCCAACCTGTTCGGCATCTGCCTGTGCCTGCCCGATGGACGCATCATCTCCGTCGGCGACACCGACTACCGCCTGGGCATCGAGTCGGTATCGAAGGTGCACACGGCCATCCTCGTGCTTCGCCAGCTAGGGTCGCAGAAGCTGCTTCAGAAAATCGGCGCCGATGCCACCGGCCTGCCCTTCAATTCGCTGATCGCCATCCTGTTGGA